>NZ_JAQAHF010000021.1:0-71907 GCF_027871645.1 Agrobacterium sp. ST15.13.015
ACGATCGTCAGCACGTTCAAATCCGACAGCGTCGGGGTGGCGCGGGCAGAACAGATCGGGGTGAGCAAGGTTACGAATGTCGGCCAGACGTCGCTGGAAAGCGTCGGAAAGACAAAGAAGACAACCGTTGGAGAGCGTTACGAAATAAACGTTGGCAAAGCCATTTTCACGCAAACTGAAAATCACACGGTGATCGTCAGCGACAAGATAGTGCTTGCGGCACCGGGCGGCGTTATCGAGATCAACAAAAATGGGGTGTTTATCAAGGCAACCAAGTTCGAGGTCAAAGCAAACGCTGTGAACTTCAAGCGTGGCAGTGCCGGCAAAAGTACGAACAAGCCTTTTGCTGAAGACTGCTCGAAGAAGTAGGGGTTGGCGTGGAACTCAATAGCGAGAAGAGGCAGGAAGTTCTTTCCAAACTGCGCGAGGAGCAGGGGGCTGGCGGAGCCGCGCGTCTTTATGCCGTGGTCGATGCGTCCCGGGCGCCGATGATTATTCCACCGGCGCTTCAAGCCATGACGGACAAGGTAGCATGTCTTTACAGAGGCAATGCGCTTGAGGAGTTCGGGGACGATACGGCTTGGGTCGCAGAAATGACATCTGACGAAAGCGTGTTGCAATGGCTTATCGACAATGGCTTTGGCAAACGCTGGTCGATTTTTCTGCGAACGTCGCATGCATTGGAAGATGTCGTCCGGCATTTGAGGAAATTTACGATGGTCAAAGATAGTGAGGGGACCATTCACTTCTTTCGTTATTACGACCCACGAACGCTGCGCCAATATCTGCCAGTCCTAACATCGGAGCAGGCCGCTGTTTTTTTCAACGGAATTGAGTGTTTTTATTGTGAAAACGACCTGAAGGCGGGAGAATTCCTCAAGTTCCGCTTTGGAAATGGCATTGTACATCGTGAGATCGTTTTGCCTTCCGGAGGCACAGGTCAGGCAAAGGCAGTTGAGAGGGCATTATCATGATCATTGAATTCGATCCGCGTCAGATGAATGCGATGCTGCACGATGACGACGATTTTACGAATTATTTCACCAGAGAAGTGATGCCAAAGCATCTACCCAGTTTCGCTGATATGGCGGGGTCGCCCCAGGCTACCGAAATGACACGCTGGGGCAGACGCTATGCTGAGCATTTCGGCTTTTCCGACCCGATTTATCAGATTCACTTCGTTGTTCTGATGTGGCGGATCGGGCCGGATTTCTTTATGTTCGAACCTTATAAATCCATCCTTGCCGATCAAAACCAGACTGAGGAACAGCGCATCGAGCGTTGTAACCTTGAACCGACCATGAGCCAGGAAGGGAACGCGATCGCGCGGAGCGATAATGCCTTCTGGTTCCCGCAATATATGAAGAACAACATTCTCGGCGTCCCTTATGACGACATCGAGGAGGAGTTCGAGCGTGAGCGTGCTGCCAGGGCGAGAGACGTTCAATGAGCCAGCATCTTGATGATCTCGTCAATGTTCCTGACACGCGCGAGCTTGAACTGGCCCGTCGTGATCTGGACATGCTGAACCAGCGCTATACAGAAATCGCGAAAGAAGCGGGTTGGCTGGCTGCTTCGTCCGTTCCCGTAGTGGGTGGTGTCGTGGATGTTGCGAGCGCCATTGGAAACGCCTGGACTGGCAACTGGGCAGATGCCGGTCTGGATCTCGTCGGTCTCGTTCCCGTCTGGGGTGATGGGGCCAAGGCCGCTGCCAAAGGCACCAAGATTGCGCGGTATGCCGAAAAACTGATGAGCCAGGTTGCCGCCGCGCAGCGCAAGGTCAAGGCGCTCGAGGAGCATGTACGAAAGTCGGCGGCGGCATCGAAATATTGGGCTTCCAAGCGCGGCGAAGCCTACCGCAAGCTTCAGGAAGATTTGAGAAAATGCAATACGAAGGCATGCCGTCAGAAAAAAATCGACGAGTATAAGAATGGCGGCAAATACAAGAACATTCCACGAGAAGGGAAGTGGTCTGGAGAGCCGGGCAACAGCAAGTGGTCCCCCGAGCCCGGATCGAATGCCGATAAAGCGCTGAAAGAATACGGTCAGGATGGGATTTCTTACAAAAACGGAAAACCCGATTTTTCACCATTCATGAAAAAAGGACCGGATGGGCAGCCGATTCAGACCCGCATATCCAATATGAAGGGCGACCTGGCAAGAGGGCCGGACGGCGACGTGGGCCAGGCCGTTGGTCCGCTCAAGGAAAGGTATGGCAGCTGGAGCAAGACTGCCGATGAAAATGGCTTTACGTGGCATCACAATGAAGACACATCCACGATGCAGCTGGTCGACTCGCGTATACATAATACCGGCCAAGGCGGCGGTGCCCACAGCGGCGGCGCTTCTGCAGTCAACGATCCTTCCTATTAGAACGGAGTTGTTCCAATGGTTGTCTTAAAAGATGCGGTTCAATTCCTGGAGGAGAACAGCGATTTTCAACGAGTTCCGGATACGACGTGGACTGACCGCGATTTCGGTCGCTTTACGGAACTTACCGGGCTGATCGTTCCGAAGCAGCTGCAAGAGGTTCTGAGGCAATACGGTCACTGTGGAACCGAATACAACGATTCATTTCTGGTGGAATACGATGACGGCAGTCGGTCGGTACATGATGTGCAGGTGCTTGTTTCGAATTTCGATACCATCGTTTCGTGGCACGACACCTTTATTGCCAATTCCAGTTGGGAAAAACAGTTCACGCTCCCAATGATATTCTTTGGATCGGCGGATTCCGGACATGCCTATTTGTTGATGGATGGCAAAAATCCTGAAAATGGGGCTGTTTACTTCTGGGAAAGGGCGACAGACCCCTTTGGTACAGGAAACAACGCAAAAGGGATCGTCAAGCTGGCGGACAGTCTGCCGGAATTCCTGATCAATCTCTCCGCACCAGAAAACCTTTGATGTGTAACGAATATGCTTGGTCTACACGAAAAATGGCGAGCAACCTTTATTGAATCCTGGCCGGACGAAGTGTGCGAGCTAGGGTTACCCTTTGAGCAGTTGCTTATTTCGGAGCAGGATCGTGTCGCCATAGGGAGCAGGACCGCGGCTTTCCGGGACCTGTTCAGTGTAGATGAACTCCCTCAACTGTCAGAGGAATTCCGCGTAGCCATTGACGCAAAAACCGCGGTTTTCAAAGAGGGCGCCCATTTTCGCTTCGGTGGATGCAGTTTCAAACAGCCCGGACAATACCAAAAGGGGCCGATCTTCAACAGCGCCCAACTCATGTCTCATATATTGCGGGATAATCCCCGTGTGGCGGGACTTCTTGCCAGTTCACTTCAAGATAAATTTGACGTTTGCATGTTCATACGGCCTTGGAAAGACATTCCGAAATGGTCTGAGTTCAGGCTCTTCATGAAAAACCGGGAATTCCTCGGCGCTTCCCAGTATTTTCATACGGCTTTTTTTCCTGAGATAGAGGCAAATGCCAAATCCATCGCGGCAGCTCTGGTGGATTTTGCGGACCGTTTCAGGGAGGTCGCTCATATTGATGATGCTATCGTCGACATTTACCTGAAACCTGGCGATGTCGCCGGATTTGAAGCTGTGCTTCTGGATATTAACCCGCTCATCGTGCGGTCCGACCCGTGCCTTTTTCAATGGAGGAACGGGGGGGATTTTGACAGGGGGCTACGCTTCCGGGGCGGGAATAATCGAGTGCTCGCCATAGCACCGTTGCCTTTTGCTCGTGCGGCTTGATTTAGTTGAGAAGGAGGAGCCAATGACCGCCAGCCCAGTCTCCCTTAAAGGCCACATGCATGTCTGCCCCAAGGTCGATCCCGGCCCAAGACCGCATGTTGGTGGTCCCGTCATCTCCACCCAACAGAGTTTTGTTACGGTTGAAGGAACGCCGGTCGCAACTGTCGGTGATACCTGTTTGTGCACGGGAGTTCCGACGACCGATACAATTACTGCCGGCTCGTCCTTTGCCGCTATTGATGGAAAGAAGATAGTGCGGCAGGGTGATGCATGCGCGCATGGTGGAAGATTGGTGCAGGGAACCTCCTGGATCACGTTCGAGTAATCTGAAATTTGGGTGCCGTGACGACAATCTGCCTCATGCAATGGTTTGACTAGCGGAGCCTGTTTCTGCGTTTGCCAGCGGAAGTTCCGCTTCTAGTCGCCTGGCCCGAAAGAAACGCACCGACATCCTCTTCCCGAAGCGGCGGTGCATAGATGTAGCCCTGCACCAGCGTGGCGCCGAGGCCTTCTAGTGCGGTTAGCTCTGATGGTGTTTCCACCCCTTCCACCACGCATTCCAGTCCCATGTCGCGGCTGAGGGTGAGAAGGGATTTTACGATTTTGTAGCTGGCCGGTTTTTCGTGCAGGTCCGTGACGAAGCTGCGGTCGATCTTGATCTTGGTCAGCGGCAATGCATGCAGTCGCGTCAGGCTGGAATAGCCGGTGCCGAAATCGTCCAGCGATATGCCGCAGCCGAGGCGGCGCAGCATTTCGACCGATTGCCTCACCTGCTCGAAATCATGGGCAAAAGCCGTCTCGGTAATTTCAAGGTCCAGCCGTCGTGCATCGAAGCTGCTGTTTTCGATGATGCCGAGCAGGGAAAGCACGCCCTCCTGGGAATTGAGGTCCTGTGCCGAAAGGTTGAACGACAGGCGCAGGGAAGGCTCCCATGTGGCGGCGGAGGCGAGCGCCATCTTGAGAAGCGGCCGCGTCAGCGAACCGACGATGCCGGCCCGTTCCGCGATGGGGAAGAACTGGCAAGGCGGCACATGCCCTAGAACCGGGCTGTGCCAACGCGCCAGCGCTTCAAACCCCGCCGTCCTTCCGTCGCGTATATCGACGATCGGCTGGAACACGACCGAAAGCTCGTTTTCCATATCCCGCTGTTTGAGCAGGTGCTCGACGCGGGCTTCGATATTGATCTGCTTTTCGTGCTCCGCATCGAACAGAACGGCATCGCCACGCCGGGTTTTCTTGGCGTGGTAAAGGGCATAATCCGCCCTGTCGAAAAGCTGTTCGAGCGTTGAGGCGAGGTTTGGGAACACGGCAATTCCCATGGAAGCGGAAACATGCACGGTGCCTTCCGGCATATGATAAGGCGCCCTCAACTGCTCGGAGATCGCATTGGCATTTGTGACGAGTTGCGCGTCATCCGGTATGATCGGAGCGACGATGGCGAATTCGTCACCGCCCAGCCGAAAGGCCCTGCTGGCTTTCAGATTGGCGGTGAGGCGTTTGCTGACATTGACAAGCAACCTGTCTCCCACGGAGTGTCCGTAAAGATCGTTGACGGGCTTGAACCCGTCCAGATCGATCACACCCAGCGCCAGCCGGGTTCCGTTGGCCCTGGCTTTTTCGAGCTCGGCTTCAAGGTGAGCGAAAAAGGCGCGGCGGTTGGGCAGTTCCGTCAGGCTGTCGATATTGGCAAGCAGCAGGTTTTCGTTGCTGAGCGCTTCCGTGCGCTGTTGTGAAATGACCATGCGCTCGAAATTGCGGTAGTTGGTCAGCAGAATGGACATCATGCCGGTGCAGACCAGCAGCACGTTGATGGCGATGGCAACAAAGGTCGGTTGCTGCGACGCCAGAAAAAAGGCGATGAAGGCGCCATTGACGATGAGCGTCACCGTGAAGGCAGCCGAGCGCACATACATCAGACAGAAAATGCAGGAAATGACGGTAATCGCCATATAGAAGGCGACGTGGGATTGCGTATAGGCATCCCCATAGGGCACCAGCAGGAAAGACCAGAGCGTGAATGCCACGGCGATGCCGGCAGCGAGGCGATTTGTGCGCCGAAGGGCTGCATGCGCCACCCGCGGTTCGGGATCCATGCCGCGCGTCCTCCACCAGAAGGCGACCCTGAGCGTGCAGCCGAGTGTGAATAGGGCGGGAACTCCAATGGTGAGCCAAGGCGGCGCCAATTGCATATGCGTCACGGCAAGCGCCCATGTGCTTGAAAGCAGGATGAAATACATCATCGGCATCTGTCTGGTGAAAGCGCGGTACTGTGCTTTCAGCAAATCAGGATTGTCGGACCGGACGGACATGAAGTCCTGCAGTTTTTGTGTGGCGGTCAGTATTTTCATTCATGGCTCTTCAAATACAGAGCGGCATTCGTAACATAATTCCCGTTACATCATTGGAAATACACAGGGTTAACCGACAGACAACTGCATCAACCGCAAGATGTAGGTGTTGTGTTTCGCAACATTCCAATGTTTTCAGTATTAAATGTTTCCTGCGGGGATATTCCTGATGGGGGAGGAAGCCCTTTGCTTCATGCCATGAGTTGCGCCGACTCCATCGAATTGGCATGATCGGCCCGCCCGCTTCCAATGTCCGTTAGCTCCCTTTCAACGCCCCTTGAAAAGTTTGAACGCGCGTGCAATATGAACGCGTGTTCAAACTTTGAAAAATGGTTCTTGCGCATGGATTCGATCCACTATCCCGATACATTGGCGGCGCGTGCCGAATTGTGCCGCAGCGTTATTCTTTCCGCCGGCGAACTGGTGCTGAAGGGTTTTCAGGGCGAGGCGACGCGCAGCTTTTCGATGAAGGGGCCGCAGGATTTTCTAACGGTGACGGATGCTGCCTCGGAAGCGCATATTCGCGGCGCGATCACGGCCGCTTTCCCGGAAGACAGTTTTTTCGGGGAAGAGGGCGGCGGCGAGATCGGTGAGCGCGTCTGGGTCGTGGATCCCATCGACGGAACCGCCAATTTTGCCCGTGGTATTCCGCATTTCTGCATCTCCCTCGCCTATGTCGAAAACGGCCAGACCGAAATCGGGGCGATCTATAATCCCGCCCTTGGCGAGCTTTATTTCGCCCGCCGCGGCGAGGGAGCGACGCGCAACGGGCAACCGATCAGGACGGCGGAAACGGAGCGCTTCGATGCGGCTTCGATCGAGATGGGGTGGTCCACCCGTATCGCGAATGCGACCTATCTCGATGTCGTCAGGAACCTGCTCGACATGGGCGCCAATGTCCGCCGCGCCGGCTCCGGCGCGCTGGCGCTTGCCTATGTGGCTGATGGCCGTTCCGATGGCTATCTCGAATTGCATATGAATTCATGGGATTGTCTTGCGGGGCTGCTACTCGTCAGCGAAGCTGGCGGTGATGTGTGCCCTTTTCTGGAGATCGGCAGTCTCAGGGAGGGCGGGCCCGTGCTGGCCGCAGCCGCCGGTGTTGCCAAGGGCGTCAGCCAGGCATCGAATATAGCACTCGCCGCGCGGCAGCTGTCGGATCGTCCGCGGGCGGCATCGGCGTGATTCATGGCGGAGGCCCTTTTGCAGAGGGGGCCTCGTGCTTCATGCATGTGGAGGAATGAAATGGATGGACCCGTTTATGCCCGGCCTGCAATCAGCCTGATTGCGGAAGGGCTCGGCCCGCACAATGCCGCGCTTTACATTGGCGGCAGCGATGGTGCGAGCGATCTCGGGCTCCTGCGCCGGCATGGCATCACCACCGTTGTCAATTGCGCCGTCAATCTGGATATCAATCTCGTGCAGGCGGTGGCGGAAGAGGGCGACAGGCGCGCCGTGGGTTATGGCGATATCCGTTATTACAAGCTCGGCCTTATCGATGGCGAGGGCAGCCCCGACACCATGATGCTGGGCGCCTATTACATTCTCGACGGCGCGCTTCGCCAGACTATGCCGAAGCGGGAAACCTATCCCTTTGCCGATGGCGGCAATGTGCTCGTCAATTGCCGCAGCGGCCGCAGCCGTTCCGTCTCACTGGTGGCGCTTTTCCTGCACAAGCAGCAGCCGGATCTCTATCCGACCCTCGACGATGCGCTGGCCGTGGTCCGCACGAAACGGGAATTGCGGCCTGACGAATGGTTCGAGACGCCGAAACCGATGCTTTACGCCGCCGCCCGCCGTGCCTCCGACTGGATCGACATGGTCGAGGGCAGAAAGACCGCTCAACCATGCTGACACGCACACTTCCCTCCGTTGCCGTCATCGCCGACGCGCATTTTCATGACACGGCAGCCGATTTCGGATTTCCCGGCATCGAAATCGATGGTCAGCGTATCACCATGCGCAGCTGGTCGGATACGCGTGAATCCACCCGGGTTTTCAATGAAAGCGCCGATGCATTGCATGCGGCGCTGGAAGAGGTGCGGCAGCGCGGCATTCGCCATGTGGTTCTGCTTGGCGACTATACCGATGATGGCCAACGGGTGACGACCGAAACGCTGAAGAACATCCTGCAACGCCACAGCGACGCCCACGGCACGGCCTTCTACGCATTGCCTGGAAACCACGATATTTTCGGACCGCGCGGCCGGCATCATACCAAGGAGTTTCTGACGGAGAACGGCAAATGCCTTTCCGTTTCAAGCGATGCGCGGCGGGTCGGTGAGCGCGTTGTCGTGAGCGACGGGATGTATTGCGAAGGCTATCCTGCAGGCCTTGGCCCTATGGCGGCTTTCGGTTATTTCCGCCAGCCGGATTATCTGCATTGGGAAACCCCTTTCGGTGTTTCCGATGCGCCGGAGGACCGGCTGTACGCGGTGCGGTCGCCCGATGGGTGCAATGTTTACCGCCTGATGGACGCCTCCTATCTGGTCGAACCGGAGCCGGGCCTGTGGCTGCTGATGATCGACGCCAATATTTTCGAGCCGCTCGATGGTGAGTTCGAAGCGGGCGAGGAGGCGGCTTTCATCGACAGCACCTCCGGTGGCTGGAATGCGCTTTTGCGCTGCAAGCCCTTCCTCATCGACTGGATCGCTGATGTGCGCCGCAGGGCGGAGCTGCATGGCAAGACATTGCTCGGCTTTTCGCACTATCCGGCGCTCGACCCTTTCGATGGCGCAAGTGGTGCGGAAGGCGCCCTGTTCGGTGAAACCAATGTCGTGCGGCGTACGCCGCGCAAGGCGGTGGAGGATGCGCTGTTACAGGCCGGGCTTGCCGTCCATTTCAGCGGGCACCTGCACGTGGAAGGCGTAACCCGGCGCGGGGAAGGCGAAAACTCGCTCACCAATATCGCCGTGCCGTCGCTCGTCGCCTTTCCGCCCGCCTTCAAGGTCGTCCACCCGTCGCGGCAGGCAATCCTTGTCGAGACGGTGGAGATGGCCGCGCTGCCGGCCAATGGCCGCATTTGCGATGGCTATGCACAGGAAACCGCACTGACGGGCGAGGCAAACGACGTAGCTTTTGCCGCCGGCAATTACGGTGAATTTCTGCTGGGCCACAAGCGGGCGCTGATCAGGCACCGTTATTTCCCCAAGGAATGGCCGGTCGAGGTCGTCACGGCAATCGCCGACAAAAGCGTTCGGGAGGTTCTCGGCCTGCTCGGAGGGGAAGGCCTCTTTTCGTCTGACGCTGCTGTCCTCTCCTTGGACCTGCCGATGTTCGAGCTGATTGCCGACTGGTATTGCCTGCGCCAGGGCGCAGGCTTGGCACTGCCGCATATCGCGCCGCAGCGGCTTTCCCTTTATCGAACGCTGGCGGAGCGCTTCGGCCGCGAGCCGGATCGTCACGATGGTTCGGTCGAAAGCTTTCTTGAAATCTTCTTCGGAGCCCTCGGCCTGTTTCTCGAGCGTGCCGAAAGCAGCCCGCGCGATCTGGAGCTTGGGCTTGTACCGCAGCGTGAACGGGTTGCGGTTTGATCTGAAGATTTTTGCCCGGAAGGACATTTGGTCTAGCGTGCGGTGATGCGCTCGACCATGGAAACGGGCACAACATGAAGCCGGGTTTCCGGCTCATCGCTATCGAGCGCGGTCAAAACCTTCTCGGTCAGCGCGTCGAAAGACTGGGCAACGGTCGTCAGCTGGTAGCTTTTCCAGCTGGCCTGCGGAATATCGTCGAAACCGACAATCGAGATATCTTCCGGCACCCGGCGGCCCATTTCCAGCCGGGCGGCGTCCATGAAACCAAGTGCCAGCAGATCAGTGACACAGAAGGCGCCGTCGATGGTCCTGTCCGCGAGCAATTCTCGGCCGGCCTGATAGCCACTGTCATAGCTGGTGGGGCCGCCGCACCATGGAATTACCTGGATACCCTCCATGGTCATGCACTCGGTGAAAGCGTTGACGCGGCGCAACTGCGCGGGCGTCTGGCTGCCGCTGGAGACAACCGCAACCTTTCTGCACCTGGCAGCTACAAGCCGCATGGCGGCCAGGTTGGCGCCGTGAGAATCGTCGCTCAGCACCATATTCGTATCGGTGCGGTCCAGATGCTGGTTGATGAGGATGAGGCGCACGCCATTGGCGATGCATTCGTCGATAATAGAGGCCGGAGGTTCACCGGAAAGAACGATGATGGCCTGCGCGCGGAATTCGAAGAGACGCTCGATGAGCGGCGCGATGTCCTTGCGCGCATCTGCCGCATTCAGCAGCAGGCATTGCAGGCCACGGCGCAGGAGACCGATGCTGAGGAAATCGAGCTGTTTCGAAATGAAGGGAGAACTGAGATTTGCTCCGACAACACCAACGAGGTTGGAGCGGTCGTTATTGAGGCCCTGCGCCAGACGGTTGACGCGATAGCCAAGTTCCTGCGCAGCTTTCAACACCCTGCGTCGGACGGCCTTGGATACGCTGCCGCCGGGAGTGAAGGTGCGTGAAACGGCGGAACGTGAGACACCCGCCTTTTTTGCTACTTCTTCGGCCGTTACGAACCCTTTCGCCATTCAGTCCCCCGTTGCGAATCCACCTGTCTGATAGCACAGGTCAGATTGCAGCGACTATTCCAATCGAAATATTTCGGGTGCTGTGGTCGCGGTCAGTCTTGCGGTTCCAGCGCGCCTGCCGCGGCCTCGGCACGCGCGGCGGCCTCTTTTGCTTCCCGCTCGGCGCGAGAGGCCGCTTCCGGGTTGCTCGAACCGTCATAACCTCCCATGGCGCGTTCCCCGATGGCGATGTGGACATCCTTGAGCTGGATGACGACAAGACCGATGAGGATGGCTGCGCCGATAAGGAATACTGTTTTCCCGTTCATGGTCATTCGACTCCACGCTTCGTGTTTGCCGACGGAGGAAACAGCCGGCAAAACTGCCGCTTAGCGGGTCAGGAGGCCGACGCCTGTTTCCGCATCGAACAAATGCATATCGGACGGGTCGATGTCGAGGCCGATCGTTTCACCGGCCTTGACTGCGCTGCGTCCCTGCACCGCGATGACCAGTTCGGTGGCGGTTCCCGTGGTGAGGAAAGTGGCCGAGCCGGTCGTCTCCACCGCGGAAACCGGCAGCGTCAATGCCGCCCCGGCTGCTGCGGCCGGCCGGATATGTTCCGGCCTGATGCCGACGATCACATCCTTGCCGGGCGGCAGGGAGGCCGG
Source organism: Agrobacterium sp. ST15.13.015 (assembly GCF_027871645.1). Lineage (NCBI taxonomy): Bacteria > Pseudomonadati > Pseudomonadota > Alphaproteobacteria > Hyphomicrobiales > Rhizobiaceae > Agrobacterium > Agrobacterium sp. ST15.13.015. The sequence goes on from NZ_JAQAHF010000021.1 coordinate 11,253, forward strand.
ATTCCTGATCGATTGCTGCGGTTCGCCTTCGCCGAAGCTGAGCTGAAGGGATGCGCCATCCGGGCTGACGGTCGCCGGAATGAAATTCATGGCCGGCGAGCCGATGAAGCCGGCCACGAAACGATTGACCGGGCGGTCGTATAGTTCCAGTGGCGTGCCCTGCTGCTCGATCACGCCGTCACGCATGACGACGACATGATCGGCCATGGTCATCGCTTCGATCTGGTCATGGGTGACATAGACCGAAGTGGCATGCAGGCGATCGTGCAGCGCGCGGATTTCCTTGCGCATGTGGACGCGTAGCGCCGCATCGAGATTGGAAAGCGGCTCATCGAACAGGAAAGCCTGCGGGTTGCGGATGATCGCACGGCTCATGGCCACGCGCTGGCGCTGGCCGCCGGAGAGTTCGCGCGGATAACGCTTCATCAGCTTGGAAAGACCCGTCGTGGCGGCGACTTCTTCCGCCGCCTTGCGGGCCTCGGCCTTGGCGACGCCGCGCATACGCAGCGAATAGGTGAGATTTTCCTCCACGGTCATATGCGGGTAGAGGGCATAGGACTGGAACACCATGGCCACATCGCGCTTGCGCGGCGGCACGCCGTTCATGAGCGTGCCGGCAATGCGCATGTCGCCGGCCGATATGGTTTCCAGCCCGGCGAGCGAGCGCAGAAGGGTGGATTTGCCGCAGCCCGACGGGCCGACAAGTGCGACGAAAGTGCCCTTCTTGATGGAAAGGTTGATGTTCTTCAGCGCATGGAAGGCGCCGTAATATTTGTTGACGCCGGAAAGTTCGATCTGAAGGGTCATTTGAGCGCTCCTGAGGTCAGGCCGGAAACGATGCGGCGCTGCAAGAGAATGAAGAGGGCGAGAATGGGCGTCACATACATGGTCGCATAGGCCATGATGTTGTTCCATTCGCTGGTATTGGGGCCCATGAAGGAATTGAGGCCGACGCTCGCCGGCTGCAATTCGGCCGCCTGGATCATCGATTTCGAATAGACGAACTCGCCGAAGGCCTGCATGAAGATGAGGATGGCGCTGACGAGAATGCCGTTTCTGGCAAGCGGCAGCACGATGTTGAAAAACGCGCCGACCCGGGAATTGCCATCCACAAGTGCGGCCTCTTCCAGTTCCTGCGGCACGGCCATGAAGGTGGCGCGCACAAGCACCACAAAAAAGGGCATGCTTTTCGCCGCAATGGCGAGGATGACCGACAGGCGCGGATAATCGAGAAGCCCGAATTGCGAGAAGCCGACGAAGATCGGCGTGATCATCAGCGATGCCGGCAGAACCTGCAGCATGAGGATGAGGAACAGGCCGATATCCACCCAGACATTGCGATAGCGCGCCAGCACATAGGCGCAACCGACTCCGAGAACGGTAATCAGCAGCACCGCGCTCGAAGCGATCAGTACCGAGTTCCACAGGTATCGGCCCATGTTGCGGCTGTTCCAGACATAGGCATAGGTCTGCCATTGCGGATCCGTGGGCCAGAAGGCGGGCGGATTGGCAAACATTTCCGAGCCGCTTTTGAGCGAGGTCAGATACATCCAGTAAAGCGGGAAAAGGTAGATGATGGCGAGCAGGATGGCGATGGCCAGCATCAGACGGTTGCGGGTCGTGATGCTCATCCGCGCACCTCATGCCGTGTGGAGCGCACATAAACGATGGAGGCCAGCATGACGAAAACGATCATGATGACGGAGATCGTGGCGCCCTTGCCGAAATCATATTGCCGGAAGGACAGGTCCCACGCCCAGTATTGCGCCACGTTGGAGCTGTTGTTCGGTCCGCCATCGGTAATGGCGGCGAAAAGATCGAATTGCTGCAGCGTAAAGATCAGCCCGAGCGAGACGATTGCACCGATGGTGGAGCGCATCATCGGCAGGGTGATGGTGTGGAAGCGCTGCCAGGCATTGGCGCCGTCCAGCTCCGCGGCTTCATAGAGATCGCCGGGGATGGAGGCGAGGCCGACGGAAAGCAGGATCATGTTGAAGGACGTGCCGAGCCAGATATTGGCGATGACGACGGCCCAGAGCGAAAAATTCGCATCGGAGCGCCAGAAGATATTGCCCGATATCAGGCCGCTTTCCCGCAGGAAGAAATTCAACACGCCGAAATCGCCCGAGAGGATCCAGTTCCAGATAGCGCCCACCACGAGGCCGGGCATGACCCAGGACACGAGAAAAAGGCCGCGCAGCCAGGTGGCGCCGGGAAAATTGACCCAGAAGAACAGCGCCAGGCCGAAGCCGATAGCGAATTGCCCGGCAATCGAGGCCACGACGAAGGTGACGGTGTTGAAAAGGATCGGCAGTGTTTCCGGCTGCCGGAACAGATCGATGTAGTTCTTGAAGCCGACGAAGGGGCGCACGAAGGTGCCCAGGCTGAACATGTCGACTTCCTGAAAGCTCATGACGATGTTGTAGATGAGCGGCAGCCCCGCCATGACGAACAGGAAGCCCAAAGGAAAGGCGACAAGGACGATATCGAAACCGCGACCGTCACTGACGCTGGAAAACAGTTTTTTCATGAAACATCCTCGCAAGCTCCAGTCGGGGCCGCCGCCGCTTGTCGCGGCAGGCAGCCCCACCGGGAGGAACTCCTTGGGTGGAGGCCGGAGAACCCGGCCGCCCGCCCGGATCAACCTTCGACCAGCTTTATCTTTTCAGCGGCCTGGTCGAGCGCGGCTTTCGGCGTCATCTGACCCGAAAGCGCACCTTGGATGGCATCCTGAATCGCTTTGGAAATCTTCGGCCATTCGGGAGAGGGGCCGCGCGGCTGCGCATATTTCAGCTGTTCCACGAAGGTCTTCAGCGCCTCATCCTTCAACGCATTGCCTGTGGGCGGAACCGGAATATCCGAGCGCGCCGGCAACTGGCCGAAATTCTTGAACATGTCCTTGTCCTTTGAGGCGAAGAACTCGATTGCCTTGAAGGCCTCTTCCGGATGTTTCGTCTTGGAGAAGATCGCCCAGTTATAGTCGCCCATGGCCGAAGACCGGGGGGAGTCGGGCGTGGGCACCGGCAGCAAAGCGACACCCCAGTCAAACTTGGCGTCCTTCAGCATGCGGTCGATTTCCCATGGGCCGGAAATGACCATGGCGGCGTTGCCGGCGTTGAAGGTGGCGGTGGAGTCCCACTGGCTGCGCGTCAGCGTATCCGGCGATGCCAGCTTTTCATCCAGCATCAGCTTCCACGTTTCGAGCGCTTTGACGGCACCCTCGGTATTGATGTTCTTGTAGGTCGCGCCGGCCATCTGCGCCCAGGGCAGGAACTGGAAGGTGCCTTCTTCATTCGCCTTGGCGCTGAAGCTGATGCCGTAAATATTCTTCGAGGGGTCGGTCAGCTTGCGCGCCGCTTCCACCAGCTCATCCCAGGTCTGCGGCGGTTTTGCCGCATCGAGCCCTGCGGCCTTGAACAGGTCCTTGTTGTAATAAAGCGCAATCGTGTTCGTGGCCTTCGGCACGCCGAAATATTTGCCGTCCCACATCACCGATTTCAGCGGTCCCGGAAAATAATTCTCCGTCTTGATGATATCCGACTTGGCGATCATGTCGGTCACATCGAGAAAGGCGCCGCGTGCGGCGAACATGGCGTGGTTGGGGTTGTCTATGGCGATGATGTCGGGCGCATTACCGGTGGAATAGGCGCGCATGGATTCGCTCACCACATCATCGAACTGCAATTGCCGGTATTCGATCTTGATCCCGTTATTGAGCGCGTTGAACTCCTTGATGAGGTTCGGCGCCGGCTGGATATCGCGATCCAGCGACCAGAGGGTCAACGTCACATCTTCTGCCTGCGCCGCAATAGCGCCGGCGGATACGCCCGCCAGCATAAACGCGCCGGCCATCATGCATTTCGCGATACCCATAATCTCCTCCTCTTGGTTATCGTCTCTGCAATTTTCGAAAACCTTCTCCCAAAAGGCTTCCGTTATGTCGGATCGACGACGAAATCGCCGCCGCGGCATTTTTTCAGATAGTTCAGGCCATGCACCTGGCCCGTCATTTCCAGCGCATCGCGATAGACGGGGTCATGCCAGCCCTCGATATCAATGGAGCCGGACCAGCCGGCGAGGCGCAGTTCGGAAATAATGTCCGTCCAGTTGCTGTCGCCGAAGCCCGGCGTGCGCATGAAGACGAATTTTTCCTTGCCGAAAATGCCGTGCTCGCGAATGACGTCCCAGCGGATGGTCGCGTCCTTGCCGTGCACGTGGAAAATCTTGTCCGCCCATTTGCGGATCTGCGGCAGCGGATCGATCAGATAGACCATCTGGTGGCAGGGTTCCCACTCGATGCCGATATGCTCGTCCGGCGTTTCGTTGAAGATCAGTTCCCATGCGTCGGGATTGTGCGCGATGTTCCAGTCGCCGGTCTGCCAGTTGCCATCCATGGCGCAGTTTTCAAAGGCGATCTTCACGCCCTTGTCGGCGGCGCGTTTTGCAAGCTCGCTCCAGATTTGCCTGTATCGGGGAAGGCTTTCCGGCAGCGGCCTGCCACGAAGCCGGCCCGTGAAACCGGCAACGCAGGTCGCGCCGAAATGGTGGGCATTGTCGATGCAGTCTTTCCAGCCCTGCAATGTCTCAAGGTCGATGTCTGTCTCCTCCAGCGGATTGCCGAACATGCCGAGCGTGCTGATGGTGATGTCGCGCTCGCCGATCGCCTCGCGGCAGCGCTTGCCGAGTTCGGCAAGGTCCTGGCCGTTGGTCGTTTGCCAGAAGAACGGCTCGAAGCTTTCAAAGCCGAGATCGGCGATCTGGCCGATGCGTTCGGCCGCCTGTCCCTTGGTGGCGCTGACCATGGTGCCGATGCGGATGGATGTTGCCGGATTACTCACGTCTTTCAGTCCTTATGCTGCAATGGAGACACGCTGGCCGAGGCGGGCGCTTTCGATCGCGCCGATCACCATGGCAAGGCTGTTGATGTTGTCGAAGGAGGCCGTTTCCGGCATCTCGCCCGTGCGGATGGACTCAAGAAACGAGAGAATGACGCTGGCATGGCCGCGCGTATCCTTCTCGGAAACCTCTTCGGAAACGTTTACGGTCTTAAATCCACGCAGAAGCCCCTGGTCGTCACCGGCCACGGAGGCGGAGAAATTGTCTTCGCCGTCCCAGACGATCATGCCCTTGGAGCCGATCAGTCGCCAGCGCGCTTCCCAGCTGGTCCGCTCGCCTTCGGCGCACCAGGAGCCGCGATAGGTGAAGACGACATCATTCGAGAACTCGAAAATGGCGTTGGCGCTTGCGCCATGGGCATACCATGAGCCGGCCGGGTTCTTCTCCACGCAGAAGACGGAGAGGGGTTTTTCATTGGCGACGAAACGGGCCGCGTCGAACGTGTGGATCGCCATGTCGAGAAGCAGGACGTTTTTCATCTCCTCGCGGAAGCCGCCGAAATGCGGCCCAAGGAAGAAATCGCAATGGATGGCCGTCAAATCGCCGATGACGCCGTCTTCCAGCGCGCGGCGCAGCCGCCGGATTCCCGCCACAAACCGCCGATTTTGCACCACGGCATGAATTTTACCGGCCTTTTTCGCCAGTTCGACCAGCGTGGCGGCTTCCTCCATCGAGGCGGCAAGCGGCTTTTCGCTGAGCACATGGCACCCGGCCTCAAGACCGGCCTCAACCACGGCGAAGCGTGCCTGTGGGATGACGATATCAAAAAGGATGTCGGCTTTCGTTTCAGCGAGAACCTCGCGCAGATCCGTGCCGATGACCGCGTCGGTAAGGGCGAATTCCTCGGCAAGCGCGCGTGCCGTGTTCTCGTTCAGGTCGACCACCCCGGCGATCCGGATCGCGCCGGCGATTTCCGGCGTGGATTGAATGGCGCGCAGCCAGCCTTTGGCCATGGCTCCGCACCCGCATAAAACGGCATTGAATGTCATCTCATCTCCCCGGACTCTTTCGCAAACTCCTCTTTGCGCAGAGTGTCGTAAACGTTTACGAGACTATGCCGATGATGTTAGATATGTCAAGACCGTTAAGGGGCGCGTCGATTGCGCGCCGGGCCTGGGAGGGGAGTGCATGAAAGGAATTCGTCAGCTTGCCGATTATCTGGAGATATCGATAGGCACTGTTTCCCGTGCCCTGAACGGTAAGCCGGATGTGAACGAAGAAACGCGGCGGCGTGTTCTGGAAGCGGCGGAAAAGCTGGGTTATGTCGCCAACCAGTCCGGCCGTAGCCTCAGGCAGGGAACCACCAATGTCATCGGCCTGATGACCGGCAGCGACGCGCAGACCGTGGAGAACTCCGACAACTTTTTCCTCGGTGTGACGGACGGTCTGCAAAGCGTGTTTTCCGGACATAATCTCGATCTCATCGTTCTGCCCTGTCCGGGGGAAGAGGATCCGGATGAATATCTGAAGCGCATGGTGGCGCGCCGCATGGTGGATGCGATGATCATTTCCGCGACGCGGCGGATAGACAAACGTGTGGATTTCCTGAAGCAGACCCGGCTGCCTTTCGTGGCGCTCGGACGGACCGCTTCCAGCGACACTCACGCCTGGATCGACCTCGATTTCGAGGGCGTCGCGAAAAATGCGGTCGACCGCCTTGCCGCCGCCGGGCATCGTTCGATTGCTGTGGCGGTGCCAGACAGCGATATCAATCTCGGTTACGTTTTTCTCGAAGGATACAGGCGCGCGCTGGAAGACAATGGCATCGCCTATGATTCCTCGCTGGTCATCCGCGCGAAATCGAGCGAGCAGGGTGGTTATCACGCCGCCAGCGAGTGGCTGCAGATGCGGCCCCGGCCAACGGCGATCGTGCTGATCTACGAATTGATGGCGGTCGGGCTTTATCGCCGGCTTGCGGAAGTGGGGCTGAAACCGGGGCGCGATCTCGCCGTCATCGGCTTCCGCGATGGCCCGCGCGGCCAGTTTCTGGAACCTCGGCTGACCAGTTTCCGCATGTCCCTGCATGATCTCGGCGTGACGGTGGCCCAGACGTTGTTATCGACCATGCCGGCCTACGCGCCCTTTTACCCCGATCAGGCCCGCCATTGCGTGTGGCCCATGCTTCTGGTGGCCGGCGAGAGCGATCCTGCCCCATAAGGCCGCAGGCGGGCGTTAAAGCTTGAGGCCATCAACGCTCACGACGCCGAAAGGATTGAATTTATATTCGTCCTCCTCATACCGTGTGTCGTCGGCGAGGGAGGCGCCACGGCCCTTCAGAGTGGCTTCAACGCCTTCACGCGCCATTTGCTCGGCGATATCGTCTATCAAGGCGGCTATCTTCAGTTGTTGGGCGTTCGTCGATGGCTGGTCTTGGTCTTTTTTGGTGAAGCGTATCTGCACATCGGGCAGGCCGATCAGGTGAAACCCAACGCTCGTCATGCCTTCGGCATCGTCTCCTATGGGGCGGCGTGCGAAAGCCAGACGACAGGTTCTGGCAAGCGCCATCCCGTCATCGGCCGCCGCCTCGCCACGCGACTGCTCGTAAAGCTGCTTCCAGCGCCTCGCGCCATGGGCGACGCCCGCACTTTCACCCTTCACGGCGACAGCGCCGTGATCGAGCATGTGCTGTACGAATCTGAGGGCGTTTGCGGATGTCTTCACGGCTGTTTCGGCATCCATGGATGGGCTGAGCACATAAAGAACCGAGCCGTGCGTGGCGACGGCTGCCTCATCCTCCGGCTGGTAGGCATCGGGGTCGACGCGATCCCAGCAGACATTGAACGAGCGTTCCATCCGGTCGTCCGGCTCATCCTGTGAATAATCCTCGTCGAGACTGAAATCGGGCGCAAAATCATCGATGGCGGCGCGGGCGCTCTTCTGCAGCGCCGCCAGCCCATTTTTCGTGCCAAGAAAGCAGAGGATATGCCGGGGTTTGTATTCGGAACGGGATTCGGCAAAGGCTGCAGGCTTGCCCGCTGCTGCGCCGAGAGACGGCCTTGCCAGCACAAGGCCGCCCAGAAATGCGAGAACGCCACGACGCCCGGAATTCATTCAATACCCCCAAGGTTTCCATCGACAGGACGAGGGGGTTTTACACCGGCATATGTCATTCCGGCCATATCGCCGTTGATGTTTTTTAGCGTTTCAGCAGTCGCGGTGCAGTGCAGAGGCATACTCACGGTCCGCAGGATCAGCCTTCGGGCTGACGCCGGAGGGATGTCAGGCCGGCGCGGCCGCGTCAGCCGCCATATTGGTCATCCGTCACGTGTTCCATCCAGTCCACCACCTTGCCATCCTTGACCTCCTGGAGTGCAATATGGGTCATGGCGACATCGGGTGCTGCCCCGTGCCAGTGCCTTTCTCCCGGTGCGAACCAGACTGTATCGCCGGGACGGATTTCCTCCACCGGGCCGCCTTCGCGCTGCGCCCGGCCAAAGCCGGAGACAACAATCAGGGTCTGGCCGAGAGGATGGGTGTGCCAGGCGGTGCGGGCGCCGGGTTCGAAGGTGACCTGAGCGCCCTGAACCCGCTCGGCATCAAAGGGGTTGAAGAGGGGATCGATGCGGACCTGACCCGTGAACCATGCCTGGGGGCCTTTCGCCGATGCCCGTGTTCCTGCGCGCAATATTTCCATTAGTCGTTCTCCTGATGACTGATGCGAGGCGATTTGAAGCGGGAATCCTCCCATTGTCCACAGTGAAATGAAAACCGGCGTGATCTGTCGGCCAAGGGCGTTTTCCGAAGCTCCGTGCCGCGTTGGTTTTGGCCCATGTCGCGATTTTTCAAGCCTTTTCCGTAGGTAGGAACTGCTCATCCGCCACCGTTCCACACCCTGCGATAAAAATTATTCTCGGGATTGACTCGTTTATGAAAACGGTTACATTTGCCGATGTAAACGGTTTCATTAGTTAAAAACCGTGCTTGGAGGAGCAAATTTCATGTTTAGACATTTGATGGCTGCTGCCGCGATGGTGCTGGCGGCGGGCACGTCGGCGCATGCCCAGGAGCAGAGCTTCAAGATCGGTCTTTCCAATTCTTTCGTCGGCAGCGAATGGCGCACGCAGATGATCGAAGAGGCTCAGGCTGCCGCCAAAGCCTGGGGCGAAAAGGGCGTCAAGGTTGAGGTTGTCGTTCAGAGCGGCAATGTCGATGTGCAGGGGCAAATCGGCCATATCCGCAATTTCATGAACCAGGGCGTCGATGCTATCCTGATCAATCCCGGCAGCCCGACGGCCTTCGATCCGATCTTCGCGCAGGCCAAGGCGCGCAACATTCTCGTCATCGCAACCGACGCCGAAGTGTCCTCGAAGGATGCGATCTATGTCGGCATCGACCAGAAGGCATGGGCGGCGCAATCCGCGCAATGGCTTGCGGATGCGCTGAAGGGCAAGGGAAGCGTCGTCGCCATCAACGGCATCGCCGGCAACCCCGCCAACGAAGCCCGCGTTGCCGGTTATCGCGAAGTGTTCAAGAAATACCCTGACATCAAGGTGCTGAACGAAGCCAATGCGAGCTGGGATCAGGCGCAGGGCCAGCAGGCCATGCAGAACCTTCTCGCCACCTATCCCGATATCAGCGGTGTGTGGGTGCAGGACGGCATGGCGGACGGCGCATGGCGCGCCATCGAAGTCGCCGGCAAGACCAAGGACATTGCCGCGACCGGTGAAATCCGCAAGGACTTCATGACCCGCTGGGAAAAGGAAAAGTTCAATTCCGGCGCTTCGGTCAATCCTCCGGGTGTCATGGCCAGCGCGCTCAACGTCGCTGTCCTGAAGCTGCAGGGCAAGGAATTCAAGGACGGTATTTTCGGCGGCACCTATGGTAACGCCATCTATATTCCGATCCCCTTCGTCAGCAATGACAACCTTGCCGACAACATCAAGGCTGCCGATGGCAAGCCGGGCTACTGGTCCGTCACGGCAACCGTGACGCCGGAGCAGGCTGGCGAGTTCTTCAAGTAAGACCGCTCTCGGGCTGGCGGCGAACGCCGGCCCGAACCACAATTTCGAGTGCGGACCGCGCCTTGGCCATCCGCCTGTGACAAGCATTATTCGGGGACATGCGATGGCGAACGCTTTGGAAGCGGCCGGCATAACGAAGAATTTTGGCGCGGTACGCGCGCTTTCCGACGGCAGGCTGACGGTTGGTCGCGGTGAAATTCACGCGCTTCTGGGCGCCAATGGCTGCGGCAAGAGCACGCTCTGCAAGATCGTCGCGGGCGCGGTCGCGCCGACCAGCGGCACGATCAGGTTCAATGGCGAAGACGTGCGCTTCAAAAGCCCGCGGGACGCCGAAAATGCCGGTATTGCGCTGTTTTATCAGGAACTCAGCCTCGTTCCACAGCTTTCGGTCGCCAATAATATCTTTCTCGGCCGCGAGCCGAAACGCGGCATCTTTGTCGACGGCAAGGCGCTGAAGGCCGAAGCGGCGAGGCTGATCGCGCTGTTCGATGGCGTGGCTGGCGAAGGCCTGGAGCCGGATGCAATCGTCGGCAATCTGCCGCCAGATCAGCGCCAGCTCGTCGAAATCCTCAAGGTCTTCGCGCAGAATGCAAGCCTGATGATCATGGACGAGGCGACGGCGGCGCTCGATGGCCGCCAGTCCCAGCGTTTTTTCGAGATACTCCGGGCCAAGAAGGCGGACGGTGTCTCCACCATTATGATTTCCCACCGTCTCGATGAGGTTTTCGCCGTCTGCGACCGCATCACCGTGATGCGCAACGGCGCGACGATTTCCGAACTCGATACGGCAGCCACCACCCGTGAGGCCGTCGTCCATGACATGGTCGGCGATGTTCGGGCCGCTCCTGCCCGTCAAAACGGGCGTTCGGCTGCTGCGCCGAGCCTGAAGCTTACGGATGTTGCGGGTGAGGGCGTTCGCGGTGTCACTCTCGAAGCCTATCCGGGCGAAATCGTCGGTCTGGCCGGTCTGCAAGGTCAGGGCCAGTCGGCCTTGCTGAAGGGTCTTTTCGGTGCCAACCCATTTGCTGCCGGCCAAATCCGGTTTGAGGGTCGTGAAATCACCATCGGCAAACCTTCGCAGGCGGTTCATAGTGGTTTTGCCTATGTTTCCGGTGACCGTGGCCGTGACGCTTCCCTTCAGGGCCGGTCGATCTTCGAAAATCTCGTCGCGGCGCTGATGGTGCGCGAGAAGATGCGGCTGGTCCGTCCCGCGACGCTGAAACCGCGCGTGCAGAAGGTCGCGGATGACATGAAGACGAAGTTCGCCGGCCTCGATATGCCGATCGGCACGCTTTCGGGCGGCAACCAGCAGAAAATCTTTATCTCCCGCTGGCTCGCCACCGCACCGAAACTGCTGCTGCTCGACGATCCGACCAAGGGCATCGATCTCGGCGCGAAGGCCGATCTCTTCGCCCTGATGCGGCAACAGGCCGATGCTGGCGCGACCATCCTTCTTTATTCCTCGGAGGATGCGGAAATCCTCGAATATGCCGACCGCATTCTTGTGTTCAACGGTGGACGCATTTCCGCGGAACTGACCGGAGCCGACATGACATCCGTAAACATGACCCGCGCCGCCTATGGAGATGCCGCATGAGCGCCTCCGGTTTTCTGCGCAGGCAGCCATGGGTCATCACCCTCGTCGTACTGGCGCTTCTCGTCGCCGTGAACACGTTTCTGCAGCCTTCCTTCGTTCAGCCCTCCGTGCTGCAATCGAACCTGACGACGTTTCTGCCGCTGATCCTGGTCGCCATTGGCCAGACCTATGTCATTCTTGCGGGCGATATCGATCTGTCGGTTGGTAGTATCGTGGCGCTTGCCAATGTCGTCACCGTCAGCGTCATCGCAGCACTCGGCGGCACGACGGGCGCCGTCTTCGCCGGCATGGCGGCGGGTGCGGCTGTCGGGTTGCTTTGTGGGCTGGTCAATGGCCTCTTCATATCCGGCCTGCGCTTCCAGCCAATCGTCACCACCTTCGCAACCGGCATCATCTTCGCCGGGCTGGCGATCTGGGTGCTGCCACAGGCGGGCCTTCCGGTGCCGGAAGCCTATTGGCAGACCTATTCCGGCAGCTTCATCGGCTTGCCCTTCGTGCTGTGGGTGCTGATTGGGGGCATTGCCTTCACCCTCATCGTGTCGCGCATTCCGTTTCATACGCACCTGTTGGCCGTCGGCGGCAATCGCACCGGTGCCTTCCAGACGGGTCTGCGCCTCTCGGGTATCCGCATCGGCGCATATATGATCTCCGGTCTGTTCTCGGCGCTGGCGGCGCTGTGTCTCACCGGTGAGACCGCTTCCGGCGACCCTCTGCTGGGCGCAAGTCTGGCGCTCTCCTCCATCTCTGCCGTGGTTCTGGGCGGCACCGCACTTTCGGGCGGTTTCGGCAGCTCGACAGGGTCGATTGCCGGCGCGCTGGTGCTCGGCATGATCGGTAATGTGATTTTCTTTGCGGGCCTGCCCTTCGAGTACCAGACACTGGTGCAGGGTTTGATCGTGCTGACGGCGCTGGCCGGCGGCGTTCTGGTGACGAGGCGTTGATATGACCAATCCCGGCTTGCAAATCAAAACCCTCCTCACAGATCCCTTGACCATCGCGATTGGCGCATCGGTCTTCCTGCTATTGGTCGGCGAATTGCTGTCGCCGGGCTTCGCTCAGGGCTCGCAGATCGTGCGGCTGCTGACGATTGCCGCCATTCTCGGCATTGTCGCGGCGGGCCAGAACCTTGTCATCCTCGGCGGGCGTGAAGGCATCGACCTTTCCGTCGGCGCGATGATCTCGCTGGGCGCCGTCCTTGCCGGCAATATGATGAACGGCCAGAATGCGGGCATTCCGCTTGCCATTCTCGTTGCAGGCGGCATCCCCTTCCTGATCGGCCTCATCAACGGCCTCGGCATCACCTTCGTGCGCATTCCGCCGTTGGTCATGACGCTTGGCATGACGGCGGTTATTCAGGGCGGGCTGGTTGTCTATTCGCAGGGCGTTCCCTCTGGCGCGGCTGCCCCCCTGCTGGCGGGTTTCATCAACCGGCCGCTCATCTTCGGCATTCCCGGCGTGCTTTTCGTCTGGCTGGGCATCGCCGCGATCATGCTGTTCGTGCTGCGCCGCACGGCCTTCGGTTTCGCCATTTATGCCATCGGCTCGAACGAGCGGGCGGCGACGCTCACCGGTTTGCCCGTTTCGCTCATCCGCACGCTGCTTTATGGCCTTTCCGGCCTGTTTGCCGGGCTGACCGGGGTGTGCGTCATCGGTTACACCGGCACGTCCTTCATCTCCGTCGGTGACCAATATGTGCTTCCGTCGATCATCGCGGTCGTCATCGGCGGCACTTCGCTTGCCGGCGGTGCGGGCGGATATGTCGGAACCATGGCCGGGGCTGTTGCGCTCACCATTCTGCAAAGCGTACTGATAACGCTCAACCTCGATGTATGGGCACGGCAGATCATATTCGGTGTCACGTTGCTAGCGCTGATGCTGCTTTATGGCCGCCAAAAGCAGTTGCGTGTGTGACAGATGAGCAAAGACCAAGGTTCGAATATCAGGGAAGTGGCAGCTCTAGCGGGCGTTTCCATCGCGACCGTATCGCGGGCGCTGCAGCAACCCGACAAGGTTCGCCCGGAAACCCGCAAGAAGGTTTTCGACGCCGTCCGGCAAGCGAACTTCGTTCCCAATGCGCAGGCGGCGAGCTTCCGGCGTCAGTCCAACAACACCGTCATCCTTCTCGTTCGCGATATCGGTAACCCGTTTTATCTCGAAATCTACAAGGGCGTTGAGGAAGCGGCGGGCGAAGCGGGCTACAAGGTGCTGATGGGCGACGCCCGCAACGATGAGAACCGCGTGGCGACCCATATCGACATGGTGCGCCAGAAACATGCCGACGGCCTGATCCTGATGACCGGCCAGTTTCCCGCCGAGCTTCTCGAACAGGGCGATGCGCTGCCGCCGATCGTGATCGCGTCGGAAACGGTGCCCGGCCTCGCTCTGCCGACCGTCAAGGTGGACAACCGCGCCGCCTCCAAAAACGCCATGTGCCACCTCATCGACGCTGGACATCAAAGGATCGTGCATCTGGCCGGTCCGGTTCCGGAAAGTCTGGCGCAGGAGCGTTTCGATGGTTATCGCGCGGCACTTGCCGAAGCCGGCATCGCTTATGACGACGAACTTGTCGTGACGGGCGATTACAGCATCGAGGCCGGCCGTCAGGCGATTGCGTCTCTTCTCGAAGGTCGCATCGCCTTCACCGCGATTTTCGCATCGAGCGACCAGATGGCGATTGGCGCGATCAGCGAATTGCGTGCGCGCGGCGTTTCGGTTCCGGCCGATGTCTCCGTCATCGGCTTCGATGACATCATTTTCGCCAATGCGTTTGAGCCGCCGCTGACGACGGTGCGCCAGCCTCGCCAGGAGATGGGCCGCAAGGCCATGGCGCTGATGGTGGACCGGCTGAACGGAAAGCGGACGGCCGAGACCATCGTGCTGGATACGGAACTGGTGGTGCGCGGCTCGGTCGCGCCCTGCCGCCCGCCGCATCGGTAGCGGCCAGACTGTGAATGCAAGGAGTGTAAGGACATGAAGACGATCAAAGGCCCGGCGATTTTCCTCGCGCAATTTGCCGGAGACGAGGCCCCTTTCGACACGCTCGACAATCTCGGCCAATGGGCGGCTTCCCTCGGTTACAAGGGCATTCAGGTGCCGACCGATCCCAGACTCTTCGATCTTGAGAAAGCCGCTGCATCCAAGACCTATTGCGACGATATCAAGGGCCGGCTGGCGCAAATGGGTATCGAGATCACCGAGCTTTCGACCCATATTCAGGGCCAGCTCGTGGCCGTTCACCCGGCCTATGACGAAATGTTCGACGGTTTTGCGCCCGCTGAACTGCGCGGCAAACCGCAGGCGCGGCAGGAATGGGCGGTGAACCAGCTGAAATACGCGGCGAAAGCCTCGCAGCATCTCGGCCTCAAAAGCCACGCCAGTTTCTCCGGCGCACTCGCCTGGCCCTTCGTTTACCCCTGGCCGCAGCGTCCGGCTGGTCTTGTCGAAATGGCCTTTGCCGAACTGGGCAAGCGCTGGACACCCATTCTCGATGTCTTCGAGGAGAATGGCATCGATCTCTGCTACGAACTGCATCCCGGTGAGGATTTGCACGACGGCATTACCTTCGAGCGCTTTCTTGCAGCCACCGGCAATCACCCGCGCGCCAACATCCTCTACGATCCCTCCCACTTCGTCCTTCAGGCGATGGATTATCTGGATTTCATCGACATCTACCATGAGCGTATCCAAGCCTTCCACGTCAAGGATGCCGAGTTCAATCCGACCGGCCGTTCCGGCGTTTATGGCGGTTATCAAGGCTGGGTCGACCGGCCGGGACGTTTCCGTTCGCTGGGCGATGGGCATGTCGATTTCGGCGCGGTGTTTTCCAAGCTCACCCAATATGATTTCGACGGCTGGGCGGTGCTGGAGTGGGAATGTGCGCTGAAGCATCCGGAAGACGGCGCGCGCGAAGGTGCCGGCTTCATTGAAAACCATATCATCCGCGTGACCGAACGGGCTTTCGACGATTTCGCCAAGAGTGGCATCGATGATGCCGCCAATCGCCGCCTTCTCGGACTTTGAAAGGGATAGCCATGTCCTCCGCTACAAAGAAATTCGATAGCCGCCGTATCCGTCTCGGAATGGTGGGTGGTGGTCAGGGCGCCTTTATCGGTGCGGTGCACCGTATTGCGGCCCGGCTGGATGACCGTTACGAGCTGGTGGCCGGCGCGCTCTCCTCCGATCCCGCGCGTGCAGCCGCTTCGGCGACCCTGCTCGGCATTGCACCGGAGCGGTCCTATGCTTCGTTTGAGGACATGGCGGCGGCCGAGGCTGGACGAGAGGACGGTATCGAGGCGGTCGCTATCGTCACCCCGAACCATCTGCATTTCGCCCCGTCCAAGGCCTTTCTCGACGCCGGTATCCACGTCATCTGCGACAAGCCGGTTACCGCGACGCTGGAGGAAGCGAAGGCACTGGCCGAGATCGTCAGGGCATCCGACAGCCTGTTCATCCTGACGCATAATTACACCGGCTACGCGATGCTGCGGCAGATGCGGGAAATGGTGGCGCGTGGCGACATCGGCAAGCTGCGCCATGTCCAGGCTGAATATGCGCAGGACTGGCTGACCGAAGCCGTTGAAAAGACAGGCGCAAAGGGAGCGGAATGGCGCACGGACCCCAGCCGTTCCGGCGCTGGCGGGGCAATCGGCGATATCGGCACGCACGCTTTCAACGCCGCCGCCTTTGTGACGGGTGAAATCCCGACAAGCCTTTATGCCGATCTGACGTCGTTCGTTCCGGGCCGGCAGCTGGATGACAGCGCCAATATTCTGCTTCGTTATGCAAGCGGCGCAAAAGGCATGCTCTGGGCGAGCCAGATCGCGGTTGGCAACGAAAACGCCCTGTCGCTCAGGGTCTATGGCGACAAGGGCGGGCTTGAATGGCACCACCGGGTGCCGGATGAGTTGTGGTTCACGCCTTATGGCGAGCCGAAGCGGCTGATCACCCGCAATGGCGCGGGTGCAGGCGATGCCGCCAACCGCGTCAGCCGTGTGCCATCGGGGCACCCGGAAGGATATCTCGAGGGTTTTGCGACGATCTACCGCGAAGCCGCAGATGCAATCATCGCAAAGAGGGAGGGAAAAACGGCCGCCGGGGATGTGATTTATCCCGGCATAGAGGACGGCCTTGCGGGTCTCGCATTCATCGATGCGGCCGTCCGGTCCAGTCGGACCTCGTCCTGGGTCGGGATCGACATCTAGTTCACCCAATATCGGGCACGGACGACGCAGGGCACAGGAGGCGGTGCCCGACATGACCCGGCCAGACGGCCGGGAAAGGCGAGGGCACGCGTGTCGTCACATTGATCAAACGGAAAGGGAGTTACGCGTTTGAAAACGTTCAAGTCAAAATTCGCTGGCATGGCATTCGTGGTTGGACTGGCGGCCGGTTTCGCAAATCCGGTTTTTGCCGATGACAGCAAGGTGCTGCCGATTGCGGCGCAGATGTACACGCTGCGCAATTCCGGAACGCTGGAAGAACAGCTTGCCATTCTCAACCGCGCTGGCGTCTACGCCGTTGAAACGGTGGACATGCAGAAGGTCAGCGCCGGCGAACTGAACACGCTGCTGGAAAAGCACAAGATCAAGGTCATTTCCTCGCATGTGCCGATCGACAAGCTGCGCGGCAATCTCGATGAGGTCATCACCGAGCAGAAGGCTGTCGGCAACGCGGTCGTTACCGTGCCGTTCCTGAAGCCGGAAGACCGCCCGAAGGACGCCGCCGGCTGGACCGCCTTCGGCAAGGAGCTTGGCGGTTACGCGGACAAGCTTTCCGCAGCAGGCCTCTCCATGGCCTATCACAACCACGACTTCGAGATGGTCAAATTCGACGGCAAGACGGCGCTCGAACTGCTGCTCGACGCGGCAGGCCCGAAGCTGCAGGCCGAAGTCGATGTCGCCTGGGTGGCGCGCAGTGGCAATGATCCGGCTGAATTCCTCGGCACCTTGAAGGGCAAGGTTTTCGCCATCCACGCCAAGGACAATGCACCGGCCGGCACGGCGGAAAACGAGCGCGGCTTCGCCACACTCGGCACCGGCGTTCTCGACTGGAAAACGATCCTGCCGGCGGCCAAACATGCCGGCGCAAAATGGTTCATCCTTGAACACGATCTTCCGCTCGATGCTGAAGCCGTCGTGACCAAGGGCAACGCGTTCCTCAATGAACGCCTTCCGACCATTCAGTAAACACTGCCAGTAAAAACCAGAACCGCTCCCCGGCGGCCGGTTTCGGCGGGGAGCATGAGGTTCGACAGACGCATGACCATTTTCCGCCGCGCCGCGACGGGAAGCGCTTTGTCCTGTCGTTTTTTCCAAGCTCACATCGGAGGAGTTATCATGGCAAACAATCATTATGATGCGATTGTTGTCGGCTCGGGCATCAGTGGAGGCTGGGCCGCAAAGGAACTCACGCAAAAGGGCCTGAAGGTCCTGATGCTGGAGCGCGGCCGTAATATCGAGCACATAACCGACTATCAGAATGCCGACAAGGAAGCCTGGGATTACCCCCATCGCAACCGCGCCACGCAGGAGATGAAGGCGAAATACCCCGTTCTCAGCCGCGATTACCTGCTGGAAGAGGCGACGCTCGGCATGTGGGCCGACGAGCAGGAAACGCCCTATGTCGAGGAAAAGCGCTTCGACTGGTTCCGTGGTTACCATGTCGGCGGCCGCTCGCTGCTCTGGGGCCGCCAGACCTATCGCTGGTCGCAGACCGATTTCGAGGCCAATGCGAAAGAAGGCATCGCCGTCGATTGGCCAATCCGCTATGAAGACGTTTCTCCCTGGTATGACTATGTCGAGCGCTTCGCAGGCATTTCCGGCAGCCGCGAGGGGCTGGATATTCTCCCTGATGGCGATTTCCTGCCGCCCATTCCGCTCAATTTCGTGGAGCAGGATGTGGCCAGCCGGCTGAAGAAGGCGTTCAAGGGCACGCGCCACCTCATCAATTCACGCTGCGCCAACATTACCCAGGAACTTCCCGATCAGGAGCGCACGCGCTGTCAGTTCCGCAACAAGTGTCGGTTGGGCTGTCCCTTCGGCGGCTATTTCAGCACGCAGGCATCCACCCTGCCTGCGGCGGTCGCCACCGGCAATCTGACGCTCAGGCCTTTCTCCATCGTCAAGGAAATCCTTTACGACAAGGACAAGAAGAAGGCGCGCGGCGTCGAGATCATCGATGCCGAAACCAACCTGACCTACGAATACACCGCCGACATCATCTTCCTGAACGCCTCGACGCTGAACTCGACATGGGTGCTGATGAATTCGGCCACCGATGTCTGGGAGGGCGGTCTCGGCAGCAGCTCCGGCGAGCTCGGCCATAACGTGATGGACCACCATTTCCGCATGGGCGCCACCGGCCAGGTGGAAGGCTTCGAGGACTTCTATTTCAAGGGCCGCCGTCCGGCGGGCTTCTACATTCCGCGTTTCCGCAATACCGGTGACGACAAGCGTAAATATCTGCGCGGTTTCGGGTATCAGGGCTCCGCCAGCCGCTCGCGCTGGGAACGGGAGATCGCCGAACTCAATATCGGCGCCGACTACAAGGAGGCACTGACCGATCCGGGCGGCTGGACCATCGGCATGACCGCCTTCGGTGAAATGCTTCCCTATCACGACAACCGCGTGAAGCTCGATCATGACAAGAAGGACAAGTGGGGCCTTCCGGTCCTCTCCATGAATGTCGAGATGAAGCAGAACGAACTCGACATGCGCGAAGACATGGTCAATGACGCCGTCGAAATGTTCGAGGCGGTCGGCATCAAGAACGTCAAGCCCTCGCGGGGCAGCTATGCGCCGGGCATGGGCATTCACGAAATGGGAACGGCCCGCATGGGGCGCGACCCGAAAACCTCCGTCCTCAACGGCAACAACCAGGTCTGGGATGCACAGAACGTCTTTGTCACCGACGGCGCCTGCATGACTTCGGCCTCCTGCGTCAACCCGTCTCTGACCTATATGGCGCTGACGGCGCGTGCCGCCGATTTTGCCGTTTCCGAACGCAAGAAGGGGAACCTGTGATGAACAGACGCGAACTGCTGAAACTGATAGCCATTGCCACCGGCCTTCCGCTGATCGGCGCGGATGTCCTCACGGCTGCCGAAAACGCCGCCAAGCCCGCCGGCGCTACCCACGTCTTCACCCCGGAGGAAATCCGCTTTCTGGACGAGGTGGCGGAAACCATCATTCCCCGCACCTCCACGCCGGGCGCCAAGGATGCTGAAGTGGGAGCATTCATGGCCGTCTATGCGGCCGATTGTTATACCGACGAACAGCGGACACTTTTCCTTTCGGCGATTTCCGACATCGAAAAGCGTAGTCAGGCCGAACACAAGAAGGGCTTTCTGGAGCTGACGCCGGAACAGCGGCAGGCGCTGCTTGCCGCGCTGGACAAGCAGGCCAAGGCGGAACAGACGCCTGCAAAGCCGCACGCCTTCACGCTGGTCAAGCAACTGACGCTGCTCGGCTTCTTCACCTCGAAGATCGGGGCCACGGAAGTTCTCGTCTACGACGAAATTCCCGGCGGTTTCGAAGATCGCGTTCCCTACAAGAAGGGCACGCCCGCCTGGGGCACGACCTGAAGAGAGAACCGTTGGCCCGTCCGCATTTGCAGACGGGCCACACTCAAGCGGCAAGACAAGGATGACACGATGCGCAAGACAGTAATCATCGCGGCGGCTATGCTGACCGCAAGCACCGTTCCCGCTCTTTCTGAGGGCGATGTTGCCAAGGGGGAGGCCGTGTTCAAGCGCTGTTCCGCCTGCCACGCCATCGGCGAGGGCGCGAAAAACAGGGTCGGCCCGCAGCTTAACGGTATCATTAGCCGTGCAGCGGGCGGCGTGCCTGACTATACTTATTCGGCTGCGATGAAAAAAGCGGGCGAGGACGGCCTTGTCTGGACACCGGATGAATTGCGGGATTTCCTGAGCGCGCCGAAAAAGAAAATACCCGGCAACAAGATGGCGCTGGCCGGCATCAGCAAGCCGGAAGATCTGGACAATCTCATCGCCTATATCGAAAGCGCCGCTTCGAAGCCTGCTGAGTGAGAGCAGCACGGCTGCCCGGTGGAAGTAAAACTCCTGGCGAAGATCAGGCGCCTGCGCGCTACACCTGGCTCACTTCGCCCTCCGCCAGCTGCGCGAGGCCCGGCAGATTGCAGACCAGAAGCTTCTGCCGTCCGCCCTGCACCAGCCCCTTACTCTCCCAACTGCTGAGGATGCGGGAAACGGTGTGCAGTGTCGTGCCGGTCATTTCGGCTATATCCTGTCGCGAGATTGGAAAGTCGATGCGGATACCGTCCAACTCCTTGCGCCCCGCCTGCTGGGAAAGGCGCAGCACGGCGTGGGCCACCCGGCGCTCCACTTCCTGCGTCGACATTTCGCGGATACGTGTATGGGCTTCCTCGAGACGCTGGCCGATGGTCTGCATGGCGGAGACGGCGAGGTGCGGGTTCTGTTCGACGAATTGCGGCCATAGATCGGTTTGCCAGGAGAGTATCACGCTTTCGGCAGCCGTCGTGGCGGTGCCGGGATAATCCAACCTTTGCAGCGCCCGGGCAAAACCGAAGAGATCGCCGGGATGCACCACGCGCACGATGATCTGCTGGCCGTCATGGGTCACCTGCGTCACCTTCAGGCGGCCGTGAATGAGCAGGAAAAAATGCGTGGCCGGCTGGCCCTGCTCGAAAATGGCTTCGCCCGGCGGCACCAGCCGGGATGTGGCGTGGGTCAGCAGTCCGTCCAGCTCATCGTCGGCCATCTTGGCAAACAAGGCCAGCGACCGGATGACGCTTCGGTCAATCTTCACTTGCACCCTCTCCGGTGATTGGCCGCCGCCCTGGTTCCCGCAATGGGCACCCCGGGTGTCGGCCTCTTCTGTATCCTCACAATACAGCACTATCACGGGCTGAAGAAGATCAAATGATATGAATCAACCGATTGTTTTTATTGACGATTATCAAGAAAACAGAGCGGCTGCGCCAAGCTTTTCGAGAAGCGGCGCATACCAGCGCGTATCCTTCACCAGCCGGAAACCCAGATTATCCGGCGGCACGCCGACGGCGCAGCCGCCGCTCTTCGGGTTCTTGACGAAGGCGCTCATCGCCGCCCGGTGTTTTCCCGAGGCGACGGGAATGCCGCAGGAGGCGACGGTATCGACTACCTCGCCATCCTTGCCGAGTGTCACGCGGCGGCTGCAACTCGAGGTCCATTCCCAGACATTGCCGCCGAAATCAGCAAGGCCATATTCGTTTTCGCCGAAGCTGCCATAGGATTGCGGAACGGGATTGCCCGAGGCCTTGCGGCTGGTCTGCCGCTCGTAATCCGCCAGCCAGCGCAAAGCGGGGTTTTCAGTGTCCGCAGCCACACCGAGCGTCTCATCCGGGAAAAGCGACCCGGCGGCGAAGGCCAGTTCAGCGTCGCTCGGCAGGCGCCAGACCTCGCCTGTCCGCTCGCTCAGCCACTTTGCATAGGCGCGGGCGTCGTCCTGGCTGATGCCGGTTGCCGGTATCTCGCCGCCGACGGGGGCGGCAAAGCCGGGTTCCGGCTGCTGACAACCGCCTTCCTCCACGCAGCGTGCATAGTCCGCGCTCGATACCTGATATTTCATGATCGTCAGATTTCGCCGCATCGTTACGTCAACCATCGGCCCATCGACAGCATACCCATTGCGGAAATATTCGCCCTCCGCCCGGTAGGTGAAATGTCCGGCGGGCACTGTAACGACCTGTGGTGCCGTCATGGCGGCGCGTGGATCGGCGCCGCTGCGGATGATCCCGGACTGGAAACCGATGGCCGTTGCCAGCAGCGTGGCAAGCGAGAGCGGGAGAAGAAGCGAGACGGCATTTGGGAAATGGCTGTTGCCGGGAATGCCCATGGGAACCTGCCTGCGTCGAGAAGACGCCAGAGTTCGGGCCTGCTTTCAGGCCGCAAAGCAGAAGGGGGAGCGCGCCGCACCTGCTCGCGGCGCGCTCCGGTTTGCGTCAGATGCTCGACGGGGCGAGCACCGCCTGCATCAAGTTGTTGTTCCACTCACCCGTCACCTTGAAGTGGGCGGCCGCGCCCAGTTCGAAGGCTTCGATGAGGTTGTGGTTGACATAGGCGTAGATGCCGGGCTGCTCAAAGGTATAGAAGGCCGCGCCCGCCGTGCCGCCGGGAATGAACCAGGTTTCCTGGTCGAGATCCGGTGGGTTGCGGAACTTGCCCGTCGCCCAGACATAATCGCCGTGACCGCCGATCAGGTGCGGGCGGGTATCACGGTTTGCCTGCGAATGGACGATCAGCACCTTCTCGCCAACGGCGGCCTGAAGGGCGTGTTCCCCGGTCAGGGCGCCGACTGCGCCGTTGAAGACGATGTGGCTCGGCGTCAGCTTGCGCATCACCTCCAGCGTGTCGGCCATGGCGTCGCCGGCGCTTTCATATTTCTTGAAATTGCCGTTCTCGTCGCGCGGGATGTAGAAGTCCTGCTCGCCGACATAATAAACCTTGTCATAAACAAGTTCCTTGCCGTGGCCGTCCGTCAGGCCCTCTCGCGGCAACACCATGATCGCGCCATTCATGCCCGAGGTGACGTGCCAGGGCACCATGCCGGGAGGTGCGCAGTGATAGACAAAGACGCCGGCCTTGGTGGCCTTGAAGCGCAGGATCGCTTTTTCACCGGGGTTGACGATGGTGAGCCCGCCGCCGCCGAGCGCGCCGGTGGCCGAGTGGAAATCGATATTGTGCTGCAGCTCGTTGCTATCGGGATTGATGAGGGTCAGTTCGACATAGTCGTCCTGATGCACCACCATCAGAGGCCCGGGAACCGAACCGTTGAAGGTCATGGCGTGGACCTCGGTGCCCTTGTCGTCGAGGATCATCTTCTGCTCTTTGATCGTGAGCGTGAACTCGACGATCTTCGGTCCACCTTCGGCTTTCTGCGTGTGGGCGTGCACGAAGGGCGGTTTGACGAGATCAACCTTTACGCGAGGTAGCGCTGCAATCTCCGCGCTCGTCAATGGCTTGGCTGCGGCCTTCTTTTCCTCTGCCGCGCTCGCTGCCGATGGCATGATGACGGGAGCTATAGCCCCTGCAAATGCTGCGCCTGCGAGAATATTACGCCGTGTGATGTGGAAGGTTTCCGTCATCATTTTTCTCCTATCCCTCTTGGGGCAGAGCATGTTTCGCTCTGTCACAGCATTTGTAGCGGAAGGGCGGAAATACAATTTGAGATGGAGCAAACTTCGCTTTCGGCACCCTGCGACATTTTGGCAGGCGGCCGAAGGCTGGTGTGGAAGCGTCGCACCGCCTCTTTGCCTGTTCGCAAAGAAGCCGGACGGGCTTGGGTCTAGACATATGTCAAGACCAAGCAAGGAGCATTATAATGAGTGGCAGCCAAACTGTTCTCACCGAAGGGCGCAGCCGGCCAAAGGGCGGCATTCCAAGAGGGCTGGCGCGCACCGGCCCGGTTATCTTTTCTTATGGCTTCCGGCCGTTTTTCCTCGGCGGCGCCCTCTGGGCCATCGTGGCGATGGTGTTGTGGATCGCAGCCCTTTCGGGCTTCATCGACCTCGGCGGGGATTATGGCGCACCGAACTGGCATGCCCATGAGATGCTGTTCGGTTTCGCTTCGGCGGTGCTGGCCGGTTTTCTTCTGACGGCCGTGCCGAACTGGACGGGGCGACTGCCGGTGTCGGGCAAACCGCTGGTGTGGCTGTTTGCGCTCTGGTGCGCCGGCCGGCTTTTCTTGCTTGTGCCGGATAAGGTGGGCGTGGTCACCG
Organism: Agrobacterium sp. ST15.13.015; assembly: GCF_027871645.1. Lineage (NCBI taxonomy): Bacteria > Pseudomonadati > Pseudomonadota > Alphaproteobacteria > Hyphomicrobiales > Rhizobiaceae > Agrobacterium > Agrobacterium sp. ST15.13.015. The sequence goes on from NZ_JAQAHF010000021.1 coordinate 35,463, forward strand.
CCGCAGCCGTCGACGGGCTGTTCCTGCCGGCACTTCTCACGATCTGCGCGCGCGAGGTCATTGCCGGGCGCAAATGGAAGGACCTGAAGGTGCTGGGCGGGCTGCTGGCGCTTTCCGTCGCCAACATCGTATTCCACGTTGCAGCGATTGGGGGCGATCATAGCCAGATCGCGACCCGCCTTGCGGTCTCTGCCTATACCGTGCTTGTCATCATCGTCGGCGGCCGCATCGTGCCGAGTTTTACCCGCAACTGGCTGAACCGTTTCGGCCGCACGGATTTTCCAGTCCCCTATAACGGTTTCGACACCGCAGCCATCCTCACCGGTATCGCGGCGCTGGCCGTCTGGACAATAGAGCCAGGGAGCATCGTGGCCGTACCAACGGCGCTTCTGGCGGCTTTCATGCACGCCGTGCGTCTGATCCGCTGGCGCGGCTGGACGACATGGCCAGAGCAGGTGCTGGTGGTGCTGCATGTCGCCTATGCCTTCATTCCCGCCGGTTTCATCACCATAGCGCTGGCCGCGATTGACGTGATGGATACGCGCTCGGTCCTGCATGTCTTCACCGTAGGCGTTATCGGCTGCATGATGCTTGCGGTGATGACAAGAGCGAGCCTTGGCCATACCGGGCGCAAGCTCGCGGCCAGCAGGGTCACCATCGCCGCTTATGTGGCGCTGACCGCCTGCGCGCTGCTGAGACCGGCAGCCGAGTTCTTCCCCGGTGCGATGATGCATCTTTATGTCTGCTCGGCGCTTTTCTGGATCGTGGGCTTCGGTCTCTTCTGCTTCGAATATGGCCCGATCCTGATGCGCGAGCGCAAACCGCTCAAAGCATAGGCGGCTTTGTTGCGATGAGGCCAAAACGAAACGCCCCGGAAGCATTTCCGGGGCGTTTCGTTTTCGAGGGATTCGATATCTGGCTTAATGCGCGCCCGCACCGGCGCGGATGAAGATGCGAAACGCCGTGCGCGCCTCGTCGAAATTGCCGGCCCATTGATGGCCCCGGGCCAGAAGCTCGGGGTAAAGGAAAGTCGGCTCCTGCGGCATCAGCACGAAAATTACCGCGCCCAGCGGAAGGCGGTCGAGTGCTGTAAGCGTGCGGCTCGCCTGGCCTTCGGCCGTTTCGTCGCTTAGATCGAGATAAATGACCGGATCGGGCCATATCTGCGGCTCCTCAGCATTGCCCGCAAGCGCCGGCGACACGGAAATCTGCTCCACTTCAGTGGATTGCGGCGTAAACAGCACTTCCCAGTCGCCGCCGCCGATTTCCCTCACCTGATGGTCGAAACCGCGCTCGGCCATCACCTTGAACAGCGGGACGGGCCGGAAGGTGGCGTATAATCGCAGCGCCTCACCCGGCGCAAGTCCGGCCACGGCTTCCATGATGGCCGGAAAGGGCTCGCCGCCGCTCAGCAAAAGCGGCCGGACATCGAGTTCCCTGATAATTTCCGTCATTGCATCACCTCATCTGTCGGCTGGCGGCGGCAAGGGCCGGCCGCCAGAGGTCTTTTCACCACAGGGCCGGGGCAGGGGTCAATGTTCGGATCCGCAGCAGCATTCGCAGCCGGACATATCGTCTTCGGAACCTTCGGCCTGTTCTTCCAGGCGGCCGATATCGAGGCGCCAGACTTCCGGGCCCTGTTCGAGATATTCCCAGCCGAACTGGCCGGGAAAATTGGTGGCCAGCTGGTAAAGCAGCGGACGGGGGTCGTGATCGCTGGTGATCTGCAGCGATTGCCCCTCGGTCAACGCGCCGAGCGCACCGAAAATGCGCGGATGACGTTCGCGATGCGGAATGATGCGCACATCGATATTGGTTGCGGTTTGGGCTTCGGACATAGGCTGGCTCCACGGCCGCGGATGGAATGATGTCCGGCGGTGCGGCCGGCCGGCGGACTGGAAAAACCTATCCGCCAGGCGGTCTGGAGACATTGTCGCCGCGCAAACAAACCTGAGATTCGTCAGGTCCGTCTGCGCGACAATCAGCCGGCAAGGCTGCGATAGATTGCCGGCAGCGCCGATGGCAGCTTGGCGATCCTGTTGACGATGGCATAACCGTTCTGGCCGAACATGGCCGGAATATAGGACTGCGCCTTGCTGTCGACAGTCACGCCGAAGACGCTGACGCCAGAGCGTCGCGCTTCGGAGACCGCGCGGCGGCTGTCCTCGATGGCGAAGCGGCCCTCATAATGATCGACATCGTTCGGCTTGCCATCCGTCAGCAGCAGAAGCAGCTTGCGGCGCTCCGGCCTCTCATGCAGCTTGGCGCTGGCGTGGCGGATGGCGGGGCCGATGCGGGTGTAGAAACCGGGTTTCAGCGCCGCGATGCGCCGCTCGACAGCGTGGCCCATCGGCTCATCGAAATCCTTCACCGTTTCCACCCGAACCCAGGAACGGCGGCGGGAGGTGAAGGTCAGGATGGAGTGACTGTCACCACAGGCGGAAAGCCCGTGCGCAAGCACCAGCAGGGCTTCCTTTTCCACATCGAGAACCCGGCGATTGTCGAACCAGGCATCGGTCGAAAGCGATACGTCAACGAGGATCGTTACGGCGAGATCATGCGCCTGCGGGCGACTAGCCATATGGATGCGGTCGCTGCCCTGTCCTCCGGCGGCGATATCGCTTCTGGCGCGCACCACGGCGTCAAGATCGAGATCGTTGCCGTCAAGCTGGGCGCGCAGCATCTCGTGGCGTGGCCGCAGCACCTCGAATTGCCGCCTGACCCGGCGGATGAGGCTTTTGGTGTCCGGGTCGGGTTCCGGTGCCGTTTCGGCACCCTTCGCCGGGGAGGCGATGACCCGGCAATGATCGGCGAGATAGGTACCGCTGCGATAATCCCATTCGGGATAGGTGAGCTCTGCCGTCAGCGCGGTATGGTTCAGTGCTTCGGGCGGCAGGTCCAGATCGAAGCGGAAGCGGGCGGAAGGCCGCCCTTTCCTTTCTCCCAGCGTCATGTCGTCCAGCTCGTCCGCCGCACTGCCGTCGGCATCGTCGCTGTCGTCCCCGGGACGGTCGACATTGACCATCTCCGCCATGGCTAGGATTTTTTCGAAACGGTTGAGGATGAAGGGGCTGCGTTCGGTCTGGCGGTTCTCTGTCTTTTCGCGCACGGCGATATGGCGGGCCGCTTCCGCGCCCTGCGGTGCTGCATTGGAGGCCGGCTGGTCCTCGCCCTGCCGGGCCTCGGATGTTTCTCGCAGCAGTGTATCCGGCCACAGCGGCACCGGCAGCATCGGCAGGTAGCGCGGCGGCGCCTTGGCCGAGAAACCGACGGGCGGCGGATAGCCTTCGATCCCTGCCGCATCGGCCAGCATGGAAAGCACCCGCTGTTCCACCTGCTGTTCCGCCTGTGGCAGCGGCCGCTTCTGCCGCACCGCGAGCATGGCGGCGCAAAGCCGGCGATAGCGGGTCTTCATGCCGGGAAAAGTACGGGTTACGGTCTCGGCCAGTTCCGCGGCGCGGTTGAGCCGGGCAAGATCGTTGCGCAACGGGTCGGCAGCCATGACTGGTTCAAGCGGCATCAACGCCATGGCGGCGGCGAGCCAGAGATAAAGATCGCGATTGAGGCGGCGGTCGGGAAACAGATCGAGCACCGGGGGCAGCATCAGCGTGGCATGATCGCGGCCGGGCTGGGCAAGCTTTTCTTCGCCGAGACCCATGCGCTGGCGAAGCCTCAGCCGGTGTCTGGAGGTGCGGGCGCGCGCCGGGGCGATCTGCACCGCGTGTTCACCGCCAAAACCGCGGAAACATATGGCCAGCACGGTCTGCATGTCTTCCAGCCTGACGGCGTGATCGGGAAAGCGCAGCCATGTGCCGGTTTCGCCGATCAGCCTGTGCCAGGCGCGGCCGACGGTTTCTTCCAGTTCCAGAAAATCCAGCATGGTTTATCCTCATGGCATCGAGCCGGAATGCGCGGGTAATACCGCGCATTCAGATATGGATATAAATGTGCCTTATCGGATGACCGCATCCGCGACTTCATGCAGCGCGGCCTTCACATCCGGCTCGTCGGTCAGCGGCTCGATCATCGCCGCGCGCACGGCCTGACGGGCGGGAAGGCCGGTATCGATGAGGCTGGCGCAATAGACGAGCAGGCGGGTGGAGACGCCTTCCTCAAGGTCATGGCCCTTCAGGCCGCGCAGCCGGTGGGCGAGATCGACAAGCGGCTCGACATCGCGCGCATCCAGCCCGCTTTCATGCGAAACGACGGCAATCTCCTGCTCCTTGGGCAGAAAATCGAATTCAATGGCGACGAAACGCTGGCGGGTGCTGGGTTTCAGGCTTTTCAGCAGGTTCTGATAGCCGGGGTTATAGGACACGACGAGCATGAAGCCGGAGGGTGCTTCAAGCACCTCACCGGTGCGCTCCAGTGGCAGGATACGGCGGTCGTCGGTGAGCGGATGCAGCACAACGGCCACATCCTTGCGCGCCTCGACGATCTCATCGAGGTAACATATGCCGCCCTGGCGCACCGACCTCGTCAGCGGGCCGTCCATCCACACGGTTTCACCGCCTTTCAGCAGGTAACGGCCGGTCAGATCAGCGGCGGCAAGATCGTCGTGGCATGAAACGGTGGAAAGCGGCAGGCCGAGTTTCGCTGCCATATGGCTGACGAAACGGGTCTTGCCGCAACCGGTCGGGCCTTTCAGCAGCAGCGGCAATTGCCGCACCCAGGCGCTTTCGAACAGTGTGCATTCATTGCCGAGCGGTGTGTAGAACGGCGCGTCCGGCAAAGGGTGCGGCGCGGGGCGGAAAATCGTATTCATGGTCATCTCCATGGTTGATGGTAAGGACTGGCTCTCCGGGGGAAAAGGAGAGCCGGTCCGTTTCTCATTCGGCGGGCTGCACGAGGCGGGCGACGTCGCCCTGTTTCTGCTTGCCCGGCACCAGAACTGCCCAGATGAACATGATTGCCGAAATGAGAACCGCGAAACCGGAGCCGAGGCGGATCCAGTAGAAGATCGCCAGCTGGTCCTGCACATCCATAAAGCTTTCGCCCATGACGCGCTGAAGCTGGATCTGCACCACGCCGGCGAATGTTAGCGCGAAGGTCATGACCGACATGGCCGTGCACATGACCCAGAAGCTCGTCATCGAAAGCCACTGATTATACGGCGCGCGTTTCTTCATTTCCGGCACGGCATAGGCCATCATGGCAAGGTTCAGCATCACATAGGCGCCGAAGAAGGCGAGGTGGCCGTGGGCGGCGGTGAGCTGCGTGCCATGGCTGTAATAGTTCACCGAAGACAGCGTGTGCAGGAAACCCCAGACGCCGGCGCCGAAGAAGGCCATGACCGAGCAGCCGATCGACCACAGAAGCGCTGCGCGGTTCTCATGCTTGCGGCCGGCCTTCCAGGTCATGACGAAGGTGAAGATGACCATGGTGAAGAAGGGGGCCACTTCCAGCGTCGAGAACAGCGAACCGATCCACTGCCAGTAACCCGGTGCGCCGATCCAGTAATAATGGTGGCCGGTGCCGAGAATGCCCGAGAAGAGGGCAAGGCCGACGATGACATAGAGCCATTTTTCCACCACTTCGCGGTCGATGCCGTTGAGCTTGATCATCAGGAAGGCGAGGATCGAGGCCATGATCAGTTCCCACACGCCTTCCACCCACAGATGGATGACGTACCACCAGTACATCTTGTCGAGCGCCAGGTTCATGGGGTTGTAGAAGGCGAAGAGGAAGAAGATCGCCAGACCCCAGAGGCCGAAGAGCAGGATGTTGATAACGGTGGTCTTGCGGCCCTTCAGCGCCGTCATGGTGATGTTGAACAGGAACATCAGTACGACAAGCACGATGCCGACCTTGATCGCAAAGGGCTGTTCGAGGAATTCGCGGCCTTCGTGGATGCGGAACATATATCCGACCACGGCAACCGCGGCGGCCACCAGGAAGATCCAGAACTGCGCGATGGCGAGTTTGGGGCTGTAAAGCTCGGTTTCCGTTTCTTCCGGCAGAAGATAGAAGGTCGAGCCCATGAAACCCATCAACAGCCACACGACAAGTGCATTGGTATGGATCATGCGCACGATGTTGAAGGGCAGAAGCTCGGAAAGCGTATTGGGCAGCACGTAGATCGTGGCGGCGACGACGCCGAACAGGATCTGCGCCACGAACAGCCCGATTGCGCCGTAAAAATACAGCATGGCGACTTTTTGCGTCTGGTATTTCATCTCGTCATCTCCTTGCCGTCAGCCTCAACCCGCATCGTTCGGCGGCCAGTTCTGCGTCTTGATCCGGCTCGTCCATTCGAGGAAGTCGACGAGATCATCGAGTTCCTGTTCGGTGAGATTGAACTGCGGCATCTGGCGGCGGCCCTCGATGCCGGTGGGCTGGGCGGCCATCCAGGCCTTGATGGAATCGCGCGCCGCTTCCTTGTCTTCCACGCCGCCATAGCGCTTCCAGACATTGCCGAGTTCGGGCGCGAAATAGGCGCCTTCGCCGAGCAGCGTGTGACAGTTGATGCAGGAGTTTTTCTCCCACACATGTTTGCCGCGCGCGACGCTTTCGGTCAGCGTGCTTTCATCCGTCGAGGTGGTGCGCATGTAATAATGGCTATGGGCGGTCAGCCCGACGAATATGGCGAAGAAGAAGATGGAGCCGCCGTAAAAGACGTTTCGCGCTCCTGTTTTGGTCAGGCGTTCTGCCATGCCAATGGTCCTTTCCATCCGGAAGACCGCTTATGCGGACTGGCTTGATCGAACCCTCGCGCCGGAATTTGCCGGCAGGCTTAGGGTCTCGCCCCTTTCTAGCCGCTGGCCGCCGGCGTTCTTTGCCTTTTGGCAAACAAGTGGAGAGGTGGTGTGGTCCGCCTTTTCAGAGCGACAAAATGCCCTGCAGGAACGCCCGCAACAGGGCCGCGGCGGCAAAGATGGCCGGCCATGCCAGAAGTGCTGTGCGCAGCAGGCCTCGCTCTTCGCCAAAACCCAGAAAATCGTCGATGACGCGTCTGGATTTCAGGAGCGCGAAAAGCAGCATCAGGCAGGCGGCGGCGACCGGCGGCAGAAGCGCCGCTTTCCAAGATGTCACGACGGCCGTACCGGCAAGAACGAGAATGGCGAGTGCTGCAAAACTTCTTGCAAGCTGGCGGGAGGTGCGGTGGATCATGATTGTCAAACCAGATAGACGATGGGAAAAATGACGATCCAGACCAGATCGATCACATGCCACAGCGTCGTCACCAGCGTGACGTTCTCGTTTTTCGGGAAGACTGCGACGAGAAACAGCAGCACGGCCACGAAGACGACATGCAGCAGGTGGAAGCCGGTGAGCAGAAAATAGAGCTCGAAGAAAGCGCCATAGACGGGATCGGAGGCGAAGGCGATTTCGGTGGAATATTCATGGAGTTTTACACCGACGAAAGCGAAGCCCAGCAGGCCGGCAAGCACAAGTGCCCGTCTTTTGCCCGCCAGCGCGGTGTAGCGGCTGGCCGCGACGGCCGCCTGCCAGCCGCTCGCCAGCAAAATCAGCGTATTGAGACCGGCAAGCTGCGGCTGCAGATGTTGGCGCGCGGCGGCGAAGGCCTCGGGATTGAGGGCGAAGGCGATAATGAAGGCGCCGGTCAGCGCGCCGAAAGCGGCAAGTTCGCTCCAGACCAGAATCCACAAAAGCAGGTTTCCGCTTTCCTCTTCCGTATTTATCGCCATGGTCTTGTCCGTAATTGTAAAACAGCAAGCCACGCTTAGGCGTCCTCAAACCCCGCTTCTTTGCGGTCGGTCAAAGAAGGGAGCGTGCAAAGCCCTATTGTCATGACAAAGCGCAACTCTGGAAAATGGAGCTTCCCATGAACGACGCGCAGGTCGGGCTGATTGTCGCAACCCCTATTATCATTGGCTTTGCGGTGCTGTTGTACCGTATGGGTGTGTTGCAGCGCATGGGCGCGGTCTCCGCCGTGCTTGCCTCCGTGGCCATTGCTTCGGTGCTGTTCCTGAACCAGTGAGAAGGCAGTCGCATGCTTGAACTTGTCGCCGCTCTTTCGCTTTTCGTGGCGCTGCATTCCATTCCCGCCGTCCCTGCCGTGCGCGGCCGGCTGATCGCGGCCATCGGCAGGCCCGCCTATTTCGGGAGTTATTCCGTCGTCTCGCTTCTGACGCTGGGCTGGGTATTTTATGCCGCGCTGTCGGTCGAGTATATTCCGCTCTGGGACGTCGCGCCCTGGCAGGCGCATGTCACCTTTCTGGCAGCGCCGATTGGCCTGTTTTTCGTGCTGGCCGGCCTCCTCAGCGTCAATCCGCTTTCCATTTCCGTGCGGCAGGGAGATAGACCGGGGGCAATCGTGCGCATCACGCGGCACCCGGTACTCGTCGGCTTTCTGTTCTGGTCGTTGGGGCATGTCGTGCCGAATGGCGACCTGCGTTCCGTCATCCTGTTCGGCGGCTTTGCACTGTTTTCGCTCGGCGGAATGGCGATGACCGAGAAACGCGCGCGTAAAAGACTGGGTAATGCATGGAACTTGGCGGCTGCCGGAAGCGCTGTGGTTACCTTCGCGGCGATCCTTTCCGGCAAAACCCGCATAGCCGTGGATGGGCCGATGCTGCTTGCGGCGGCGCTGACGGGGTTGACGGTGTGGTGGCTGCTGGCTGGCGGCCATGCCGCGCTCTTTGGCGCGGACCCCATGGCCTATTTTTGATGGCTCACGACGTCTTCACCATATGCGGCTGCCATATCGGCGCCTGCGGCGCGGAAGCGATGCCGAGCTGGTCGATGGCGCGGGCGGCGAGCTGGTCGACAATATCGTTGACGCTTTGCGGCCTGTTATAAAAGGCCGGCACCGGCGGCATGACGATCGCACCTGCCTCCGTCACCGTGCACATGTTGCGCAGATGGATGAGATGCAGCGGCGTCTCGCGCGTCATCAGCACAAGTTTCCGACGTTCTTTCAAATGCACATCGGCGGCGCGGGTAAGGAGATTGTCCGAAAGCCCGGTTGCAATGGACGCAAGTGTGCGCATGGAGCAGGGGGCGACGATCATGCCGGCCGTCGGGAAAGAGCCGCTGGCAATCGCAGCGCCGATATCGTCGACGGCATGATTGACGCTGGCGAGCGAAAACATCCGCCCCATGGCTTGCGCCCCTTCCTCGTGCAACACGGTGCGTCTGGCGGATTGCGACAGGACGAGATGGATTTCGACGCTTTTCATCCCGGCAAGGCGCTCGACGATGCGCAACGCAATGCCGGCACCCGAGGCGCCGGTGACGCCGACCACGACGCGGCACGGGATCATGGCCGTTCTCCAAGGCCGAGATCACGCCACATCAGATCCACCTTTGCGATCACGTCAGGCGTCATGGATAGCACGCGGCCCCATTCGCGCTCCGTTTCCGGCGGCAGCTTGCGGGTGGCGTCCAGCCCCATCTTGCCGCCGAGGCCGGCTTTAGGAGAGGCGAAGTCGAGATAGTCGATTGGCGTATCGTCGATGATCGTCGTATCGCGCGAAGCATCGAAGCGGGTGGAAAGCGCCCAGATGACATCCGCCCAGCTGCGGACATTGATGTCGGGATCGACCAGAATGATGAGCTTCACATAACTGAACTGCGGCAGCATCGACCAAAGGCCCATCATCACCCGCTTTGCCTGTCCCGGGTAACGCTTGTCGATGGATGCGACCATGACGCGGTAGGAACAGGCCTCCGGCGGCATCCACAGATCGACGATTTCCGCAAACTGCTTTTTCACGAGCGGCAGGAAAATCTCGAGCATGGCTTCACCGAGAACCGAAGGCTCATCCGGCGGCCGGCCGGTATAGGTGGAAAGATAGATCGGATCGCGGCGCATGGTGATTGCCGAGAGTGTCATGACCGGGAAGGATTCGACTGAATTATAATAGCCGGTATGGTCGCCATAGGGGCCTTCGAGTGCCGTTTCCGTTGCCGAAACGGTGCCCTCCAGCACGATCTCGGCATTGGCCGGCACCGGCATCGGCACGGTTAAAGCTTTTGCGATGCGGCTTTTCGAGCCGCGCAGCAGGCCGGAGAAGCCAAGCTCGCTGATATGGTCGGGAAGCGGCATCACGGCGGCGAGAATGGTGGCAGGATCGGCCCCAATGGCGACGCTAACGGGCATATCCAGCCCGCGCGCACGCCACAACCGGTGGTGATGCGCGCCGCCGCGATGCGCCAGCCAGCGCATGATCACCCTGTCCGGCCCCAATAGCTGCATGCGGTAGATGCCGACATTGATATCGTCGGGATCGTCAGGCGAACGGGTGATGACAAGCGGCCAGGTGATGAGCGGGGCCGGCTCGCCCGGCCAGCACCATTGCACCGGCAGGCAGGCAAGATCGACCGCATCACCCGTCAGTACCTTTTCCTGCACCGGCGTGCGCGAGACGTTGCGTGGCCGCATGGAAAGTGCGGCTTTCAGCAAAGGCAGCTTACCCCATGCCTCGGCTATGGATTTCGGCGGCCGCGGCTCGCGCAATTCGGCGAGCTTTTGTGCAAGCGCGGGCAGGCCGCCCGTTTCCAGCCCCAGACCCCATTCGATGCGTTGCCGCGTGCCGAACAGATTGGCAAGCAGCGGCATGTCCCGCACCTTGCCTTCATGGTCGACAGGTCGCTCGAACAGCAGTGCCGGCCCGCCATCGGCGAGCACGCGGCGGTGGATTTCAGTGATTTCGTGCACCAGCGATACCGGCTGGCGAATTCGCCGCAGCTGCCCACGTTCTTCCAGCAGCCGGATGAAACCGCGCAGATCGGCGGTGCGGATGGGTCTCGTTTCTGTTTCTTCGTCTCTCATGCCGCCTGTTTGCAGGCGGCAGTGCGGCATGTCCTTGCGCTGCCGCAAATGCCGCTCAGTGCGAACGAAGATAGTCGGCGAGAACCAGGGCGTGGTTGTGTTCGGTATCGTGGGCGGCATAAAGCAGCGTGACGCGGCCCTTCGCCATCAGCTCCTTCATGTGCGCTACGGCATCGGGATTGGCCGAAAGCTCCTCATGATAATGCCGGGTGAATTCCTCAAAGCGGGACGGCATATGGGAGAAGTTCTTGCGCAATTCGTTGCTGGGCGCGATTTCCTTCATCCACAGGGAAAGCTTTGCGTTTTCCTTGCTCATGCCGCGCGGCCAGAGCCGGTCTACCAGAATGCGCGCGCCGTCATCGTCGCTGGCGGGTTCGTAAATCCGTTTGACCCTTAAATCGGACACGGGCGGCCTCCTTCGCTTGGCAAGTGAATGATTTATAGCGGCTTTTGTGAAGGCGCACCCGAAAATTTCCCTGTCTTTGCGTTCGCTCAAACCGCCACCCGTGCGCTGCGGTTAGGTTGCCGCCCGCAACTGAGCCGACAGGACCTTTCATGAGACCTTTTCCCGCCGCCATCGCCCGCCCCATGAATTTTCTGCCCATTGCCGTGGTGCAGCGAGCGACGGCGGCGATGCTGGCGCAGATCATGAAGCGGCATCCGGATATGTTCGTCCGGCTCGGCGAACATCGTGGCAAGCGCTACGCCTTTCTGCCTGTCGATCTCCCCTTCGCCTTCGTGGTCGAGCCGGCAGGTCCCGCCATCACCGTCAGCCGCAAGGCCCACTTGCCGAAGGTGGATGCGGCGGTGGAGGGGCCGCTTTTCATGCTGCTTGCGCTGATGGAGGGGCGGCAGGATGCCGATGCGCTGTTCTTCTCGCGCGATCTCGGCGTCACCGGCGATATGGAGGCGATGCTGGCGCTGCGCAATGCGCTCGATGATAGCGGCATCGATCTGCCGCGCGATCTCGGTGCATTTGCCGGACCTTTCGCGCCAATGGTAACGGGCCTTGCGAACCGCCTGCGCGGCCATGTTCTATCCGAAACACGGGGAGGTGAGGCATGGAACTGATCTGTCCTGCAGGAACGCCCGCCGCCTTTCGCGAGGCCGTGGATGCCGGGGCGGATGCGGTCTATTGCGGGTTTCGGGATGAAACCAATGCCCGCAACTTCCCCGGCCTTAATTTTTCCCGCGAGGAACTCGCTGAGGCCATCGTTTACGCGAAAAAGCGCGGTGTCCAGACCTTCGTGGCGCTCAACACCTTCATGCGCGCCGGGCATGAGGATATCTGGTATCGCGGCGCGGCCGATGCCGTGAAGGCGGGGGCGGACGCGCTTATCCTTGCCGATTTCGGCCTGATGGCGCATGTGGCGGAACATCATCCGCAGCAGCGTATCCACGTCTCCGTGCAGGCCTCCGCCTCCAATGCGGATGCGGTGAATTTCCTCGTCGATGCCTTCGGCGCGAAACGCGTGGTGCTGCCGCGCACCCTGACTATCCCCGACATCGCCCGGCTGGCGCGGCAAATCCGCTGTGAGATCGAAATCTTCGTGTTCGGCGGTCTCTGCGTCATGGCGGAGGGACGCTGCTCGCTCTCGTCTTACGCCACAGGCAAGTCACCCAACATGAACGGCGTCTGCTCGCCGGCAAGCCACGTCCGCTACCGGCAGGACGGGCAGGCGCTGGTGTCGGAACTTGGCGATTACACCATTAACCGTTTTCCGGCCGGCGAGGCGGCGGGTTACCCCACGCTGTGCAAGGGCCGTTTCGAGATTGCCGACGACAGGTCCTATGCCTTCGAGGATCCGGTGTCGCTTGATGTGATGGACCAGATCGATGCCTTGCGCGAGGCGGGCGTCAGCGCACTGAAGATCGAGGGCCGCCAGCGCGGCAAGGCCTATGTGGCGGAAGTGGTTTCCACCCTGCACCGGGCGCTTGCCGCCGGTGCTGAGGAGCGCGGCAGACTGCTTTCCCGCCTGCGGCTCCTGAGCGAAGGCCAGCGCACCACCGTCGGCGCTTATGAGAAACGCTGGAGATGACGGCGATGGCAAAACCCGCAAAAGCCACATTGGCGCTCGGCCCGGTCCTCTATCTCTGGCAGGGGGAGAAATGGCGCGATTTCTATTTCCGCATCGCCGATGAAGCGCCCGTCAGCCATGTCTATCTCGGTGAAACCGTCTGCTCCAAACGGTTTCATTTCACCGAGCCGCATCTGGCAGAGGTGATCGAGCGGCTGGAGAGTGCGGGAAAACAGGTGATCCTGTCGACGCTTTCGCTGGTGACGCTGGAGCGGGAAAGCCGCCACCTGCGAGGCCTGATCGCAGATAGTCCCTATCCGGTCGAGGCGAACGATCTTTCCGCGCTCGGCATGCTGCACGGCACCCCGCATGTCGTCGGGCCGATGGTGAATGTCTATAATGCCGCGACCGCGCGGTTGCTGTCGTCTCACGGCGCGAGCGCCATATGCCTGCCGCCGGAACTGCCGATGACCTCGGTGGAGCGCATCGTGGCGCAGACGCCCGATGTGGATTTCGAAATCTTCGCCTTCGGCCGCCTGCCGCTCGCCATTTCGGCGCGCTGTGCCCACGCCCGCGCCAAGGGCAATATCAAGGATAATTGCCAGTTCGTCTGCGGTGATGATCCGGATGGATTGCCGGTCCGCACGCTTGATCGGCAGTCGTTTTTGGCGCTGAACGGCGTGCAGACGGTGTCGCATACCTGCCAGTCGCTGCTTGGCGAGTTGCAGGATCTGGCGGCCGCCGGCATTGCCCGCTTCCGGCTGTCACCACAGGATTGCGACATGGTGGCGGTGGCGCAGATCCATGACGATGTTCTGGCTGGCAGGCGGGATGCGGCAGATGGTCTTGCACGCCTCGGGCAAATCTATCCGGACGTGCCTTTTTCCAATGGTTTCCACCACGGGCAGGAAGGGGCGGCCTGGGTCGCCCGTGCCCGCAATACGGCGCATGGGGTGAATGCATGACGATGAACAGGCAAGAGCCGCAATCGCTGTCTGTGGCAGCGCCGGGCGGGGCGGATATTGCTGCTGCGATCCATCTGGTGCGCAACGTGGTTTTGCAGAGCGCACTCGATTGCGGCTGCCGCGACAAGGTCCATGAGGCACTGCGCGAGCTCGAGGATTTCGAGCGCCAGCGCAATATCGTCAAGCTTCTGGCCGCCGCCCGCGAGGAGCGTCGCAAGATCGCGCTCCTGACCGAGATGCTCTGCGATTTTGCCGAAGACGACACGGTGGATGAAGGTGTGGTTGAAACCGCAAGCCTGATGTTTCTCGATATCGCCGCCGCCGCTCAGGAGGGCTCGCGGCTCCTGCGGGACGCGCTCTCACTCAAGAAGGGTGAATAATCCCTGTTTTTGGCCCTGTTTGATCCTGCGCAAAGAGCGGGCGCTTGCAAAATGTCATTTCCGGGGTGGTGACGCGCCGGGACCGGAAAACGGTCTGAGCGGGCGTCACGCGCATCAGGGCGCTTCCGGCGCGAAAGGATCAGGACCATGGCCCATCTCACCCGTCGTCAGGCTCTTTCGGCCTTTTCCGGGCTCGCGGTCGCGACACTTGCCGCACCGCATGTTGCGAAGGCGGAAGCGCCGCTCACCTTTTATGGCCCTCCGGCCGCGCCGTCGGCCGTGCTGGCCCATGCGGTAAAGGGCGGGTTCCTGAAGGATGTCGCACCCGGAGCGGTTTTCAAAGCCTGGAAAACGCCGGATGAAATGCGCGCCGCCGTCGCCTCCGGCTCCATGGGGGCGGTGGTGATGCCGAGCTACGGCGTCGCCAATCTCCATAATCGCGGTCTCGGCCTTGGGCTGTTGAACGTGCTGACCACGGGCCTGCTCTATATCGTTTCGAAAGACGAGACGCTGAACTCCCTGCAAAGCCTTTCCGGCAAGACCCTCGCTTTGCCGTTCAAGAACGACATGCCCGATTTTGTGCTGCGCCGCCTTGTTGCCGAAAACGGCCTGAAGCCCGGTGACATCAGGCTGGAATATGCCGCCTCGCCGCCGGAAGCCGTGCAATTGCTGCTGACGGGACGGGTGGATGCCGCCCTGCTGAGCGAGCCGGCCGCGACCGCCGTGCTCATCAAGGCGAAGTCTTTTTTCATGACCGTCCATCGCACCATCGATATCCAGCGGGAATGGGCGAAGGTGGCCGGCAAGGCTGAAATTCCGCAGGCTGGCCTCGCCTTGACATCGCCGGTCCAGCAAAAACTCGGCAGGGCCGGCATCGAGGCTTTGCAGGACGCCATGGAGACGGCGCTCGCCAGCGCCGTAGCCGATCCGAAGGCGGCGGCCGATGCGGCCGCCGATGTCTTGGGTTTCCCGCCGGAAATCATCGCCGCCTCCTTTCCGACAAGTCATCTGTGCGCCCTGAAGGCGAGCGCTGCGCGCGCCGATCTCGAGGCGTTCTACGATGAGCTTGCCAGGACCGACCCGGCAATCATCGGCGGCCGGCGGCCGGATGACGGATTTTATCTGGTGTAGCAGGCATGAACCGCATTCTCGAAAGTCTTGGCTGGATGGGCCGCTATCTGTGGGCGGGCTGGGCCGGGCTTTCAGGCATTTTCTGTTTTCTCGCCGCCTGGCAGGCCGGGCATGAGATTTATGGCTCCTTCATCCTGCCTTCGCCGGGGGAGACCTTCGCGGCAATGGGGCTTTTGGCGGCGCGGCCGGATTTCTTCGCCATCCTGTCGCAGAGCGCCGTCAGGGCCCTGACCGGCTTTGCCATCGCGGCCGGCATCGGCACGGTGGCGGGCGTGCTGGCGGGCTATTCCTTCGCGTCCATGCGGTTGATGAAGCCTGTCGTCACCGTTCTGCTCGGCGTGCCGCCCATCGGCTGGATCGTGCTGGCGCTCATCTGGTTCGGCTCGTCCGGCGGCACGGCTGTCATGACCGTCATCATCGCCTCGGCCCCCGTGTCCTTTGCCGGTGCGCTGGAAGGTGTCGCCAAGCGGGACCGTCAGCTGGAGGTGATGGCGCAGGCTTTCGGCGCTCCGTGGTTTTACCGGCTGCGCACCGTCACCATGCCGCATGTGCTCTCCTACCTCTTCCCGGCCTGGACGACGACGGCGGGAAGCGCGTGGAAAGTAACCGTCATGGCCGAGCTCCTTTCGAATTCCGGCGGGATTGGCGGCGAACTGGCCACCGCACGTGCGCTGTTCGACATCGCGCAGGTCAGCGCCTGGCTCGCCATCACCGTCGCGCTGGCGCTGCTCACCGATTACGGCCTGCTGCATCTGCTGCGCGAGGCGCTGGAACGCTGGCGCGCCGCCGGGTTGCCATGGGGTGTCAAGCGATGAGCGACCGTTCCATCCTGCGTTTCGAACATGTCGGCCACGCCTTTCTCGGCCGCAGCCTGTTCGAGAATTTCGATCTCGGCATAGCGCCGGGGGAAACCGTGGCGCTGCTCGGCCCCTCCGGCAGCGGCAAGACAACGATTTTACAGATCGCAGCCGGTATCATCGATCCTGTTCGCGGCCGCGTGCACCGCCATTATCGCCGGCAGGGTCTGGTGTTTCAGGAGCCGAGGCTGCTGCCGTGGATGACATTGATCGACAATATCGCCTACGGCCTTGCGGCGGCCGGCATGCCGAAACGGGAGCGGCGCGAAAGGGCGGGCCTTTTTGCGCTGGAGGTCGGTCTGGAGGTGGCTGATTTCGGCAAATATCCGGTGGAACTCTCCGGCGGCATGCGCCAGCGCGCGGGCGTTGCGCGGGCGCTCGCCGTGGAGCCGGACATGCTGTTTCTGGATGAGCCCTTCAGCGCCGTCGATGTCGGCCTGCGCCGTCATTTGCAGGAGCTTCTGGTGGGCGCCGCCCGTCGGCGCGGTTTTTCCACGCTTCTCGTCACCCATGATCTTCATGAGGCGTTGCTTGTTGCCGACAGGCTGATCGTGCTCTCCGGCGTCGATGGCCGAGTCGTTGCCGCGCATAAGCCCGCGGGTGCGCCGGGCCGGCGCATGGCGCGTGCGGTTTTCGACGAAGCGGAGCGCCTGTCCGAGAGCCCGGCCTTCGCCGAATTATTTTCAGCAAAGGAGCGTGTGCGATGAGGCAGCCCCCCATCCTTTCTGAAGCCCTGCGGCTGTTTTTCCCTCTGGCCGCCCTGCACGGCGCGGGCTGGCCCTTCCTGTGGGTCGTCATCGGTGGTTATGCCCTGCCTTTCGCCGATGCGGTGCCTGCATCGCAATGGCACGCCCATGAAATGATCTTCGGCACCTATGGCATGGCGCTTGCCGGTTTTCTTGGCTCAGCGGTGCCGGAATGGACGGATACGAAGCCCGCGCAGGGACGAACGCTGCTTCATCTCGCCGGTCTCTGGCTGCCGGACCGCCTTATCGGCCTTCTCGGGATGGAGGCATGGAGCCTGTTTGCAGGTTTTTTCGATCTCGCCTTTCTGCTCGCGCTCTCTGTTCTCATCGGCAGGGCGATGCTGGCGCGGCGCACGATGAAACACCCGGCATTCCTTATCTGGCTTCTTCTGTTTACGGCGGCTGAAGCGGGTGTGCGTTATGCCTGGTGGAGCGGCGATCTCGAACTTGCATCCCGCTTGCTGGAGGCGGCGCTGTGCATTTTCACCGTGCTGTTTTCGCTTTCCGCCGCGCGTATCAATGTGGTTGTCATCAATCTGGCGCTCGATCCGAGCGGCGAGACCACGCCTTACCGGCCTCATCCCGGCCGCCAGCATATGGCGGGCGCCATGGTGACGCTTTACATGGCGGCGAAACTTTTCTTTCCGCAGAGCGATGTCTGCGCCTGGCTTTCGCTTGCGGCCGGCGCCGCCTTTTTCGACCGGCTGGCCGAATGGTTCATCGGGCGTGCCGTCTTTAAGACCGAGGTGCTGTTGCTTGGCCTCGGCAACGCCTTTGCGGGCGCGGGTTTTCTGGCGCTCGGCGCGACACGGCTCGGTTTTTCCGTCACGCCCGCCGCGGGGCTGCATCTGCTGTCGGTCGGGGCGCTGGGATGCGCCATCATGGCCGTCTTCATCATTGCCGGGCTGCGGCATACGGGCCGCAATCTGACGCATCTGCCATGGCAGGCGCATGTGGCCGCCCTTCTGATGGCGACGGCCGGGCTGGTGCGCATCCTGCCGGAATTCGATTTTGCCGCAACATTATCGCCCTATCACCATGGCCTCAGCGCCGCTTTGTGGGCGGCTAGCTTCTGGGTCTGGTTGCAGGGCTTCCTGCCTTTCATGCGCGCGCCAGGCGTCGATGAGGCGGGCGCATGCGGATGAGACAGACCTTGCCCCGCTGCGTCGACATCACTGTTCCGACGAGTTTGTTTATTTTTTCGGCAAAAGCACAATGTGAAATCAGTGGCTTAGAGGAGGGATATTGATGAATGTTAGTTTTAATAAATAATCAATAAAATCAAGTGGTTGAACATACTTTCTTTTTGGTCGATTATAACTCCAACCAAATAGGGAAACGCGAATATGCCTAAAATAGTCGCGCCTCAGCACGCAGATGAAAAGCCAAGCCGGACGATGGAACTTGTGACCTTCGCCGTTCTGGCCTTCGGAATCTGGCCCATTCTGGCGGTCGGATTTGTCGGAGCCTATGGTTTTATTGTCTGGATGTTCCAGATCATTTACGGCCCACCGGGGCCGCCCGGACATTGAGGGCGAGATGATGATGGAAGTCTCTCTCAGCCGGCGCGATTTCCTGCGCGGCGGGCAAAAAAATAGACCACGCATCTGTCCCCCCGGGGTCGCGTTGAGCGACCTCGCCGCGTGCAGCGGTTGTGCAAAATGCGTGGAGGCCTGTCCCACCGGCATCATTGCCATGGCGGACGGTTTGCCTTGCGTGGATTTCTCCGCCGGGGAATGCACCTTCTGCGGCAAATGCGCGGAGGCCTGTCCCGAACCGGTCTTTGCCGCCCCCGCGGCGCAGCGCTTCGATCATGTCATGGCGATCGGTGAGGGGTGTCTTGCCTTCGGCAATATCGATTGTCAGGCCTGCCGCGATGCCTGCCCGACTGAGGCCATCCGGTTTCGGCCCCGGCGCGGCGGCCCCTTCGTTCCGGAACTGCTGGAAAATGCCTGCACCGGTTGCGGGGCCTGCGTGTCCGTCTGCCCCGCCAGTGTGATCGAGATCAAAGAGAGAGCCACGGAGATGCAATATGCCTGAAAATACAGGCCGGTATCATGTTTCAAGCGCCGTGGTGGCGGTGATGCCGCAGATGCGGGACGCCGTACTGGCAACGCTTTCAGCACTCGACAATGTCGAGGTTCATGGCGAGGGCAACGGCAAGGTCGTCATCGTCATAGACGGCACGAGCACCGGCATGCTGGGCGATACGCTCACTTATATTTCGACACTCGACGGTGTGATTGCCGCCAACATGGTTTTCGAACACGTCGACACAGAGGAGACAAGCGGCGATGAGCAGCGAACTGACGCGGCGTGATCTATTGAAGGCCCATGCCGCCGGCATTGCGGCGGCAACGGCGGGCATTGCGCTGCCGGCCGCCGCCCAGCCGGTGCCGGGCGGGGTTTCCGCATTGCAGATCAAGTGGTCCAAGGCGCCCTGTCGTTTCTGCGGCACGGGCTGCGGCGTCATGGTCGGCGTCAAGGAAGGCAAGGTCGTCGCCACCCATGGCGACATGCAGGCGGAGGTCAATCGCGGTCTCAACTGCATCAAGGGCTATTTCCTGTCCAAGATCATGTATGGCAAGGACCGCCTGCAAACCCCGCTTCTGCGCAAAAAAGGCGGCGTCTACGCCAAGGACGGCGAGTTCGAGCCGGTGAGCTGGGATGAGGCTTTCGACGTGATGGCGCAGCAGTGCAAGCGCGTGCTGAAAGAGAAGGGGCCGACGGCCGTGGGCATGTTCGGCTCCGGCCAATGGACGATCTTCGAGGGCTATGCGGCCACCAAGCTGATGCGCGCCGGCTTCCGCTCCAACAATCTCGATCCCAATGCACGCCACTGCATGGCGTCGGCCGCTTACGCCTTCATGCGCACCTTCGGCATGGACGAGCCGATGGGCTGTTACGATGATTTCGAACATGCCGATGCCTTCGTGCTCTGGGGCTCGAACATGGCGGAGATGCATCCCATTCTGTGGACCCGCATTGCCGACCGGCGTCTGGGCTTCGACCATGTGAAGGTGGCTGTGCTTTCGACCTTCACCCATCGCAGCATGGACCTTGCCGATATTCCGATGGTCTTCAAGCCGGGCACGGATCTCGTCATCCTCAATTACATTGCCAACCACATCATCAAGACCGGGCGCGTCAACGAAGACTTCGTGAAGAACCACACGAAATTCGTGCGCGGCGTCACCGATATCGGTTATGGCCTGCGGCCCGACAATCCGGCAGAGGTGAATGCCGCCAATTCCGCCGATCCGACCAAGACCGAAGCGATCGATTTCGAGACCTTCAAGGAATTCGTCTCCGAATACACGCTGGAAAAGACCGCCGCCATGACCGGCGTGGAAGCCGGCTTCCTGGAGGAGCTGGCCGAGCTTTATGCGGACCCGAACCGCAAGGTCATGTCGCTGTGGACCATGGGTTTCAACCAGCATGTGCGCGGCGTCTGGGCCAACCAGATGGTCTACAACATCCATCTTTTGACCGGCAAGATTTCCGAGCCTGGCAACAGCCCGTTCTCGCTCACCGGCCAGCCCTCGGCCTGCGGCACGGCGCGCGAGGTGGGCACCTTCGCCCATCGCCTGCCGGCCGACATGACGGTGACCAACCCGGAACACCGCAAACATGCCGAGGAAATCTGGCGCATCCCGCACGGCATCATCCCGGAAAAGCCGGGTTACCACGCCGTGCAGCAGGACCGCATGCTGCATGACGGCAAGCTGAATTTCTACTGGGTGCAGGTCAACAACAACGTCCAAGCCGGTCCCAACACCAAGAACGAGACCTATCAGGGCTATCGCAACCCGGAAAACTTCATCGTTGTTTCGGATGCCTATCCGACCGTCACGGCCATGAGCGCCGACCTCATCCTGCCCGCCGCCATGTGGGTGGAGAAGGAGGGGGCCTATGGCAATGCCGAGCGGCGCACCCATGTCTGGCACCAGCTTGTCGAGGCCTCGGGCGAGGCGCGCTCCGACCTCTGGCAGCTGGTGGAATTTTCCAAACGCTTCACCACGGATGAGGTGTGGCCGGCGGAGATACTGGACGCCAATCCCGCCTATCGCGGCAAGACGCTGTACGAGGTGCTCTTCAAGGACAGCGATGTCGGCAAGTTCCCGTTAAGCGAGATCAACGGCGAATACGAAAACCAGGAAGCAAAACACTTCGGCTTCTATCTGCAAAAGGGTCTCTTCGAGGAATATGCCACCTTCGGGCGCGGCCACGGCCACGATCTGGCGCCTTACGATGCCTATCACGAGGTGCGCGGTATGCGCTGGCCTGTGGTGGATGGCAAGGAAACGCTGTGGCGTTACCGCGAAGGTTATGACCCCTATGTCAAACCGGGCGAGGGCGTGAAATTCTACGGCAACAAGGACGGCAAGGCGGTCATCATCGCCGTGCCCTACGAGCCGCCGGCGGAATCCCCGGATGCGGAATTCGATACCTGGCTGGTGACGGGCCGCGTGCTGGAGCACTGGCATTCCGGCTCCATGACCATGCGCGTGCCGGAACTCTACAAGGCCTTCCCCGGCGCCCGCTGTTTCATGAATGCCGACGATGCGCGCAAGCGCGGGCTCAATCAGGGCGCGGAAATCCGCATCGTTTCTCGCCGTGGCGAAATACGCTCCCGCGTGGAAACGCGCGGCCGCAACCGCATGCCGCCCGGTGTCATCTTCGTTCCCTGGTTCGATGCCAGCCAGCTCATCAACAAGGTGACGCTCGACGCAACCGATCCCATCTCCAAGCAGACGGATTTCAAGAAATGCGCAGTCAAGATAGAGCCGGTCGCATGATCAGGAAACACGGATGGATGATCGCCGCTTTCGTCGTTGCGACGGTGGCGACGGGGGCCGTTGCGCAGATGGTGCCGGAATTGTCTGGCCCGCGCGGCGATGCCATGCAGACCGAACCTGCGAAACCCCTGCCGAAATGGGTGATCGACGATTTCAGGCGCATGCGCGCCTATCCGGAGCAGCCGCCGGTCATCCCGCATTCGATCGACGGTTACCAGCTTTCGGTCAATGCCAACCGCTGTCTCTCCTGTCACAAGCGCGAATTCACGCAGGATTCCGGCGCGCCGATGATCAGCGTCACCCATTACATGACGCGCGAAGGCCAGATGCTGGCGGATGTTTCGCCGCGCCGTTATTTCTGCACGGCCTGCCATGTGCCGCAGGCCGACACACGGCCGCTCGTGCCCAACACCTTTCAGGACATGAGCGAAATGGGCGTCAAACCGGCGGGTAGCGAATGATGATCGCCCGTGTGAAAAAACTTCTCGCGTGGCTCTGGGCGGTTCTGACGACACCGGCCGGCACGCTCAGCCTCGCCTTTCTCACCCTTGGCGGTTTCGTCGGCGGGGTCATGTTCTGGGGCGCGTTCAACACCGCGCTCGAAATGACCAACAAGGAAGCCTTCTGCATTTCCTGCCACGAGATGCGCGCCAATGTTTATGAGGAATTGACCCGGACGGTGCATTTCTCCAACCGTTCCGGCGTGCGCGCCTCCTGTCCGGATTGCCATGTGCCGCATGAGTGGACGGACAAGATCGCCCGCAAGATGCAGGCCTCGAAGGAGGTCTGGGGCAAGATTTTCGGCACCATCGATACGCGCAAGAAGTTCCTCGACAAGCGGCTGGAGCTTGCCCAGCACGAATGGTCCCGCCTGAAGGCCAATGACAGTCTGGAATGCCGCAACTGCCATTCCTCCGCCGCCATGGACTTTACCAAACAGACACAGCGCGCCGCCGATATTCATTCCAAATATCTGCTGACGGGCAAGGCCACCTGCATCGATTGCCATAAAGGCATCGCTCATGAATTGCCCAATATGGAAGGCATAGACCCCGGCTGGAAAATGCCGCCGGCGCTCAACGACCAGCCGGGGCCGACGGCCTCTGCCGTCGACGACCTTAGACGTGCGATGACGGATGTGCATCGGAACGTTTTCTGATCGCCTGAAAAAGAAGCCGTGCATCCCTTCGGGCGCACGGCGTTTTCGTCAGTAGAACCGGATCGCGGCTGTCGCGACGATCCGGTTGCCAATATGTCTGTGGCTTAGCCGATCTTCACATTGTCATCGCGCTTGATGGCGATGACGGTCGAGCGCGGCAGCTTGCCTTCGCCATCCGGGAAGGGGGCGTCGGGGTGCTGGATGCCGACGAAGTGGGTGCGCTTGTCGCCGGACCATGTCTGGCCGGTGACTTCGGAACCCTTCGGGGCGGTGAGGAAGCGCTGGATACGGCCGGTGGCCGGGTCGCCCGCCAGCATCTGGTTGTTGCCCTGGCCGGCGAAGTTACCTTCATTGGTGTCCTCGCCATCGGTCTGGATCCACAGCAGACCGGTGCTATCGAACATCATGCCGTCAGGCGAATTGAACATGTTGCCTTCGTTGATGTTCGAAGAACCCGCATAGGCGTCCTTGTGGACGGTGGGGTTGCCGGCCATGCAGAACAGGTCCCACTTGAACTTGCCGTCCGCATGGTCGTCATTTTCCGGATACCAGCGCACGATCTGACCGTATTCGTTCTTTTCGCGCGGGTTGGCGGCATTGATCGTCATGGCGTCGCCGCCGGCATTGGCGCGCAGCTTGCCGTCCTTCATTTCGCCACGGCGGCTGTTGTTAGTCAGCGCGCAATAGGCTTCGATGGCGACCGGGTTGATGGCGACCCATTCCGGTCGGTCCATCGTCGTTGCGCCCACCTTGGAAGCGGCCTGACGGGTGAAGACGCAGATTTCGTCGATCTTCATGCCGGTGGTTTCAGGCGTCAGGGCGAGCCATTCGCCGGCGCCGTCGTCGGAAAACTTCGCGACGTAGAGCGTGCCTTCGTCGAGCAGCTTCGAGGTGTCGCCGCCCGGCACGTAGATGCCGTTGGAGACGAATTTGTAGAGGAATTCGCCACGCTCGTCGTCACCCATGTAAACGACGACACGGCCATCGCGGGCGATGACCACGGCGGCGTTTTCGTGCTTGATGCGGCCAAGCGCGGTGCGCTTGATCGGGGTGGAGGAGGCGTCCGAAGGATCGATCTCGACCACGTAACCGGCGCGGCGCGGTTCGTTGGGGTTCTTGGCGACGTCGAAACGCTCGTCGAATTTCTCATAGGCGTAGCGCGTCTCGGCGACGATGCCGTAACGCTTGTAGTCGTCAGGCAACTTGAAGGCGGCGTCGGTGGTGCCGAAATAGCCGTTGAAGTTTTCTTCGCAGGTGAGATAGGTGCCCCACGGCGTGCGGCCGGCGCCGCAATTGTTGAAGGTCCCGAGACAGTCGACACCCTTCGGGTCGGCGGCGGTCTTGACGAGATCGGAGCCTGCGGCCGGGCCGGAAAGCTTCATCGGCGTATTGTGGTGGATACGGCGGTTGAAGGGGCTGTCGAGAACGATCTTCCAGCCATCCTTGTCTTCCGCGACTTCCATGACGGTGACGCCCTGCATGTTCTGCAGGATCTTCACGTCGTCGGCCGTCTTCGGATTGCCCTTGTCAGTGTGCGGCAGGTTGATTTCGGGGTTCACATATTCATGGTTGACGGCGATCAGCTGGTGGCTGCCGACCACGAAGAGTTCCATGCCGTCGGTGTTTTCGCCGAAGACCTTGTCGGAGTTTTCAACGCTGACGCCCTTGGCGGGGTCGAGATCGGGAACGTTGGAGAACAGCGGCTGGCCCCATTTCGCCAGCGGCTTCCAGTTATAACCTTCCGGGACATGGATGGTGTTGTCGGTGGCGGCGGCAACCGGCTTGAAGGGGAAACGGCCGACGGCGGCTTCCTGCGCTTCGGCCGAGGTGCTGCTCATCAGGTTGCCGAGCGTGCCCATGGCGGCCGCGGCCGAACCGAAGGCAAGCACGCCGCCGAGAAAGCCGCGGCGGGAAATCGCGGTTTCGACAACGCGGTCGAAATCGGTTTCGGCCGGCGGCGGGTTCTGCAGTTCGTCCCACTCGTCCCAGGACAATTTGCTCGTATCGATGTCGGTCATAGTCTGTCTCCACCGTTGCTTGTTTGGAATCATTCCAGCAAGGTGCCTACCGTCCGAATATTTCATTCGGATGACGGAAAGGGCAGTATCGGCGGTCATTTTCCCTGCGCCGGGGCGGCGTTTTTCGTCAGCGCCCGATCAGGATGCGGGTGACAAGAAAGCCGTCGAAGCGGCAGAAACGGAAGGGAATCTCCGTTCCCCTGCGCCATTCGCCTATGTCGGCGGTCAGCCGCAGCGAGGACGAGCCGTTGTCGTCGAAGCCGGATAATTCCGCCGCCTCGAAAAAGAAAAACCGTTTCACTGTCGGATAAAGCGCCTTGAACAGGCTTTCCTTGGCCGAAAAAATCAGGCCGGTCATGAAGGGGTCTATGACGTTGCCGAGGTTGTGGCGTTCATGCGCCGTCAGGGCCTGCGCGGCGATATCGCAGGCTTCCTCTTCAGTCAGGAGCCTTTCGATATCGATGCCGATGCCGCGGAACCGCCCCGAAGAGCCGGCAATGGCAATCGCCCGCTCATGGCTGTGGGAAATCGCGCCGATCACGCCTTCGGGCCAGATCGGCGCGCGGTCCTCACCCATACCGGGAAAGCTGGAGCGGCCGGTGAGACGGCGGATGGCTTCGGCCGCGCATCTGCGCCCGGCGATGAACTCCGCCTTGCGTTTGGGCAGGGCGTGTAAAAGCTGCGGCGGCAAGGGAGGGACCTCGCCGCCGCAACCCTCATCGGCGCTGTAATGAAGGGTGAGGCAATGGCAATCGCAGCTGTCGTCCGGCCAAGGCCAGATGGCCTCCGGTGGATCGCCGGAGACGGCTTTGCGATGAAACGCCGTTGCAATGGCCATGTCCGTCACCTTCATCCAGCGGCCTAGATCATGCGCTCACGCTTTTCGCCATCCCGCGTCTGTTCAGGCCGCAAGCGTTGCGCCGCCATCGACGACGATCTGCTGCATCGTCACGTGGCCTGCCTGATCGGAGGCGAGGAACAGCACCGTATCGGCGATATCGTCCGGCCTCGCGATCTTGCCGAGCGGAATGCCGAGCTTGAACTGATCGGGCAGGCCGGCGACCAGCCGGTCCTTGCCGGAAGGATCGCTCAACATGCCGGCAAGCATCGGCGTATCGGTGGAGCCGGGGGAAACGACATTGCAGCGCACGCCATAAGGCGCAAGCTCAAGGGCGGCGCAATGGCTGAGGCTGACCAGCGCCGCCTTGGAAGCGCAATAGGCCATCATGCCGATGCGCGGCACGACGGCGGCATTGGAGCCGACATTGACGATGGCGCCGCGCCCCTGCCGCTTGAAGGTGCCGCTCCATTGCCGCAGCATATAGAACGGCCCGGCGGCATTGACATCCATGCAGGCCTTCCAGTCCTCTGGCGTCAGGCTTTCGCTGTCGCCGAGCCGTAAAATGCCGGCGGCATTGACCAGAATATCGAGCCCGCCCCATTCGCTCTCTATCGCCTTGCAGGCCGTCTCCACCGCCGCCGCGTCAGTGATGTCGAGCGCGATCTGGCGGAAGGGGGCCTCCGCCGTGTCAGCCAGAAGGTCGAGGCCGATGACCTCGGCCCCTTCCTCGATGAAACGTTCGGCGATGCGGCGGCCGATGCCCTGGGCCGTGCCCGTCACCAGCACGCGCCGTCCGGTAAATCTCTGTTGCGTCATCTTGTCCGTCCGCTCAGGCTGCGAGCCGCTTTTCTTCGATCAGCGTCCACCAGGCGGAAAGTGTCGGCACACGGGCCAGCTCATCGAAGCCGACGGTGACACCGCGCTCCTTCAATTCGCCGGCGAGCTTCATCACCTGCAGCGAATCCAGCCCGTAGAAGATCAGGTTTTCATCGGGGTCGATATCGCTTTCATCCTCCACCATCTGCAGGACGCGGGCTTTCAGCCATTCGCGGGTGCCGGTGGCCTCGCCTGCGCCGACAAGGCTTGCGGTGTCGATCACCACGCCGCAGCGCGTCGCCACATATTGCAGCGCCATGCGGTGTTCGGCCTCGGAAAAATCGGCGACACCGTCACCGATCATGAAGGGCTGAATATCCTTCATGAAGGCTTCAACCGCCGTCATCATGCAGCCGATATGGGCGTAAACGCCGCCGACGATGATCTGGTCGCGGCCCCAGCCTTTCATGCGCTCAGCAAGATCGGAACGCTGGAAGGCGCTGTAGCGCCATTTGGTCAAAACCACGTCGTCGGGCGTCGGCGCGAGCTTGTCGACCACCTTCTGCAATTCGGGATCGACGACAGTAAGACCCGGTCCCCACATGTCGTTCAGCAGCGCGCGGTCGCCGGGCGGCTGGTTATGCGGCTGGGCGGTATAGATGACCGGCACGCCGTTCTGAACGGCCCATGCCTTCACCTTGGCGAGATTGTCGATGAGGGCCGTGATCAACTTGCCGTCCGCCTCGTAGAACCGCAGGAAATAACGCTGCATGTCGTGGATGAGAAGCACGGCGCGTTTCGCATCGGGCTGCCATTTTGTCTTGTTGGCCGGAAAGCTCGCGGCGACCGGCATCGGATAGTCGGAAATGGTGGGGATCGTCATGATGACCTCGGTTTTTTGCTGCGCCGGCTCGGGCGGCGCGTAATCTTTGGAATTGGGGACGCCCTTTTGAGCGTCCCTTTCGGTTGGCGCTGCCTGTCAGGCGCTGATGGCGACGGGGGCCATCAGCAGGTCGCGCAGGCGCTTCTTGTCGATCTTGCCGACGGCGGTGAGCGGCATGGCCTCGATGAAGCGCACGCGGTCCGGCAGCTTGTAATCCGCGACGCCGAGACCGGCGAGATGCTGGCGGATGGCCGGCGCCCTAAGCGCGGGATTGCGCGACACGACGAAGACGCAGCTTTTTTCGCCGAGAAGTTCGTCCTGCATCGCCACCAACGCCGCGTGCGTCACATCCGGATGCCGCAGGATCAGGTTTTCCACCTCTTCCGAGGCGACCTTTTCGCCGCCGCGATTGATCTGGTCCTTCACCCGGCCAACGACCCGCAGATAACCTTCGGGCGTGCGCTGCACGACGTCGCCGGAATAATAGAAGCCGTCCTTATCGAAGACCCGGGCGCTGTGTTCGGGGGCGCGGTAATAGCCCCGGAACGTGTAGGGACCACGGGTCGCCAGCATGCCGGCTTCGCCCTCGGGCACGTCGTTGCCGTCCTCGTCAACGATGCGGATTTCGTCGTCCGGGCTGATCGGCCTGCCTTGCGTGGTGAAGACGATATGGTCGGGGTCACCGAAGCGGGTGTAGTTCACCAGACCTTCCGCCATGCCGAACACCTGCTGCAGATCGCAGCCCAGCACCTCCGGCACCTGGCGGGCGAGCGCTTCGGCGAAGCTTGCGCCCCCAACTTGCAGGAGCTTGAGGGATTTCAGCCGTTCGCGATGGGCGGGAGCCGCCTGCAGCCACAGCGCCACCGCCGGCGGCACCAGCGGCACAATGTCAACGCGATGTTTTTCGATCAGATCGAAGCAGGCAAGCGGCTCCGGATTGGCGGCCATGACCACGGCACCGCCGGCGTGGAACACCCCAAGCGCGCCGGGTGAGCTCATCGGGTAATTATGCGCCACCGGAATGGCGCAGAGGAAGCGGGTCTGCGGCGACAGTTCGCAAATCTCCGCGCTGGCCCGGGCGCTGTAGTCGTAGTCGTTATGCGTCCGGGGGATCAGTTTCGGCGTTCCGGTGCTGCCGCCGGAAAGCTGGAACAATGCCACCTCATCGGCGGCGGAAGGGGCGTAAGCCGGTGGATTTTCGGCCGGGGCGGCCAGCTTCTGCTCCAGGCTGCGCTGCGGATCGGTTTCGCCGAGCAGCAGGGTCACGGCAAGCTTTGGAGAGACCGCCTTCAGCGCCTCCACAAATGTGTCATCGGCGAAAAGCTCGTGGCTGCGTGAGGCGATCACCAGCTTCGGCGCGATCTGCTCCGCATAGGAGGTCATTTCCAGTCGGCGATGGCTGAAAAGCGCATTGACGGGGGCGGCGCCGATTTTGATGAGCGCGAAAAAGACGAGATAGAACTCGGCTATGTTCGGCAATTGCACCAGCGCCGTATCACCCCTGCCGATGCCTGCGGCGGAGAGATGTCCGGCCAGATTGGAGGATTGCCGGTCGAGGTCGGCGTAGCTGAAACGACGGTCGCCGCAGATCAGCGCTGTGGCGTCCGGCCGGCGCTCCACCTGTTCGGCGAGAATGCCGCTCAGCGGCCGGTCGATCCAGTAGCCGCGTTCGCGGTATCGGCGAACGAAATCCTCGGGCCAGCGTTGGAATTCGATTGTCATGGTTTGTCCCTGGAAAAATTAGGCCGCAAGACCGCAGGCGTTCAGCATGGTCTTGAGCTTGGTCTGCACCTCGGCCCATTCGGATTCGGGCTCCGAGGCCTCCACGATGCCCGCGCCGGCGAAGAGCCGCACGGTTTCCCGCTGCACGGTGCCGCAACGGATCGTCACCACCCATTCGCCATTCCCTTGCGAATCCGTCCAGCCGACCATGCCGGTGAAGAGGCCGCGCTCGAAAGGCTCGACGAAGCGGATGAGGCGATGGGCGCGCTCGGTGGGGAAGCCGCAGACGGCTGGCGTCGGGTGCAGCAGGCAGGCAAGCTGCAGCGCATTGGTTTCCGGATCGGCGAGACTGCCTTCGATGCGGGTCGAAAGATGCCAGAGCGCCGCCGTATTGATGAGGGAGGGTTTTTCGGGAACATCGAGTTCCGCGCAGACCGGCGAAAGCAGCGAGCGGATATCCTCGATGACGAGGCTATGCTCGTAATGATCCTTTTCCGAGGCCGAGAGCCGATGCGCATTGGCCTTGTCCGCCGCCGGATCGACCATGCGTTTTGCCGATCCCGCCAGCGGGTTCGAGGTGATTTTCTCGCCCTGCTTGCGAATAAGAAGTTCCGGGCTGACGCCGATCAGGTCGCCGCCATCGGGCAGCGGAATGCGGAACTGGTAACCTTCGCGGTTCTGTTTGGCCAGACTCGCCAGCAATCTTTCGACATTGACCTCGGAGGCGAAAGTCAGTTCACGCATGACGGAAAGCACCGCCTTGCGGACTTCGGAATGGCGGAAATTGACGATGGCATGTTCGACGGCATGCTTGAAACCGCTCTCGTCCGGCAGGCTGTTCTGGCCGACAAGTGCAGGCATGGCCGAATCGGCGACGATCGGCTCCGCATCCTTGGAATTCCATTCATAGTTGTATGGGATATATAGGCATGAGGGTTCGCTGACATCGAAGGGGATCGCGCCGATGGCGATTGGGTTCTCCTGTCCCTCCCGCTGCGCACGCTCGAACGCGCCGGCCAGTGCCTGCTGCAGCGGGCTGGCAATGTCTTCGCCGCCGCGGGCAGGAATCGCTATCTTTTCGCGAATGCCCTTGGCGCGCAATTGCCCGTTGCCGGACGTAAACAGAAATTCTCTATTAAATTCAGTAATTTCGTCGGATTCGACGTCATTCGTCCTGAGTGCTCCCGTTTTCATGGGATGCCTCCTGTGCGAGTGGTTGACGATGGCTTATACTTGAGTATGCTAATCATGTTTTGTCAACCGGTACAAACTCACATGCTAAATTTAACCCCGATGCAGGTGGCCTATTGGGTCGGCCGCGAGGCGGATGGAATACTCGGGAAAGTTACGCCGCATCTTTACCTCGAATTCGACGGGCAGGCGGTGGATGCGGAAAAACTGGCCGTTGCCGTGGAAAGGCTCTGCCGGCGTCACCCCATGCTGAGCCTCAGGATCGATGCTGAAGGGCTTCAGTCCGTCGATCCTGCCGGCCGGCCGCTCCGCCTCGATGTGGAGGACATGGCCGCGCTTGATTCGGAGGCGCTTGCACGCCGTCTTGAGGCGAAGCGCGAGGAATGGAGCCATCGCCGGGCCGATTTACGCATTGCCGCACCGGCGGCGATCTCGCTCAGCCTGTTGCCGGGGGGACGTTGCCGTCTGCATGTGGACACAGACATGCTGGCCGTCGATCCGGCCAGCGTGCGGATGGTGATGGAAGACCTTGCCCGTTTTTACGAGACGGCGTCAGGCGCAGACGAAGCCCGGACTTTCGAATCAGTGGCCCCGTCGTTTTTCGACTGGGCGGAACGTCTCATGTCCGATCCGGACTTGCGGGGCCTGCGCGAAAGGGACCGCCTGTGGTGGCGGCAACGGCTTGCCGATGTTCCGGACGCGCCGCCGTTGCCGTTTTTGTCCGATGACCCCTTGCGCGCCGTTCACACGGACCGGCTCGCCACGCTGCTTTCAGCGGCGGAGCGTAGCAGTCTGGAGCGGACAGCGCGGCGTTTTTCCGTGACGACATCGACCCTTCTGCTCAGTGTTTTCGCACTGGCGCTGTCTCAGGCGGCGGGGGCGGAAAAATTCCGGCTTTCCGTGCCGGGTTTCTGGCGCGCGCCGCTGGTGCAAGGGGTCGATGAAATCGTCGGCGAATTTTCCAACGTGCTCGTGCTCGGCGTCGATATCAGGCCTGAAGAAACGCTCGAGGCGCTGCTTGGTCGGCTGTTCGATGAGATGAACGGGCTTCTCGCACACCAGTCCTATCCGGGCGTCAGCGTGATGCGCGATCTCTCCCGCCAGCGCGGTGGTTTGCAGACCTCGCCGGTGGTTTTCACCGCCGGGGTCGATCTTCCGGGCGGGGAGCTGTTTTCGGAACGGGTCGGGCGGGTGTTCGGTCCGATGGTCCACACCGTCTCGCAGGGGCCGGGGGTGGCGCTGGATGCGCAGGTGGCGGCGTTGGATGGCGGGTTGCTGATCAACTGGGATGTGCGGCTCGATGCGCTGCCGGAACGCTGGCTGCGCGCCCTGTTCGAAACCTACGTCACTCTTCTTCGCCGGATCGCGGAAAGCCCCGATCTCGCTTGCGAAAGCGTGGCGCGATTGGTCGCGCAGCGGCCGGAAACGGCAGCCGAGGCAAAAGGAAAACCCATGGAACGTCCCCTCTCACCCCTGCAACAGGCCTATCTGCTCGGGCGCGGCGCCCATCTGCCGCTGAGCGGGGTGGCCATGCAGGAGTTCCGCGAATATCGGGGCGATATCGCCCCGGAACTGCTGCGGTCGCGGCTTGCCGCGATGGTCGCGAGACATGAAAGCCTGCGCACCCGCATCGACGAGCGACGGCTGGTGCAGATGGTCGCCGATGAGCCGAAGATCAATCTCGATCTCGTCGATCTTTCGGCCCTGCCTCTTTCGCAAGCCGAGGCAAGGATCGACACGGTGCGACGGGATTTTTCCCATGCACATTTCGATCTCGCAGCCTCGCCATGGCAGGTCACGGTGTTTCTTATGCCGGATGCAGGGCCGACGGGGCATAAGATCGTGGTCTTCCTGCGTTTCGACGCGCTTATCCTTGATGGGCGGGCCATTGCCAGCCTCGCGGCGGAACTCTTCGATGGCGTCGTGCCGCCGGAAGCCGCCGCAACGGCCGAAACGCCGAAGGAGGATATTTCGGCGGCCCGTTCCGGGGATGCCGCCTATTGGGCTGAAAAGTTGAAAGATGCCGAGGTGCCCTCGCAACTGCCGTGGAAAGCACCGCTCGAAACCATTCCCACCTCGCGTTACAGCCGCCAGAGCCTGACTGTCGAAAAACAGCGTTTCACCGCCTTTTCACGCATCGGTGCGAAAGAGCGGCTGTTCAAAAATTCGGCGCTGACGGCCGTTATCCTCGATGTGCTCTCGCTCTGGCTCAACGAAGGCGCGCTCGTCGTCGGCATTCCCGTCGCGCCGCAGGTGGAAGGCGCCTTCGCCAACCGCTCCAGCTTCATCGCCGTCCAATGGGATGCGGCCAGGAATAGCTTTGCGGAGCGGGCGGCAGGCCTCCAGACGGATGTGCTGGAAGGGCTGAACCATCTCGCCTTTTCGGGTATCGATCTCAATCGTGTACTTCTCAATGCCAATCCGGGCGGGCTCGCCTTGCCGGTGGTGATCACCAACGGTCTGACCTGGCCGACGCTTTCATCCGAATCGACGATGCAATGGACCGGCGGGCTTACTCAGACGCCACAGGTGACGCTGGATTTCCGCTTTTCGCAGAATCCGCAGGGCGATCTCGTGCTCGATATCGACTATGCCGAGCAGGCGATCGATGCGGCGATGGTGGCGGATATTCTCGCCGCCATCGAGCGTGCGATTGCCTGGATCGCCAATAACGGCGCTTTCTCCTTCAACGCACGCGATATTGTCGACCTGTCCCACTACCGGCTGAACGGCGACGAGAGAAACTTCGCCTGCCCGCCATTTCTGGAACGGATCGCCGGCCATCTTTTCGAGGGCGACCCGTCGCGCACGGCGCTCGTCAGCGGCAAGCGACGTATCTCCTATGGCGAACTCGGTCAGATGGTGGCAGGGGCGATGGCGGGCCTTAAGGCGCGCGGCATCGGCCGCGGTGATGTCGTGGCCGTGTGCCTGCCGCGCAGCCCGGAACATACGGCCATCACGCTCGCCGTAGCGCTGATGGGTGCGGTCTGGGTGCCGGTCGATGCCGGCTCGCCGGAAGATCGCCTGCGCTATCTGCTGACCAATTGCCGCCCGGCGATCATCGTCGCCCGCAGCGTTCCGCAGGGTTTCGACGCTGTCGATCCGGCGGCGCTTCTGTCCGCGCCCGCACCGGCTGGCGCACCCGTTACCATGGCGGAGGTGGCGGCGCTCTCCCAAAGCGAGGAGCCTGCTTACTATCTCTATACCTCCGGCACGACAGGCAAACCGAAATGCGTCGTGCTTTCCAACCGCGCCACGGCCAATGTCATCGGCAGCACGCTTGCGGAATGGGCGGTGACGGATAGCGATGTGTTCATCTCCGTCACGCCACTTCATCACGACATGTCCGTCTTCGATGTTTTCGGTGCGCTCGTCGCAGGAGCGACCCTGGTGTTGCCGGAACCGGGCGAGGAAAAGGATGCGGTGCGCTGGAACGAGCTGGTGGCCGAACATGGCGTCACCCTCTGGTGCTCGGTGCCGGCCATTCTCGAAATGCTTCTCTCCTGCCGCCGTGGCGACCAGCTTGCTTCGCTGCGGCTCGTGGCGCAGGGCGGCGATTACATCAAGCCGATGATTATCGAAGAACTTCGCCGGCTGAAGCCCGACCTGCGGCTGATATCGCTCGGCGGGCCGACGGAAACCACGATCTGGAGCATCTGGCACGAGATCGTTGCGGAAGATGTGGCGGCCGTGCCCTATGGCCACCCGCTGCCCGCCAATCGTTACTTCGTCCTCAACGATCAGGGTGGCCATTGCCCGGCCGGTGTCGTTGGCCGCATCCATACGGCCGGCGTGAATGTCGCCATCGGTTATCTCGAAGATGGCGCGATTACCCAGACGGATTTCGTGACGGTTGCCGATCCAGAAGGAAACCCCGTGCGCGCCTTCCGCACGGGAGACCGGGGCCGTTACCGGCCGGATGGCAAGATCATGTTTGCCAGCCGCGTCAATGGTTACGTCAAGGTGCGCGGCGTGCGCGTTTCTCTGCCGGATGTGGAAAACGAGCTTATCCGCCATCCTTCCATCCAGCGCGTTCTGGTGGTGGATTACGGCGTCGAACAAAAGGGCGAGGCGGCCATCGGCGTGCTTTACGTCGTTGCACCGGGCCTTGATCTGTCGACCGCCGATCTGCGCAATTTTGCCCGCCAGCATCTACCGGAATCGCATGTGCCCGGCCGGTTTCTCAAGGTCGACGATCTGCCGCTCTCGGCCAATGGCAAGCCGGATCGCCGTCGCGCCCGTGAATTGCTGACCGGTGCTGCGGAAGCGGCAAAAATCTCCGCCCCTGCGGCTCCCGCCGTCGATCAGGGCGACCGCCGGGTGCTGGATATCTATCTCGGCGTGCTGGGTAAAAAACCGGCTAATGTGGATGCGAACAGCGACCTGCTGGCGCTCGGTCTTCTGCCTTCGCATCTGAAAACCGTCTCGGCTGAAATCCGCACTGCCTTCGGCGTGGAGCTCACACCGCAGCAGCTTTTGCGGTGCCGCAACGCCAGACAGGTGACTTCGCTCCTGGCCGCCCGGGCGGCGTGAACCCAATCATTTCGGGCGGCACTTCGCGCCCGATAACGGAAATTGTGCAAGGAAAAACAGATGGCGCATATCGATCCTGCCGGCGGCTGGCTTCCACTGACGCAGCCGCAACTCGATTTCTGGGAGGAGTTTTCCTTCCATCCCGACGACCCGGTTTCCACCGTCGCCCATTACATCGATCTTTCCGGTGCGGTGAATGAAAGCGCGCTCATCGAGGCGATCAAACGCACAGTGCGCGAATCCGAAGTCCTGTCGATCCGTTTCCGCATCGGCGACGATGGCGAGACGCCGCAGCAATGCTGCGATCCAAGCCGTGCCCCTGTGGTGGAGCTTGTCGATCTCCGCGGCGATGCCGCTCCCCTGGAGGAGGCGCTGCGGCGCATGAACGCGGATGTGGAAGCAAGGCTCGATCTCAGAACCGACAGGCTTTCGGCGCAGCTGCTCTACCGTATCGCCGACGATCGTTATCTCTGGTACATCCGCGCCCATCATATCGTCGTTGATGGTTATGGCCTGACGCTGGTGGAGCAGCGTTGCGGCCAGCTTTACGGGCACTATTGCGGCAAAGGCGAAGCGGGTCCGGATTTCCACCCCTTCGGCGATTTCCTTGCCGAAGAGGATGCCTACAGGCAAAGCCGGCGTTTTGAAAAGGACCGCGATTTCTGGGCGGCCTATCTTGCCGCACCCGCCGATCTGCCGGTGCTGGACAAGGATTGCGAGGACTATGGCGGCGGTGGCCTGCATACGGACGCGGCCTTGCCGCAGGGTTTCAGCACGCGGTTGCAACAGGTGGCCGGCGCAACGGAGATAGGCTGGCCGGACCTTCTGGTGCTGCTATCCGGCCTTTATCTCCACCGTGTCCTGCCGCGGCCGGATCGCGATGAGCTGACCTTGTGGCTGCCCTTCATGAGCCGTTGGGGCAGCGTCGGCGCGCATATGCCGGCCATGCTCGTCAATATTTTGCCCTTCCATCTCACCATCGAGCCGGGAGAGAGCCTCGGCGCATTTCTCACGCGCAACGCCGCCAATCTGCGAAAGCAGCGCCTGCATGGCCGCTACCGCATCGAGCAGATCGCCGCCGACCGGGAAATCCCGAAGGGCCGGCGCTTCTTCTTCTCGCCGCTCATCAATGTCCTGCCCTTCAGCGCGCCGGTCTTTGCCGGGCTTACCGTTGTCAGGCACATCCTCGCCAACGGTCCCGGCGACGGTTTCAACCTGACCTTCCGTGGCGAAGATGACGGCAGCGAGCTGAACCTGCATATCGATGCGGATTCGGCGCTGACGCAAGCGGAGGATTTCGCCCGTTACCGCGAGGAACTGCCATTGTTCCTCGATGCCATGCTGCGCGAGGAGGCGCTGACGCTTGCGGCGGAGGAGGCGTCCACGGCGTTCCGTCTGGCGGTTTGAGGGGAAGGCCGATAACGCTTCCCCTATACTCCACGTCATCCTCGGCCTTGTGCCACTACTGTCCGGTTTAAATTTGCGGCTATTGGAAGGCCATCTGGTTTTGGTTTGTGGGTTTGTCTGGTGGCGGGTTGAGAAGCCGATCGGTGCGTCGCCGGTGCATGAGGTTTGCGCGTACCAGCCGGGCGAAGGCGAGTGGGCTTGGCACGGTCTTCTGGTCAGCCTGCGCCAATCGCAGGAGCAG
>NZ_JAQAHF010000022.1:0-64378 GCF_027871645.1 Agrobacterium sp. ST15.13.015
CACCGGCGGCATGACGAAGAAGGGCGAGATGATCATGATGCGCACGATGCCCTGGCCGAAAATGTCATTGTCGAGCAGAAGCGCAATGGCGATGCCGCCAACCACCGTGATGAGCAGCACGCCGCCGACGATCAACAGCGTGTTCCAGATCGACTGGAAGAAGGCCGGATCGGTATAGAAATACTGGTAATTGAACAGACCAGCGAAGCTGACATTGGCCGGGTTGAGGAGATTGTAGTTCTGGAACGAGAACCAGAGCGTCATCGCCAGAGGCACGATCATCCACACCAGCAACAACAGCACCGATGGCGCAAGCATGACCCGCGCTAATCCGCTCGTGTTTCGGGTTGCCATGAGTTTCCCCTCCCTGACCGATACCCGCAACGTCTCCCGCCAGGGCATCCCAATTTAACGATTGTCTTAGTGGCGGCCTTCGCCCGTCGCCGCATGGTAGGTCGCCAGCACCTGATCCACTGCTGCGACCAGAACCTCCTCCATATCCTTTCCTGCAACTGCCGCGAGCGGCAACTCGCCGAGATACTGGCGCAACAGGGGTTCGGGAATTGTCTTCCCATCCAGCGCCTTATGCAAGGCGGAAACGGCCGCAAGCGCTTCCGGCCGCGTCCAGTAATAGCGGATGCGGTCGCTGTAGCTGTAGTGGCGCTGCAATCGCAGCGTGATGTCATCGCCATGGTAATGTCCGCGCCAGTCGCCGGGTGAGGAGAGCATCAGCTCCTCCATGGTGCGCGCCAAAGGACGGTCGCCATAATCGCCGATCATCTCGGAGGCGATCATGTCGAGAGCGTAAAGCGCCTCGCGATAGGCGAAGGTCAGGCCGGGGCCCACTTTCAGGATGGGATATCCATCGCATACCAGTGTCGTGAGGGCGGCCTGCGTCTGGTAATCGGTGGAATGGGCCTCGAAGACCAGTTGCGGTTCGGCGTCCAGCACGGCGCTCAAGGCGGTGGCCGCTTGCGGGTCGTAAGCGACGACATTGTCGCTGCCGAATTCCACGCCGGGCTGCACGACAAAGGCGATGACCCGCTCGAACGCATCGGAAAGGCCGTGTCGCGCAAATATTTCGCGATGAAGGTCGATGGTCTGGCGCGCCGCCTGCGGCTGCGTCGGCGCGACCGTGTCGAGCACATGGTCGGCACCGCCAGGCACCGGCACTTCGGTACCGAGAATATAAAGCGGTTTGGGCAGGCCGGCAGCCGCGGCCGCCTTTTCGGCGACGGTTGCAAGCTTGGCGGCGCGGTTGGCTATCGTGTCGTCGTCCAGCGCCGCCGGTTCACCGGCGCAGCCCATCGAGGCATCGAGATGGATCTTGCGAAAACCCGCCGTCACATAGGCCTCGACCATGGCGGCGGCTTTTGTCAGCGCTTCCTCGGCCGTTTCCCTGCGCCAGGGATTGGGGCCGAGATGATCTCCGCCAAAAATCACCAGTTCGCGGGGCAACCCTTCTTCCTCGGCAATGCTGTTGACGAAGCTGACGAAGTCCCGTGGCGTCATGCCGGTATAACCGCCGAGATGATTGACCTGATTGCAGGTCGCCTCGATCAGCACCGGTGTCTTGCCGGCGGCGGCACGGCGGATTGCGGCGCGC
Source organism: Agrobacterium sp. ST15.13.015 (assembly GCF_027871645.1). NCBI lineage: Bacteria > Pseudomonadati > Pseudomonadota > Alphaproteobacteria > Hyphomicrobiales > Rhizobiaceae > Agrobacterium > Agrobacterium sp. ST15.13.015. The sequence continues at coordinate 1,607 of NZ_JAQAHF010000022.1, forward strand.
AGAACCACGGGATGGGCGGAGCAGACGGAGGTGATGCCGGCGGGCTTGCCGGAGCGGCGCGCGGCGGCGAGATTTTCGAGAATACGGGTCACAGGATTTCCTCCGACAGTTGCGCGGCCAGAAAGGCGTCGAGTTCGGAAAGGCTTGTGGCGCCTTCCATCGGGCCGCGGCGGGTGACATTGTGCGCGCCGGCGGCATTGGCATAGGTGAGCGCCTTTTGCGGATGCATGCCGAGGCGGCGGCAGGTGAGATAGGTCGCACCGAAACAGTCGCCGGCACCGGTCGGGTCGATTTCGCGGACCCGCAAGCCGGGGACGTCGATGCGCCCATGGGCGCGGCTGAAATGGCTTGCGCCATCCGCGCCGCGCTTCAGCACGATTTCGCCGATACCGGAGGCAAGCAGCTTTTCAATCGCCGCCTCCTCGTCATTCAGCCCGGAGGCCGCGTGAAGCTCCTCACCGGAGGGCAGGAGAAGATCGGTAACACCAAGCAGATCGTCGATCAGTCTGCGGCCGGCATCGCCCTGCGCCAGTTCCTTGCGGATGTTGGGATCGAAGGAGACCGAGCCGCCGCGCGCCTTGACGCGTCTGATGGCTTCGAGAATGATTTCGCCAATGCCGGCAATCGCGAAGGCCGATCCCATGACATGCACATGGCCGGCTTTTTCGATGAGAGCCTGCGCTTCAGCCGTCATATGCGTTTCGCTGGCCGCCGAATGGGCGATGTTGAAAACGAAGTCCCTTGCGCCGTTTTCCCGGTAACGCACGAAGGCGCTGCCCGTCGGCCGGTCGGGGATGGTGGCGATGGCTGAGACGTCGACGCCGTCGCCGCGCAGCCTCTCGACATTGAGACGGCCGAAATCGTCGTCACCCACCGCCGCAATGATGCCGGCGGCTCCGCCGCAGCGCGCCACCTGATCGATGAAGATGGCCGGCGCGCCGCTCGGGAAGGGGCCGATCAGCGTTTGTGGCTCGAGAAAGCCGCTTCCCACCGTCGTCGCCATGATCTCCACGAGGATTTCGCCGGCCGTGATGGTCGGGCCATTCGTGTGCGGCGCCAGTGCGGATGTCTGCCTCATCGTCTCCTCCATATGCATTCGGCTCCCGTCCTTTTGGCGGAGGTAATCCCGCCGTCCCGAGGGCTTCTGGTTTTCGGATATCATTCAAAAATTTACGCGCGTCAATATATGAGATGACGAAAATTTTGTTGCATCGCAGCAAGAGGAACGCCTTTGGAAATAATTTTTTATGATATTATCCACTTTAAAACAGTGAGTTAATGATGCGGGCGAAGATGTCTCCATGCTCCGATTTATTTTCGGACGTTGACAAGAGAGCGGATTTTGCGAGATAAAAAATTTACGCATGTATTGTTATGCGTGGACATCCGTAAAGGAGGAGCGGGTCTCATGAGCAAATTAATTGGAATTCTGTCATCGTCCGTCGTTGGCATCGGCCTTTTCGCCGGTCTGGCGCAGGCGGAGGAAATCAACATCGCCACCGTCAATAACGGCGACATGATCATCATGCAGAAGCTTTCCAGCGCCTGGGAGAAGGAGACGGGCAACAAGATCAACTGGATCGTGCTGGAAGAGAATGTTCTGCGCGAACGCGTCACCACCGATATCGCCACCAATGGCGGCCAGTTCGACATCATGACCATTGGCGGTTACGAAGCGCCGATCTGGGGCAAGCAGGGCTGGCTGGCGTCGGTCGACGATCTCGGCGACGATTACGATTACGCCGATCTGCTCGATCCGATCAAAAAGGGCCTGACTGTCGACGGCAAGCTTTACGCGGTGCCGTTCTACACCGAAAGCTCGTTCACGCTTTACCGCAAGGATCTGTTCGATGCAGCCGGCCTGAAGATGCCGGATAATCCGACCTACGACCAGATCAAGGATTTCGCTGCCAAGCTGACCGACAAGTCGAAACAGCAATATGGCATATGCCTGCGCGGCAAGCCGGGCTGGGGTGAGAACATGGCCTTCCTCGGCACCATGATCAACACCTATGGCGGCCGCTGGTTCGACATGGACTGGAAACCGCAGCTGACGAGCGAGCCGTGGAAAAAGGCGATCTCTGACTATGTGGCGCTGATGACCTCCTACGGCCCGCCCGGTGCGGCCGCCAATGGCTTCAACGAGAACCAGACTCTGTTTTCCTCCGGCCGTTGCGCCATGTGGATCGACGCCACCTCTGCAGCAGGCCGCGTTTATGACCCCAAGCAGAGCCAGGTTGCCGACAAGACCGCGTTTACGCGTGCTCCGGTCGAGGTAACGCCGAACGGTTCGAGCTGGTCGTGGTCCTGGAACCTTGCAATCCCCAACAGCACGAAGAAGCTCGAAACCGCCAAGTCCTTCGTGAAATGGGCGACCTCGAAGAACTATGTGAAAACGGTCGGTGAAAGCGAAGGCTGGGTGGCCGTGCCGCCGGGCACGCGCAAATCCACCTACGAGCTGCCGGAATACAAGAAGGCGGCGCCCTTTGCGGATACGGTGCTGAAGGCGATCATGTCTGCCGACCCGTCCAAGCCGACCAAGGATCCGGTGCCCTATACCGGCGTGCAGTTCGTCGCCATACCGGAATTCCAGTCCATCGGTACGGTTGTCGGCCAGCAGATCGCGGCAGCCCTTTCCGGCCAGCAGACCGTCGATGCGGCGCTCGAAGGCGCGCAGAAACAGGTCGAACGTGACATGACCCGCGCGGGCTACATCAAGTAGCCGCGTCCTCCCGGCGTGCCGCCCGTTCGCCTTCTGGTGGCGGGCGGCATGGGTGGGGCTGCCACACCCGTCTCCTCATTCCTGTGCTTGTCACAGGAATCTAGCCAGCCCAAGTCCTTGGTTTGGAAGAACTCTCTTGCCGCGTGAGAGCCGCGTCGGCTGCATTCCTGCAACAAGCAGGAATGAGGGGAGTGAGGAAAAGCATCGAACAACAAAAGAGCATGGCCAGATTACCCGCCATGCATCATGGAGATCGACATGAGATTGAACAACAAGGTCGCGCTGATTACCGGCGCCGCCCGCGGCATCGGCCTTGGTTTTGCGCGGGCTTTTGCCGATGAAGGCGCGAAGGTGATTATCGCCGATATCGATATTGCCCGCGCGACGGCTTCCGCCGCGGCCATCGGCCCTGCCGCCAAGGCCGTGAAGCTGGATGTGACCGATCTTTCCGAGATCGACGCCGTGGTGAAGGCGGTAGATCAGGAATTCGGCGGCATCGACATTCTCGTCAACAATGCCGCGATCTTCGACATGGCGCCGATCAACGGCATTACCGAACGGAGTTATGAGCGGGTCTTCGACATCAATCTCAAGGGACCGCTGTTCATGATGAAGGCGGTCTCGAATGTGATGATCGAGCGGGCGCGCGGCGGCAAGATCATCAATATGGCGAGCCAGGCCGGACGACGCGGCGAAGCGCTCGTCACGCTTTATTGCGCTTCCAAGGCGGCGATCATTTCCGCCACGCAGTCGGCGGCGCTCGCGCTCGTCAAGCACGGCATCAATGTCAACGCCATTGCACCGGGCGTGGTGGATGGCGAGCACTGGGAAGTGGTCGATGCGGAATTTGCCAAATGGGAAGGCCTGAAGCCGGGTGAGAAGAAGGCGGCGGTGGCGAAATCCGTGCCGATCGGCCGTTTTGCGACGCCCGATGACATCAAGGGTCTCGCGGTTTTCCTCGCCTCTTCCGACAGCGACTATATTCTCGCCCAGACATATAATGTCGACGGCGGCAACTGGATGAGCTGAAAAGCCGGAGATGACCATGCATGCCATTCAATTCATCGAGAAGGGACAGGCCGTTCTCGCGGAAGTTCCCGTTGCCGATCTGCCGCCTGGCCACGCGCTCGTGCGCGTCAAGGCTTCGGGGCTTTGCCACACCGATATCGATGTGCTTCACGCGCGTTACGGCGACGGCGCCTTTCCGGTCATTCCGGGGCATGAATATGCCGGTGAAGTTGCGGCCGTGGCCGCCGATGTGACGGGCATAAAGTCCGGCGACCGGGTGGTGGTCGACCCCAATCTACCGTGCGGCACCTGCCCGAGTTGCAGGAAGGGGCTGACCAATCTGTGCAGCACGCTGAAAGCCTATGGCGTTTCCCATAATGGTGGTTTCGCGGAATTTAGCGTCGTACACGCCGACCACCTGCACGGCATTGGTTCCATGCCCTATCATGTCGCGGCATTGGCCGAACCGCTTGCCTGCGTCGTCAACGGCATGCAGAGCGCGGGTATCGGCGAGAACGGAACGGTGGCTGAAAATGCGCTGGTTTTCGGAGCCGGTCCCATCGGCCTGCTGCTTGCCCTGTCGCTGAAAGCGCGCGGCGTCGAGACGGTGACGATTGCCGATATCAACGAAAGCAGGCTGGCTTTTGCCGAAGGGCTCGGGCTTAAGGTGGCGGTTTCCGGTTCGGAAGCGCTGCTGCGGCAACAGAAGTCTTTCGATGTCGTGGCCGATGCGACGGGTATCGCCCCCGTAGCGGAAGCGATGATCCCGTTGGTTGCCGATGGCGGCACGGCACTGTTCTTCGGCGTCTGCGCGCCGGATGCCCGCATTTCGGTCGCACCCTTCGAAATCTTCAGGCGTCAGCTCAAGCTCGTCGGTTCGCATTCGCTGAACCGCAACATACCGCAGGCGCTCGCCATTCTGGAAACGGATGGCGATGTCATGGCGCGGCTTGTCTCGCATCGGCTGCCGCTTTCGGAGATGCTGCCGTTCTTTACGAAGAAACCATCCGATCCGGCCACCATGAAAGTGCAATTTGCAGCCGAATGATCGTTTGGTGGTTGATAACCGCAGTCGACCGGCTTTTCGTGCGAAGGCCGGTCGATATAAAGTACCACATGTAATATTTCATGGGGGCAAGCACTTTGGCCAAATCTATCAGGACGATGGAAGAGTTTTCGGAATTCGTCGGCCTTTCGCGCCCGACTGTTTCGAAATACTTCAATGATCCGGCCTCGGTCCGCAAGAAGACCCGGGACGCCATCGAGGATGCGCTGAAGAAATCGGGCTTCAGGCCCAATATTTTCGCCGTCAATCTCAACCGCCGCCGCTCCAATATCATCGGCATCATCATCCCGAATTCCACCGATCCGTTCTATATGGCGCTGACGAGCCGTATCGAACTCATCGCCAACGAGGCGGGCTTCCTTGCCTTCGTGCTGTCCTCGGATGGCAAGGCGGAAATCGAAGACCGCGCCATCCGCACTTTCAAGTCGATGAATGTCGCCGGCGCGATCATCGCGCCGCTGGGCGTCAAATCCCACCGCGCCACGCTGGAGCAACTCGCCGCCAGCATTCCGATCGTTTATGTCGATTCGCCGCTCGACGAGACCTCGGCCTTTGTTGGCACCGACAACCGCCAGAGTGTCGGGCTGATGGTGGATTATCTCTGCCGCTCGGGCGAGCCGCCCTGTTTCTTCGACATGCCGCAGGTCAATACCAATGCCGCCACGCGTCGCACCGCCTATGAGGAGGCCATGCGGCGCCTTGGTTTCGAGCCGCAGGTGATCAACGTTCCGGATATTGTCACCTGGGATTTCGAGCGTTTCGCCTTCGATGAGGCGGGCCGGCTGCTGGAAGGGGCGGGTTCTCTGCCATCGCGCACCATTCTGTGCGCCAACGACCGTATCGCCTTCGGTGTCATCGCCGCCGCCTTCCAGAAGGGCCTCAGGGTCGGCCATGGTGCGGATTATGACCTCAGGGTCGCCGGCCATGACGATCATCCGCTGTCGCGTTATGCGTGCCCGCCGATTACCACGGTAGCGCAGAACTATAACGAGATCGGCAGGCTGTCGATCGAGCTTCTGTTGCAGAAGCTGGACGAGGAGGCGGATGACACGACGCGGATGCGCGAGCGCATTCTCCTCAGCGCCGATCTGATGCTGCGCAAATCGGCCTGATGATTTGTTAGATAAGCTAAACAAAGAATCTGATTTTCTAAATAGAACTAATATTTGAACGCTCCTACTCTGTTTTCAAGGTTGCTTTGGGAGGCGACCGCGAGAGCCGGCGCAAAGGCGTGCCGGTATCCGGGAGGAACGTTAGATCGTCATGCCGTCCGTGCCGCGAGGAATAAGCCTTCGCAGCCTCGGTGTCGCATGGCCTTCGCCGGGCTGACCGGACATTCTCGCCAGCAATTTCCCCAGCGAAGGATGTCAAAACATGAATCTCTATTCTCTTCTGTCAGCGCGTGCAGCCGGCGGCAAGCCTGTTCGGGTTGGTCTCATCGGCGCGGGCAAGTTCGGCTCCATGGTGCTGGCGCAGGCGCAGCGCATCGCCGGTTTCCACATGGTCGCCGTCGCAGACCTCAATGTCGGCAAGGCGAAGGAATCGCTGGATCGCGTTGGCTGGCCGAAGGAGCGTTACGATGCGAAGAGCTGCGCCGAGGCGCTGAAGAGCGGCAAGACCTATGTGACCGACGATGTGAACGAGCTTTTCGCCTGCGGCGAGATCGAATGCGTGATCGAGGCGACCGGCCATCCGCTGGCCGGCGCGCGCCACGCGCTTGGCGCCATCGATCACAACAAGCATGTCGTCATGGTCAATGTCGAAGCCGATGTCATGGTCGGGCCGATCCTTGCTGAAAAGGCGCGGGCCAAGGGCCTGATCTATTCCATGGCTTACGGCGATCAGCCGGCGCTGATCTGCGAGCTGGTTGACTGGGCGCGCGCCACCGGTTTCGAGGTCGTTTCTGCCGGCAAGGGCATGAATTTCGAGCCGCGTTACCGTTATTCGACGCCGGACACGGTCTGGGGTTATTTCGGCTGGACGGACGAGGAAGTGGCCAAGGGCGACTTCAATCCAAAAATGTACAATTCCTTCACCGACGGCACCAAGGCGGCCATCGAGATGGCGGCCGTCGCCAACGGCACGGGACTGGATTGCCCGGATGACGGTCTGGCTTTTCCGCCCGCCGGCCTGCACGATCTCGCCCGCGTCTTCCGCCCCGCTGCCGATGGCGGCCGTATGTCGCGCTCCGGTCTGGTCGATATTGCTGCGAGCCAGGAGCCGGACGGACGCGAGGTGTTCAACAACATCCGCTATGGTGTTTTCGTCACCTTCAAGGCCCACAATGAATATGCCCGCGCCTGCTTCAAGCAATATGGCCTGCTGACCGATCCGTCCGGCTGGTACGCCTCCATGTGGCGTCCGTTCCACATTATCGGGCTGGAAACCTCGATCAGCGTGCTTTCCGCCGTGCTGCGCAACGAAGCGACCGGTTGCTCCAAGGAGTTCCGCGGCGATGCCGTCGCCACGGCGAAGAAGGATATGCAGCCAGGCGAGATGCTGGACGGCGAGGGCGGATACGCGGTCTGGGCGAACGCCATTCCGGCCACCCGCAGCCTCGATATGAAGGCGCTGCCGATTGGCCTTGCCCATAATGTCAAGCTGAAGCGCGCCATCAAAAAGGACCAGATTGTCAGCTTCGACGATGTGGAACTGGTGAACGACCTCGATGTGGTGAAGTTGCGTCAGGACATGGAAAACCGCTTCCGTCCGCAAAAAGACGCAGCTGCGTAATGGACGGAGAACGGAACATGTCGAAGGGAGCTTTCGTGGTGATCGCGGAATTTCGGGTGAAGCCTGACGCTATGGATGCCTTTCTCGACGCTGCGCGCGAGGACGCCCAGCATTCGGTTCAGGATGAACCGGGTTGCCGGCAATTCGACGTGGTGCGGCCGGAAACGGGGAACAATGTGGTGTTTTACGAGGTCTATGACAGCCGGCAGGCTTTCGACGATCATCTCAAAACACCGCATCTCGACCGGTTTCGCGAGACCTTTCCCGCCCTTATCGAAGAAGAACTGCCGGTGCGTTTCCTGAACCGGCAATGGCTTTGAAGGATGGGAACGATGGCAGACATCCGCCGGATCGCCGTTATCGGAACGGGTATCATGGGTGCCCCCATGGCGGGGCGTCTGGCGGAGGCCGGGTTTTCCGTCAAAGCCTGGAACCGCAGCGCTGAAAAAGCTGCGGTTCTGGCGGAGAAGGGCGTGCTGGCGGCGGCAACGGCTGCCGAGGCTGTGTCTGAAGCGGATGCCGTGCTCTGCATGCTGAGTTCCGGGCCGGTCTGCAACGAGGTTCTGCTCGGCCCATCGGGCGTCGTTTCAGCCATGAAGCCCGGCGCGGTGCTGCTGGTCATGAGTTCCATTCCCGTCGAGACCGCAATGGAACAGGCGGAGGCAGCCAGGGCATGCGGGGTTAGATATGTCGATGCGCCTGTATCCGGCGGTGAAAAGGGAGCGATCGAAGGAACGCTCGCCATCATGGCCGGCGGCGAACAGCAGGATGTGGATGCGCTGCGGCCGCTCCTCGGTTGTCTGGGGCGCGTCACCCATGTCGGTCCGGTGGGCTGCGGTTCTCTGGCCAAGCTCGCCAACCAGCTGATCGTCGCCTCGACAATCTGCGCCGTCGCCGAGGCTCTGACCCTCGTGGAAGAGGGGGGAGCGGACCCGGCGCAGGTGCGCCACGCGCTGCTTGGCGGCTTCGCCGATTCCACCGTCTTCCGCCAGCACGGAAAACGCATGGTGGAAGGCGATTTCCGTCCCGGCGGGCCGGCGAAATATCAGGTGAAGGATACGTCCACGGCGCTGGCCTTCGCCAGAAGCCGGGGCCTCAGACTACCGGTCGGCGAGGAGGTTGACCGGCTGTTCCGCTCCATGGTCGAGCATGGCGCGGGCGAGCTTGATCACAGCGGTGTGATCCTTGAGATTAAGCGCATGAATGCGTTCGGAGGAACGCTCGAAACTGTTTGAGAGACAACAAAGGGAGGAACACATGAAAATTTCAAAACTTTACGGGCTGGCTCTGGCCGCCACCATGCTGGTCGCATCCATCGCGCAGGCCGAAACGCTGACGCTTTCGACGCCCGATGCGGATACGTCCGAAATCACGCTTGCCGCCAACAAGTTTGCCGAGATCGTTTCGAAAAAGACCGATGGCAAGCTCAAGATCAAGGTGTTTCCGAACGGCACGCTTTATGGCGGCGATCCTTCGGCGGGCGTCAAGCAGCTGGCCGGCGGTTCGCTGGACATGCTGTTGAACTCGACCTCGCTTTACGCGACCTTCAATCCGAAGTTCACGGCCATCGCCATTCCTTACCAGTTCCGCGATATCGACCAGCTCAGGGTCTATCTCGACAGCGATCTCGGCAAGGAGCTTTCCACCGATCTCAGCAAGATCGGCATTCTCGGGCTCGATCTATGGTCGCGGCCGCTGCGCCAGATCACCAATTCGAAGGCGCCGATCAAGTCGCCGGCCGATCTCAAGGGCATGAAGCTGAGGGTGCCGAACAATCCGCTCTGGGTCGAGTTCTTCGGCGCCATGGGGGCTGCCCCGACACCGATGGCTTTTGCTGAGGTTTACAATGCGCTCCAGCTCAAAGTCGTCGATGGACAGGAAAATCCGGTCAACGTGCCTGTCAGCGCCAAGCTTTACGAGGTGCAGAAATATCTGACGATCAGCAACCACATTGCTGACGCCTGGGTGTTGGGTATGAACCCGGCCCGCTTCGAAGGTCTTGACGAGGGCTTCAAGACGGCGCTGAAGGAAGCGGCGACTGAAACCGAGCTTTGGAAAGCGCAGAACGACGCTGCCGATATCGACAAGTCGCTCGAAACGCTGAAGAAGAACGGCATGGAGGTGAACACGCTGACGGACGACGAACGCAAGGCTTTCGTGGCGGTGGCGGCCGGTCTTTCGGCAAAGTTCTCCGCGCTGGTGAAAGATCAGGCGTTCTTCGACAAGACGCAGGCTTTCCTCAAGACGAACTGACGTTTTCGCGCAGGGAAGGCCGGATCTCGGTCCGGCCTTCCCCAACGTCAGCAAGGGTTGCTTTGCCGCAGAGGCAGGGTGGCATTCGTTTTACCGGATATCCGGTTTCAGCAGTGGAAGGGTATTGTCATGAACGATACGAAACCTTCGGTGCTCGGCACCATCGTTAAAGTCATCGCCGATGTGGCCGCAGGGGCAGCCTGTGCCGGCATTCTCATCGTCGTTCTTCTTCAGGTCATCGGCCGCCTTGCCGGCAGCCCGCTTCCCTGGACCGAGGAGGCGACGCGTTTCCTCTTCATCTGGATGGTGTTCCTCGGCCTTGCCGCCGGCTTCCGCACCGTTGAAAGCGCCCGTGTGGTGGTGTTCCTGGTGCTGTTTCACCGCTTCTTCCGGCGGCTGGCGGTGCCGATCTATGTCGGTTCCTCGGTGTTCTTCTTCGGCATGATGGGCTGGACGGGCCTGACCATGGTGCGCCAGCAGATCATGATGAACGAGACCGCCGCCACCCTGCCGATCCCCATGTGGACCATCGGCATTGTCTTGCCCGTCTCCGCCGTCATCGCCGTGCTGGCCATCATCGAATCGCTGCGCAGCCGCCGGGAGCTCATCGCGCTTCCCGAGCTTGGTCTGCCGGCGGATGAGATCGCCCATGCCGATATCTCCATTTCAGCAGGACATTGAGCCATGTCGGTCTTTCTTCTCGTCGCTTTTTTCGGTCTCAGCATGCTTGGCGTGCCGCTCGCCATTGCGCTGGCGCTCGCCAGTGTCGGCACGCTGTGGCTCTTCACCTCCATGCCCATGGACCTGCTGTCGCAGACGATGTTCTCGTCGATGAACTCCTTCCTCCTCGTCGCCGTGCCGCTGTTCATCCTCGTCGGCACCGTCATGGAACGGGGACGTGTGGCGGAGCGTATCTTCGATTTCGCCGAGGCCATGGTCGGCTGGCTTCCCGGCGGGCTTGGCCACGTCAACGTCATCTCCTCGGTGATTTTTTCCGGCGTCTCCGGCTCGTCCGTCGCCGATATCGCCTCGGTCGGCGCCATCGAGATCAAGGCCATGGAGCGGCACGGCTTTCCGAAGGGTTATGCCGTCGGCATGACGCTCTGCACCTCCACACTCTCCTCGATCATTCCGCCGTCGATCCTGATCGTGATTGCCGGTTCCATCGCCAACGTGTCGATCGGCACGCTGCTGATCGCCGGTCTGGTGCCCGGCCTCTTCATCGCCTTCGCCTTTCTGGTCTTCAACCACTTCTATTCGGTGCATTACGGCTACAATCCGCCGACACCGTTCAATTTCCGTCTGGTGGTCGTCACGGGTCTTCGCGCAATCCTGCCGATGCTGACACCGCTGATCCTGATCATCGGTATTGCCAGCGGCCTGTTCACGCCGACGGAAGCCGCAGCCATCGCGGTGGTTTATGTAGCGGTGCTCGGCGTCATCGTTTACCGCACCCTGCCGGTACGCGAACTGCCGGAAATATTGATCTCGACGGCGCGCATTTCCGGCACCATCCTGTTCATCGCTGCCACCTCGCAGCTCGCCGCCTGGGTCTTCACCTTCGATGGCCTGCCGGAGCAGGTTGCCGATCTCCTGAAGGCCATGAACCTCGGCCCGATGACAGGCATGCTCGTCATCTTCGTCTTCCTGCTCATCATCGGCATCTTCATGGAAGCGATCCCGGCGATGTTTATCCTCATCCCCGTGCTGATGCCGCCGGTGGAGGCGCTGGGCATCGATCCGATCCATTTCCTGATCGTGACTGTCATGACGCTGACACTCGGGCTCGTGACGCCGCCGGTGGGGGTCTGCCTGTTTGCGGCGGCACAGGTGGCCAACATGAAGATCGAGGATGTCATTCGCGGTTCGCTGGCGCCGATGACGGTGTTGACGCTCGCCATCTTCGCGCTGGTGCTTTTTCCGGTGCTGACGCTCGGGCCAATTCGGCTGATGGGGCTTTATTGACGCGAAAACCGGATTGCCTGAAACCTCAGACAACGCGACGGGTTTGCCACTCGTCGCGTTGTTTTCGCATCCACTCCAGAAACAGCATGACTTTTCTCTGCCGCAGATGGGAATGCGGGCAGACGATCCATTGGGTGACGAGCTTGATGCGCGGCGCGTCCGTCACGGCCGGCACCAGCATTTTGTCCTGAAGCTCCCGCTCCATCATCAATGTGCTTTCCAGCGCCACGCCAATGCCGAGAACGGCGGCATCGATGGCCATGTGGCTGCGGTCGAACAGCACCCGCCGCCAGCGCTTTTCGGCTGTCACGCCGGCCAGAGGGAACCAGTGGTTCCATTGCGCCTGCGCCTTCACCGAATGGATCAGCCGCTGGTTCTGCAATTCCTCAGGCAGAAAATTACCCGCACCCTTATAATTCGGCGAACAGACCGGCAAGAATTCCTCCTCCACCAGCCCTTCCACGAAGAGGCCCGGCCAGCGGCCGTCGCCATGGCGCAGCTCTATATCGACAAGTTCCTGCGAAAAATCTGTCGGCTCGTTGGTGCCGTCAAGGCGCACTTCCAGTTCAGGATGCTCCTCCAGAAACGAGCCGAGACGCGGCAGCAGCCATTTGTTGGATATGGTCGGCGTCGCCCGGATCGTCAGCGTGGTGACAGAGCGGAAGCCGCGAATACTGTCGGTGGCGTCGGAGATCTGCTCGATCTGGGCGGTGATCATCGAGAAATACCGCTCGCCCGCCTCGGTCAGCGTCACCTTGCGACCCGCCCGCGCCATCAGCGTCGTGCCGAGCTGGCCTTCCAGCAACTGGATCTGCTGGGAAACGGCCGAAGGTGTGACACTCAGTTCCTCCGCCGCCCGTGAAATACTGCCCGCCCTTGCCGCGGCGTGGAAAACGAGGATCGATTTTATCGGGATTTGCATGGGGAGGGCTTTGCTCAACGGAATACGGCGGTCACCTGAGTATCACAGGTGACCGCCGTGTTGAAAAGCGTTGAACGCGAGGCTTTTAACGGTGGCTCGGCAGTTTGGGCAGGAACACCGTGAGCAGGCCGAGCAGCGGCATGTAGGAGCAGATGCGGTAAACGAATTCGATGCCTTCATTATCCGCATAAACACCCAGAACCGCCGCCCCGATGCCGCCGAAACCGAAGGCGAAACCGAAGAACATGCCGGCGATGAGACCGACGCGGCCCGGCACCAGTTCCTGCGCGAACACGACGATGGCCGAGAAAGCGGAGGAGAACACGAAGCCGATGACGACGACGAGAATGGCCGTCCAGAAGAGGTTCGCATAGGGCAGCAGCAGCGCGAAGGGAATGACGCCGAGGATCGAGAACCAGATGACGACGCGGGAGCCGAAACGGTCGCCGATCGGGCCGCCGAAGAACACGCCGAGCGCCGAAGCGCCGAGGAAGAGGAACAGCAGAACCTGCGCGTCCTGAACACCAAGACCGAACTTGTCGATGGTGTAGAAGGTGAAGTAGCTGGACAGGCTGGCGAGATAGGCATTCTTGGTGGCGGTCAGAACCACCAGCACCAGAAGCGTCATGATCACCGTGCCACGGGCAAGGGGAAGCGTGCGGCTGGCCGGCGCCTTGCCAACGGTTGCGCGGCGGTGGCGGGTGTACCAGACGCCAACCCAGGAAAGCACGCCAAAACCGACGAGCGCGATCAGCGAGAACCAGCTGAGGCTCGTCTGACCGAGCGGGATGACGATGAAGGCGGCGAGCAGCGGGCCGATGGCGGTGCCGGTATTGCCGCCCACCTGGAAGAAGGACTGTGCCAGACCGTGGCGGCCGCCGGATGCGAGACGTGCAACGCGGGAAGCTTCCGGATGGAAGATCGCCGAACCGATGCCGATGAGGCAGGCGCCGATCACCAGAACCTCGAAACTATGGGCAAAAGCAAGCGTGATAAGGCCGGCGCAGGTGGACAGCATGGCGACAGGCAGGGAAAACGGCATCGGCCAGCGATCCGTCACCATGCCGACAACCGGCTGCAGCAGCGAGGCGGTGACCTGAAAGGCGAAGGTAAGCAGGCCGATCTGCATGAAATCGAGCGCGTAATTGGCTTTCAGCAGCGGGTAGAGCGACGTCAGCAGCGATTGCATGATGTCGTTCAGCATGTGGCAGAAGCTGGCGGCTGCGATGATTGAAAACGCCGTGCGTTGCGGGTTGAACCCGGTGCTGGTGCTGGCGCTGGTGACAGTGGCCATGATGAAGTCCTCTCCGGTTCCCGGCGGAAGGCGGGAAACATGTCTTTATTTCTTCCCGCTTTTATTCATATTGTTTCTGGCCTGCATCTTTGCTCTGGACGATTTTCTTTGTGAGTGGGCCAAATGGCAAAAAACAATTCCATGATCTTCGGCTCCTTTTCTGCCGAAGACCACAACTACATGCTGAATTTGATCGATGGCACCAACGAGCCGGTGCTGGCGATTTCCCGCACCTATGCCAAGGGACATCGCGCACCGGTCCACAGCCATCTGCGGGCGCAGATCTGGCATGCCCGCCGGGGCGTGGTTCTGGTCAGCACCGCAGATGGTCGCTGGATGATACCGCCCGGCCATGGGCTAATTATTCCCGCCGGCCTGGAACACGAGTCGGAAACCATATCGACGGTGGAAATGCAATCGATCTATGTGCATCCCGACCTGTTTCAGGCGGAAGTGCCGCGGGTGGTGGAAATCACCGATCTCGCCTCCAGCCTGATTGCGGAACTGCTGGGCGAAGAGCATGAGCCGCCCGCTTTTCATCGGCGTGGTCTGGTGCGGGCGCTGTTGCTGGACGAGATCAACCGTCTGCCGGACCGACCGCTCGGATTGCCTTTTCCCGATAACGAGCGGCTGGCGGCGCTGTGCCGCGATTTCCTGAAAAAGCCGGTGGCGCGGGTGGAGATCGATGACTGGGCGGCGGCCATGGGCATCAGCCGGCGCTCGTTTACGCGGCTGTTCCGCAAGGAATTGGGGTTGAGTTTCGTCACCTGGCGCCAGCAGGCCTGTATCTTCGCCTCCCTGCCGAGGCTGGCAGCCGGCGAGGCGGTGACGAATGTGGCGCTGGATGCCGGTTATGAAAACATCCCGGCTTTCACCACCATGTTCCGGCGAATGCTGGGCAGTTCACCAAGGGCCTATCGGCAGGCGGCGCGGCAGCGCAGCGCCGCTTTCGCCGATAATGAAGACTAAGCCGCCGTCGCCCGCATGTCGCGGCGGAAATCGGAAGGCGACATGCCTGCGATCTGGCGAAACGCCTTGTTAAAGGCGCTGACCGAGCCGAAGCCGCTTTCCATGGCGATTTGCAGGATATTGTCCTTGCCGGTCATCAGCATCGCCTGCGCGCGGGAGAGCCGGAGCAGGGTCAGATATTTGATCAGCGTCATCCCGGTGGATTTGCGGAACAGGTTCATCGCATATTTCGGATGCAGCGATGCGGCACGGGCGATTTCCGTCGCGTCGATATCGTCGAGAAAATTGGCGGCGATGAAGTCGCACATGCGCACCACACCGATGGAGGGCGCCATGCCCTCCTCATCCTGTCTGCGTTTTCCATCGAGCGCCGAGGATATGACGGAGTAAGGCTCCAGAAACATCCGCTCTACCCGAAGCAGCAGTTCCTCCACCGCGTGCTGGGCTTTTGCCGGATCGCCCGAGGTGACGTAGCGGAACCAGCGGCCGAAATTTTCTGCATCCGCCCTGTCCGTCTCGGCACTCACCATCGTCGCACCGCCCATCAACTGGCTGGAGACGGCGGCCGGCAGGCGCATGCGGAAGAAATGCACGAGCGGCAGGTGCGCGCCGGCATAAAAGGAATCGTCGGAGGAATGGTCCATCTGATGCGGCTGGCCGCCCCAGAAAATGCACATCTGGCCGGCGTTGAGCGTCAGGTCGTGGTCGCCCATGCGGTAATGCACCGATCCCGACATGACGTAATTCACTTCCACCTGCGCGTGCCAGTGGGGCCTGAGCATGATGGGCGGATGATTGTGAAAAAGCTGAAGCGTTGTCGGCATGCCTTCGATGCTGCTCGCACCCGGCTGGTAGAAGGCTCTCTCGGCAATCTTACTTTCCGCCAAATCGATGTTCCCTTTTTACGAGACAGATTTCCTGCCGCCGGTAATGTGCCCATGTTCGCTGAAGAACGGCAATTGAAAAAGGGAGGTTTTCAATGTGCTTGAAATTTCTTGGCGCGTCTACGGCCATGCTGCTTCTCGCAGCCCCGGCTTTCGCGCAAACCGAGACCGTCACCATCTGGAGCTGGAATGTCGCGGCTTCCGCGCTGAAATCCACGGTAGAGGGCTTCAACAAGCAGAATCCGGATATCAAGATCGTCGTTGAAGACCTTGGAAACAATCAGGTTTTTGACAAGACGCTGGCTGCCTGCGCAGCCGGGGGTGATGGTCTTCCTGATATCGTCACCATTGAAAATTTCGAAGCGGAACTGTTCTGGAGTCGTTTTCCCGATTGTTTCGCCAATCTGACCGAGCTTGGCTATACGCCTGAGAAACAGGCGCTTTTCCCTGATTTCAAGCGCACGGAACTGGAGGTTGACGGTGTCGCCTATGCGGTTCCGTGGGATTCCGGTCCGGTGGCGGTATTTTATCGCCGCGACTTCTATGAGAAGGCAGGCGTCGATCCGGCCACCATTAAAAGCTGGGATGATTTCATCGCCGCCGGCAAGAAGGTCATGGCCGCCAATCCCGGCACCGTTATGGCGCAGGCCGATTTCAATGGCGATAGCGAATGGTTTCGCATGATCGCCAATGAGCAGGGATGCGGTTACTTTTCGACCGATGGCCAGAACATCACCATCAACCAGCCCGCCTGTGTCGCGACCCTTGAAAAGGTCAAGGAAATGAAAGACGCCGGCATCATCACGGCGGCGATCTGGGATGAGAAAATCCAGGCCAATACCGCCGGCAAGGCCGCCAGCCAGATGTATGGCGCCTGGTATGAAGGCACGGTTCGTTCCGGCTCTCCTGATCTTTCCGGCAAATGGGGCGTCTATCTGATGCCGAGCCTGACGCCGGATGGCCCTCACGCCGCCAACCTCGGCGGTTCGTCGCTGGCGATCAGCTCCACCTCGGAACACAAGGAGGCCGCGTGGAAATATATCGATTACGCGCTCACCACCAATGAAGGACAGGTGACGATGCTGAAATCCTTCGGCCTCGTTCCTTCGCTGCTGTCCGCCATCGACGATCCTTTCGTCAAGGAAAAGCAGCCCTATTGGGGCGGACAGGCGGTTTGGACCGATATTCTCGCCACCCTGCCGAAGATCGTGCCGAGCCGCGGCACGGCGTTCCAGTCGGATGCGGATGCGATCTACAAGGCGACGCAGACGAAATATTTCGCGGGCGGTTATCCCGACGCGAAAGCGGCGCTCGACGATGCCGCCAAGCAGATCGAAACGGCGACAGGCCTGCCGGTGGCGGAGTAAGCCGGCGGTTAGGACCGAGCGGGTGCCATAAGTTTCTTCTCCCCGAGGGGGAGAAGTCCGCGGCAGCGGGATGAGGGGGCGAGGGTAAAGATATACCGAGAGCCAGCCCCCTCATCCGGCCCTTCGGGCCACCTTCTCCCCCTCGGGGAGAAGAAATATGCCGCAGCGTTTTGCAATGGCGTTTTCCCTGAAAAACAGGGCAGGCCTTTCTGAAGCTTTTCCATTTATCCGGCCCATCGTCCGGCATCTGGAGGTCACCATGCCGTCTAGGAACAGGATCGCTTATGCGTTCCTTGCGCCCTATCTCCTGATTTTCGCCACCTTCTGGGTCTGGCCGATCATCAGCTCGTTCATGCTGTCGTTCCAGAATACCCGCATCAATCCGTGGCGGTTTGCGCCCTCCATGAACTGGGGGCGGCTCGTTTCCGATCCGGCCTTTTATAATGCGCTTTATAACACGCTGATCATTCTGGTCATTCAGGTGCCCGTGATGATCGCGCTCGCCACCGTCATGGCGGTGCTGTTGAATTCGCCGCTCCTAAAGGCGCGGCCGCTTTATCGTTTTGCCTTTTTTGCGCCTGTCGTCGTTGGCGAGGTGGCCTATGCGGCGGTGTTCCGGCTGATGTTCAGCGCCGATTTCGGCATCATCAACAAGCTCATCACCTCCGTCGGCCTTTCGCCCATCTCGTGGTTCGACAATGCCAATGCGGCCATGGCGCTCGTCATCATCGCCGTCACCTGGCGCTGGGCGGGTTATAACGCCATCATCATTCTCGCCGGCCTGCAATCCATCCCCGGCGATGTCTATGAAGCGGCGACGCTGGACAAGGTGAGCAAGCGCCAGCAGTTCTTTTATATCACCCTGCCGTTGCTTAAACCCATCATCCTGTTCTGCGTCGTCCTGTCGGTCATCGGCACCATGCAGCTGTTTGCCGAACCCTTCCTCATCACCAACAGGGGCGGGCCGGGCGGGGGCACAGAGAC
This sequence comes from Agrobacterium sp. ST15.13.015, assembly GCF_027871645.1. Classification (NCBI taxonomy): domain Bacteria; kingdom Pseudomonadati; phylum Pseudomonadota; class Alphaproteobacteria; order Hyphomicrobiales; family Rhizobiaceae; genus Agrobacterium; species Agrobacterium sp. ST15.13.015. Next base: position 19,774 of record NZ_JAQAHF010000022.1, read on the forward strand.
GCTGGGGCTGTTCCTTTACCGCCAGGGCTTTACCTCGCTCAATTTCGGTTATGCCTCGGCCATTGCCTACACCATGGCGGCGCTCGCCATCGCCATTTCGCTGCTTAATCTCTGGGTCGGGAGGGAGCCGAAATGAGATCGAAATCGAGATCGCTTTTCTGGCAGAAGATCGCGCTGCATGCGGCGCTGACGCCGCTTGCCATCATCTGGCTGTTTCCGCTGTGGATGATGTTCGTGTTCTCGACCATGCCGGATTACGGCATTTTCAGCCCGGATATCGTGCTGGTGCCATCCACCAATTTCGTCGAGAATTTCAACAATCTGCAGGCGGACACCAATTTCCTCAGGGCCATGTTCATCTCGATCACCGTCGCCGTCATTTACACCGTGCTTTCTGTGTTCCTGACATCGATGGCCGGCTGGGCGCTGGCGCGTTACCGTTTTGCCGGACGCGGGGTGGTAATCGCCATCATTCTCGGCACCATCACTTTGCCGTTTGCCGTCGTCGTCATTCCGCAATTCATCATGGTGGCGCGGGAATTCAAGCTTGCCAACACCTGGGTGGCGCTGATCGTGCCGCCGCTGTTCAACTCGCTCGGCGTGCTGTTCATGCGGCAATCCTTCTCGATGATGCCGACGGAACTTTTCGACGCGGCACGGGTGGAAGGCGTGAAGGAATGGCAGATCTTCCTGCGCATCGCTTTGCCGCTCGCCCGGCCCACCATGGCGGCGCTCTCCATCATCCTGTTTCTGGCCTCGTGGAACAATTACCTCTGGCCGCTTCTCATCAATTCCCGCCCAGGAATGATGACCGCACCCGTGGCGCTTGGCACCCTCATCGGGCTCACCAAAGTGTCATGGGGCGGCATCATGGCCGGCGCGGTGCTGCTCACCGCACCCATTCTCGTGGTTTTCGTGGCGTTGCAGCGTCACTTCATCGCCGGCATTTCCGCCGGGGCAGTCAAGTAAGGGGGCCGCATGGCGGAACTTTCGCTCAACAACGTGGTCAAGCGTTATGGCGCGCTGGAAGTGATCCATGGCGCAAATCTGGAGGTAAAGGACGGGGAATTTGTCGTTTTCGTCGGCCCCTCCGGATGCGGCAAATCCACGCTTCTCCGCATGATCGCCGGGCTGGAGGATATTTCCGGTGGGGATATCGTGATCGGCGGCAGGACGGTGAGTGATGCCGACCCGGCCGATCGCGGCATTGCCATGGTGTTCCAGTCCTATGCGCTTTATCCGCATATGACGGTTGCCGAAAACCTCTCCTTCGGCCTCCGGATGAACGGCAACCCGAAGGCCGATACGCAAAAGCGGGTCAACCGCGCCGCCGAAATCCTGCAGATCAACGAGTTGATGCAGCGCCGGCCGAAGCAGCTTTCCGGCGGCCAGCGCCAGCGCGTCGCCATCGGCCGCGCCATCGTGCGCGAACCGCAGGTCTTCCTGTTCGATGAGCCATTGTCCAACCTCGATGCCGAATTGCGGGTTCAGATGCGCGTGGAAATCTCGCGGCTGCACAAGCAGCTCGGCACCACGATGATTTATGTGACGCATGACCAGACCGAGGCGATGACGCTGGCCGACAAGATCGTGGTGCTGCGGGCGGGCAATATCGAGCAGGTCGGCGCGCCGCTCGATCTCTACGATGATCCCGCCAACCGCTTCGTTGCCGGTTTCGTTGGGTCGCCGAAGATGAATTTCCTCGACGCCACCATCATCGGTAGCGGCGCCGACAGCGTCACGCTCGCTCTCGACAGCGATCCTGCGGTGCGGCTGACGTTGCCGATAAAGGAAGGCGTCAACGAGGGGGCCAAGGTCTCGCTTGGCATCCGGCCGGAGCATTTTGCCGATGCGGGCGGGGGCGATGCCGATCTCACCGTGCATGTCGATGTCGCCGAACATCTTGGCAATACCAGCTATGTCTATGCCCGAACCGAAGGCGGCGAGCAGCTGATCATCGAACGGCCGGAATCGCGCGATGTCGGCAATCGCGACCGGCTGACGGTCGGCCTTTCCGCCCGCCGGGCTTTCCTTTTCGATAGCAAGGGTGAACGCCTGCGCTGAACCCTTTCCCAAGCACCCAAGACTGATATGAAAGACGAGGATTTCATGACGACCGTACAACCGATCCGCTGGGGCATCATCGGCCCGGGCACCATCGCCAGAACTTTTGCTGACGGTATCGCCCATTCCCGCACCGGCAGGTTAGAGGCCATCGCCACCCGCAACCCGGACAAGCCGGGCCTTGCCGAAGCTTTTTCCGGTGCGCGCATTATCAAGGGTTACGACGCGCTGCTTGCCGATCCCGATATCGACGCCGTCTATATCGCCACACCCCATACCGGCCATGCCGAATGGGCGATCAAGGCAATCCGGGCGGGTAAAAACGTGCTGGTGGAAAAGCCCATCGCGCTTTCCGCCTATGATGCCGACGCCATTTTCCACGAGGCGAAAAAGGCCGGTGTCTTCGCGGGCGAAGCCTATATGTATCGCCTGCACCCGCAGACGTCGAAATTGCTGGAACTGGTGAAAGCCCGGGCGGTGGGCGATGTCCGCATCATCCGCTCCAGCTTCGGTTTCAACATGGGCTCGTTCCGGGCCGATCACCGGCTGTTCGCCAATGAAACGGCGGGCGGCGGCATTCTCGATGTCGGCGGTTATCCGGTTTCCATGGTGCGGATGATCGCCGGCGCCGTGGATGGAAAACCTTTTGCCGAACCGGAAAAAGTGGCGGGCGCCGCCCATCTCGGCCAGTCGGGCGTCGATGAATGGGCCTCGGCGGTGCTGAAATTCGCAAACGGCATCGTCGCGGAAGTCTCGTGCTCGATCATGGCGGCGCAGGACAATGTGCTGCGCATCATCGGCTCGGAGGGCCGTATCGAGGTCAAGGATTTCTGGTTCGCCGCCGGCCACAAGGGCGGCACCGGGCGGATCGATATCATCAGGGGCGACAAGGTGGAAACCATCGAGTTGCCGGAGGATCGCTGGCTTTATTCCTTCGAGGTCGACGCGGCCGGCGAGGCGATCCGGCAGGGAAAAAAGGAATTCGATGCACCCGGCATGGCCTGGGCGGACAGCCTCGGTAATCTGCGTGTCATGGACCAATGGCGGGCTTCCGTCGGGCTCGAATACAGCATTGAAAAAGCAACGTCGCGCGTTGCCAATATTGCCGGCGGCAAGGTCGTGGCCGGAAACGCAGTGCCGAAGCGGCAGATTCCGGGCCTTGCCAAACCCGCTTCCGTGGTCGCGCTCGGTTTCGAATTCTTCCCCAATTTCGCTTCCGCGTCCCTGACGCTGGATGCCTTCTACGAGGCGGGCGGCAATCTCTTCGATACGGCCTATGTTTATGGCGCAGGAAGGACAGAGGCGATTTTCGGCGACTGGCACACCAGCCGCAACGTGCCGCGTGAAGAGATCGTACTGATCGGCAAGGGTGCACATTCGCCGCTCTGCTATCCTGACATGATCGCAAAGCAGCTCGATCAGTCGCTCGCGCGGCTGAAGACGGATTATGTCGATGCCTATTTCATGCATCGCGATAATCTGGAGGTTCCGGTCGGCGAGTTCGTCGATGCCATGGATGCCGAAGTCCGGCGCGGACGCATTCGCGGCATTTTCGGCGGCTCCAACTGGACGCGCGAGCGCATGGATGAGGCGGCCGCCTATGCTGCGAAGAATGGCAAGCAGGCTCCGGCCGCGCTCTCCAACAATTTCTCGCTGGCGGAAATGCTCGATCCCATCTGGGCGGGCTGCGTTGCTGCATCAGACGATGAGTGGAAGGCATGGCTGCAATCGCGCCAGATTCCCAATTTCGCTTGGTCCAGCCAGGGGCGCGGATTTTTCACGGACAGGGCAGGGCGCGACAAGCATGACGATGAGGAAATCGTCCGCGTCTGGTATTCCGACCGCAACTTCGTCCGTCGCGACCGGGCAATCGAGCTTGCCCAAAAACTTGGGCGGCACCCTATTCATATCGCGCTCGCTTATGTCATCGCCCAGCCTTTCCCGGTCATTCCGCTGATCGGGCCGCGCACGATTGCGGAGCTGGAAGACAGTCTTTCAGCGCTGGATATCAAACTGACGGCCGAGCAGGTGAAGTGGCTGGAGGCGTGAAAGACAATGAGACGGCGGATTTATCCGCCGTCTCAATGACATTGGGCAAGACGTCGCCGCCCGTTTCTTCTCCCCGAGGGGGAGAAGGTGGCCCGAAGGGTCGGATGAGGGGGCTAGCTCTCCGCATATCTCTACCCTTGCCCCATCATCCCGCTGCCGCGGACTTCTCCCCGGCGGGGAGAAGAAACAAGCGGTAACCACTCGTTCCAACTGGTGATCTTCGAGATGGAGATGTCATCTTCCACCTTCATTCCTTCCCTGGTGACTGCTAAAGCGTAGGCTCATAAACCGTGCGGCCTGGCATTGCAGGCAAATGATATACCGGGGTTCCCATGAGCGATATCGACCGAAGCCGTGCCCAGCAACTGATGCGGGAAGCGGATATTGAGGCGCTGGTGCTTTTCCAGCCCGAAGCCTTCCGTTATGCAGTCGGCGCCCATGCCGGTGTCGCGACCATGTGGGGCAGGGCGGGTTCGGCAATTGCGCTGGTGCCGGCCGATGCCGATGCGCGGCTTGCGGCCATCGTCAGCGATCATGCCGCCCCGCTTGTCAGAAGGGCCGCGCCGGATGTCGATCTGCGCTGCCATCGCATCTGGATCGATTTGGTCGATCTGTCGGGCGCCGAAACCATCGCGCAGGTGGACGATGCCTATCGCCGCAACAATTCCGGTGGCCCTAGGCCGGAAACATTCGACCGCGCTGCCTGTTTCGGCCTGCTGGCTGACCTGCTGCGGGAGCGCGGGCTGTCGGCGGCGCGCATTGGCGCAGACCTCGAATTCATGCCCGCCGCCGATTTTCTGGCGCTGCGTCAGGCGCTGCCCGATGTCGATTGGGTTGACGGATCGGCCGTGCTGCGCCGTCTGCGCGCCGTGAAATCCGAGCGTGAGATCGAGCTTCTGAGGCGCGCGGCAGCGGCGGCTGAGGCTGGGCTGGTCGCGATGACTGCTGCCGTGAGACCCGGCGCGGCGCTCGGCGGGCTTTCCGCTGCCTGGAAGGCCGGCGCACAGGCCCATGCCGCGAAATCCGGGTTTTCGCTGAGCGGCCATTGGGATTACATATCCGTCGGACCCGCTTTGTCGGATATGGCGGCGGTTGTTACGCCGGGTGCGCTCATCAAGGCCGATGTCGGCACGCTGGTCGACGGTTATTCATCGGATGGCGCGCGGAGTTTTTCGTGGGGGCCGGTCTCGCCTCTGGCCGCCGATGTTTTCAGCGCCCTGGAAGCGGCCTTTGCCAGCGGGCTCGAAGTGATTCGTCCGGGCAATACATTCGGTGCTGTGCACGCCGCCATGCTGGCCTCGATGCGCAGGCAAGGTTTCAGCGAATATTATCGCGGCCATTTCGGCCATTCCGTCGGCGGTGGCGTGGGCATCGAGGAATGGCCGTTCTTTTCCCATGACAATCCGGAAATCATTCTTCCCGGCATGGTCGTGGCGCTCGAAGCGCCGTTTTATGGCGAAGGGCTGGGCGCGCTGATGATCGAGGACCAGTTCCTCGTCACCTGCTCCGGCGCGGAATGCATGAACAGCCTGCCGCGCAGCCTGCGGGATTTATCGGCGGACTGAGCGCCGGATCAGAGGAAATCGTCGCGGCGCGGGGTAAAGCAGTCGATCAGCTCGCCCTCTTCCAGACACAGGCAGCCGTGCTCGATATGGCCGGGAATGACGAGGCTATCGCCCTTCTGAAGGTCGTAGGCTTCTCCGTCGCGGTAAAAGCGGAAGCTGCCGCTGGCGACGTAGGTGGATTGCACATGCGGATGGCTGTGCAGCCTGCCTTCGGCGCCGGTCTTGAAGCGGAAGGATACCACCATCAGTTCCGGCGCTTCGGAAAGCACGGTGCGCTCCACGCCATCGTCGGGGGAAACGGTGGGGAAGGTCGGAAGCTGCTGCATATCGTTCTCCTCAGTCATGCAATGCGGTTTAAACAGGTAGTCTCAGCGCGGCGCGCGCAACATGGATCGATAACGCGTCTGGCTGCTTTTCAGATGGCTGCGCATGGCGCTGCGCGCCGCCTCCTCGTCGCCGTCCTGTATCGCGATCAGGATCGCTTCATGTTCACCGACGAGCCGGGCGAGATCGGCGGGCGAAAGCACGGTTTCCGTGCCGTTTTCGGCCACGGCGCGGCGCGGAATGAGGGTGGGGCCGAGCACCTGCAGAAACTCGCTGAAGCGGGGATTGTTGGTCGCTTCGGCAATGGCGAGATGGAAGGCGAAATCGGCCTCCGCCGTCGGCACGCCCCTGGTGGCACTGGCGCGGAAGGCATCGAAGGCCTCGATGATCTTTTCCTCCTGCGCCGGCGAGCGGCGAATGGCGGCGAGACCGGCGGCGTCACCTTCCACGGCGGTGCGCAATTCCAGCATTTCGATCAGCGACGAGACGCGCGCAAGATCGACATTGTGGAAGGGGCGCCGCTCAGTGGGTGCGGGTTCCAGTACGAAAACACCAGCGCCCTGACGCGGCTCGACCAGACCGTCGGATCGCAGCGAGGCGATTGCCTCCCGCACCACGGTACGGCTGACGCCGAATTCCTGCGTCATCTGCGCTTCGGAGGGCAGGCGCTCGCCTGTCTTGTAACGACCCTTGGCGATCTGGCCGCGGAGTTCCTCCGAAACCTTCACCACAAGCGTTCTGCCTTGGGGGGCTGCCGGTTCGAAGCTTGTCGCTTTTGTCATCTTGGTCGCCGTTCTAAAAAATGTCGGTTGCGTGCACCGTTCCTCGATACGTCATTCGCGGCCTGGCATGCAATCCCGCCTTTTTCGCGGGAAAGGTCCGTGCGACATTTCACGTCTCCTTGAAGATCGGGTTGTCGACAAACACGCCACCCTGAAAGCGGATTACCGCGTCGCTCCGGTCCGGTTTGGGAACTGTCCGGGCGATGTGCTCCCGGAAGGCCTCGGCATTGTCCTTCGGCTTCCATCCCAGAAAGCCGAGATGCGAATTGTCCCACCAGCTTGCATCGTTGGCGGAGGCCCCCCAGACGACCGGGCAGCCGAGAACGGGTGCGCGGAACGCCGCTTCGATCAGCGACACGAAATCGTCATGAGAAAACCAGGTGGACAGCATGCGGTAATTGGTGGGTTCCGGCGTGCAGGAGCCGATGCGCACAAGCGCCGTCTCCTGACCGAATTTCTCGAAATACAGGCGGGCGAGGTTTTCGCCGAAACATTTGGAAACGCCGTAGAGGCCGTCCGGGCGGAAGGGAACGTCGGGACCAAGCCGTTCGGTCTGGGGATAATAGCCGATCGTATGGTTGGAGCTGGCGAAAACAATTCGCGGCTGGCCGTGGGCGCGGGCGGCCTCGTAGAGATTATAAAGCCCGATGATGTTGCCCTGAAGGATTTGTTCGAAAGGCTTCTCCACCGATATGCCGCCGAGGTGGACGATGCCGTCGCAACCGGCAACCATGGCGTCCACTGCGTCTGCATCCGCAAGGTCGCATTGCATGCATTCCTCGTTCGGGCCTGCCGGATCGAGCGGGGCGAGATCGGCAAGGCGAATGGTCTCGGCCATCGATGCAAGGCGTTTGCGCATAACGCGGCCAAGCTGGCCCGCAGCACCGGTAACAAGAAGCCGTTTCATTGCCATTCTCCCTCAGCGTTGCACGTCCCTGCCGTGGTCGAGATATGCCTATGCCTCTTGACCTTGTCATACAGATCGTACAAAAAGCGGATAACATATATTATGTGCCATACGCAACAATCATGAAGGATGAGTTTGATGTTGACCGTCGAAACAAGGCAGGCCGTGAACCCGGAATATGCAAAAACGCTGGATACCGAAGGGCTCCGCCGGCATTTCCTCGCCAACGACATGTTTCGTTCCGGCGAAATCAGGCTGATCTATACCCATTATGACCGCTTCGTGATGGGCGGTGCGGTGCCGAACGGTGCGCCGCTGACGCTGGACAAGGTGGAAGAGACCAAAACGCCGTCCTTCCTCGACCGGCGCGAGATGGGCATCGTCAATGTCGGCGAGACCGGCACGGTCAGCGCCGGCGGCGAGACCTATACCCTCAATCGCGGCGATGTGCTTTATCTCGGCGCAGGCAGCGGTGCGGTGACCTTTGACGGGGCAGGGCGATTCTACATCACCTCCTGCCCGGCGCATCGCAGCCTGCCTGCAAAGCTCGTTACACTGGCCAATAGCAAGGAGGTCAAGCTCGGCGCGACCGAGACATCCAACAAGCGCACCATCAACCAGTTCATCCATCCGCTGGTCATGGAAAGCTGCCAGCTGGTGCTGGGGTATACGACGCTGGAGGACGGTTCCGTCTGGAACACCATTCCTTCCCACATTCACGATCGCCGCATGGAGGCCTATCTCTATTTCGGCATGGATGAGAAGTCGCGCGTGCTGCATCTGATGGGCGAGCCGCAGGAAACCCGGCATCTGTTCATTTCGAATGAAGAGGGTGCGATTTCCCCGCCCTGGTCCATCCATTCCGGCGCCGGCATCGGTTCTTACACCTTCATCTGGGCCATGGCGGGAGACAATGTCGATTACACCGACATGGACTTCATCCAGCCGGGGGATCTGAAATGAAGAATCCCTTTTCGCTTCAGGGGCGTAAAGCGCTCGTCACCGGCGCGAATACGGGGCTTGGCCAGGCAATTGCGGTGGGGCTCGCTGCTGCCGGGGCGGAGGTGGTCTGCGCCGCCCGCCGCGCGCCGGATGAAACGCTGGAGATGATCGCCAGGGACGGCGGCAAGGCCAGCGCATTGTCTATCGATTTTGCCGATCCGCTGGCGGCGAAGGACAGTTTTGCCGGCGCCGGTTTCGATATTCTCGTCAACAATGCCGGCATTATCCGCCGTGCCGATTCCGTCGAGTTTTCCGAACTCGACTGGGACGAGGTGATGGACGTCAATCTCAAGGCGCTGTTTTTCACCACCCAGGCTTTTGCGAAAGAGTTGCTGGCGAAAGGCCGGTCCGGCAAGGTGGTCAATATCGCTTCGCTCCTTTCCTTTCAGGGTGGCATTCGCGTGCCGTCCTATACGGCGGCGAAACACGGCGTCGCGGGCCTCACCAAGCTTCTGGCGAATGAGTGGGCGGCGAAGGGCATCAATGTGAATGCGATTGCGCCCGGCTACATCGAAACCAACAATACCGAGGCGCTGCGTGCGGATGCGGCCCGTAATAAGGCCATTCTCGACCGTATTCCGGCCGGCCGCTGGGGCCATTCCGACGATATAGCCGGGGCGGCGGTTTTCCTTGCTTCGCCGGCGGCGGATTATGTGCACGGCGCCATTCTCAATGTCGACGGCGGCTGGCTGGCGCGCTGATCTGTCACAGATTTCAACAATTCATCATACAACATGTATGATGAATTGTTGACAAGCATGCGGCAACCGGGTTAGGTGGCTTCCAGTCAATGAATTTGCAAAGGAATACCAAACATGAACCCTGAACAAATCAAGACGGCGCTCGGCTCCGGCCTGTTGTCTTTCCCGGTCACCCATTTCGATTCCGAGGGCCGTTTCGCCCAGGACAGTTACCGGGCGCATGTCGAATGGCTTGCCGGTTATAAAGCGCCGGTGCTGTTTGCCGCCGGCGGCACGGGTGAGTTCTTCTCGCTGAAGCCGGATGAAATTCCGACCATCGTTTCCGCCGCCAAGGATGTGGCCGGTGAAACCGCCATCGTTTCCGGCTGCGGTTACGGCACCGAGATTGCCGTTGATATCGCCCGCTCGGTCGAAAAGGTCGGCGCGGACGGCATCCTGCTTCTGCCGCATTATCTCATCGATGCGCCGCAGGAAGGCCTTTACGCCCACATCAAGAAGGTGTGTCAGTCGGTCGGCATCGGCGTCATGGTTTATAACCGCGACAATTCCGTGCTGCAGGCCGATACGCTGGCGCGTCTCTGCGACGAATGCCCGAACCTCGTTGGCTTCAAGGACGGCACCGGCGATATCGGTCTCGTTCGCCAGATCACCGCCAAGATGGGCGACCGCCTGATGTATCTCGGCGGTATGCCGACGGCGGAACTGTTTGCCGAAGCCTATCTCGGCGCCGGTTTCACCACCTATTCCTCGGCTGTCTTCAACTTTGTGCCGGGTCTTGCCAATGAATTCTACGCCGCCCTGCGCGCCGGCGAACGCGCCACCTGCGAGCGTATCCTGACGGAATTCTTCTATCCGTTCATGGCGATCCGCAACCGCGCCAAGGGTTATGCCGTCTCGGCCGTCAAGGCCGGCGTCCGCCTGCAGGGCTTCAATGCCGGTCCGGTGCGCGCGCCGCTGAAGGACCTGACCAATGAGGAAATCGGCATGCTCGACGCCCTGATCGGCACGCACAAGCGCAAAGCCTGATTTGGAGGCCTGATCGAGACAAGCGGGAGGGGAGCCATGAAGATCACAGCGGTGCGCACGCATCTGCTCGAACATCGGCTGGACACGCCGTTCGAAAGCGCATCCATGCGTTTTGATCGCCGCGCCCATGTTCTGGTGGAAATCGAATGCGACGACGGAACCGTCGGCTGGGGCGAATGCCTCGGCCCGGCGCGGCCCAACGCCGCCGTGGTTAAGGCTTACTCAGGCTGGCTCATCGGCCAGGACCCGCGCCAGACCGAAAAGATCTGGGCCGTGCTTTATAATGCCCTGCGCGATCAGGGACAGCGCGGCCTGAGCCTCACGGCCTTGTCCGGTATCGATATCGCGCTGTGGGATATCAAGGGCAAGCATTACGGTGCTTCCATCTCGATGCTGCTCGGCGGGCGCTGGCGCGAAAGCGTGCGGGCCTATGCCACCGGCAGCTTCAAGCGCGATGGCGTCGACCGCGTTTCCGACAACGCCTCCGAGATGGCGGAGCGCCGGGCGGACGGCTTTCACGCCTGCAAGATCAAGATCGGCTTCGGCATTGAGGAGGACCTCCGCGTCATCGCCGCCGTGCGCGAGGCGATTGGGCCGGATATGCGGCTGATGATCGACGCCAATCACGGCTACACCGTCACCGAGGCCATCGCGCTCGGCAACCGCGCCGCCGACTATGGTATCGACTGGTTCGAGGAGCCGGTGGTTCCCGAACAGCTCGATGCCTATGCCCGGGTGCGGGCCGGCCAGCCGATCCCGGTTGCGGGCGGCGAGACCTGGCACGGGCGTTATGGCATGTGGCAGGCGCTTTCCGCCGGTGCCGTGGATATTCTCCAGCCCGATCTCTGCGGCTGCGGCGGTTTTTCCGAAACGCAGAAGATCGCGGCGCTCGCCACGCTGCACGGCGTGCGCATCGTGCCGCATGTCTGGGGCACCGGCGTACAGATTGCGGCAGCCCTGCAATTCATGGCGGCGATGACGCCCGATCCGGTGCGGGTCAATCCCATCGAGCCGATCATGGAATTCGACCGCACCTATAATCCGTTCCGGCAGGCCGTGCTGAGCAAGCCGATAGAGGCGATAAACGGCGTCGTCACGATCCCGAACGGCCCGGGCCTCGGCATAGAGATCAACCGCGACGCATTGCTTGAATTCAGGATGCCAGACCCGTGAGCGAACTTGTCAGAAAACTGAGCGGCACAGCGCCTCGGCCTGCTTTCCCGAAAGGCGCCGTCGATACGCAGATGCATCTCTATCTGCGCTACTATCCCGCCCTGCCGGGTGGACCGGGCCTGCCGCCGGGCGCTCTGCCCGGACCGGAGGATTATCGCAGCCTCATGCAATGGCTCGGCATCGACCGGGTCATCATCACCCAGGGCAACGCCCATCAGCGCGACAACGGCAACACACTCGCCTGTGTCGCGGAAATGGGCGAGGCGGCCCGCGCGGTGGTCATCATCGATGCCGGCACGACCGAAAAGGACGTGGAAAAGCTTGCCGCCGCAGGGGCCGTCGGTGCGCGTATCATGGATTTGCCGGGCGGTGCGGTAAACCTGTCCGAGCTGGAAGCCGTGGACGAGCGCGCGCATGCGGCCGACTGGATGGTGGCGGTGCAATTCGACGGCAATACGCTGCTCGATCACCTGCCGCGCCTTCAGAACATCCGCTCGCGCTGGGTGTTCGATCACCACGGCAAGTTCTTCAAGGGCATCAGAACCGATGGCCCGGAAATGGCGGCGCTTCTGAAACTCATCGACCGCGGCAATCTCTGGTTCAAGTTCGCCGGCGTCTACGAAAGCTCACGCGAGAGCTGGCCCTATGAGGACGTCGCCGCCTTTTCGCGCGTCATCGCCGCCCATGCGCCGGAGCGCATCGTCTGGGGCACCAACTGGCCGCATAATTCCATCCGCGAGACGGCGGCCTATCCCGACGATGCCCGCCTTGCGGAACTCATACTCGGCTGGCTGCCGGATGAAGCAGCGCGCCACCGTGCGCTGGTGGAAAATCCGGAAGCGCTGTTCAAGCTGCCGCCAGTCAAGGCGGCATAGGTCAATCCGGGATGGCTGGGGAAGGGAGGTCCCCATCATCCTTTTAAAGTGAAAGGTCTTTGCATGCCGGCCCGGATGGGCGTGAAAAAATCGGTCCGATAGCCTTGGAGGGGCTGGATCGTTTCAACAATGGAGGAGGAAAGCATGAAAAAGATTGCAAGCATGATGTGCGTCGCGATGGGGATCGCGCTCGCCGGTGTTTCCGCCAAGGCGCAGGAAATCACCCTGCGTTCGGCCGATATTCATCCCGACGGTTATCCGACGGTCGAAGCCGTGAAATATATGGGCGAGCTTCTGGCCGAGCGCACTAAGGGCCGCATCAAGATACAGGTCATGAACAATTCCGTTCTCGGCGGCGAGAAGGATACCATCGAGCAGACCCGCTTCGGCGTCATCGACATGAACCGCGTCAATGCCGCGCCCTTCAACAATCTGGTCAAGGAAACCACCGTCCTCGGCCTGCCTTTCCTGTTCCGCTCGACGGAGCACATGCACAACACGGTCGACGGCCCGATCGGCGATGAGGTTCTGGCGGCCTTCGAACCGCACGGCCTCATCGGTCTTGCCTTTTACGATTCCGGCGCGCGGTCCTTCTACACCACCAAAAAGCCCATCGAAAAACTCGCGGACCTGAAGGGCCTGAAAATCCGCGTGCAGCAGTCGGATCTGTGGATTTCGATGATGCAGGCTTTCGGCGCCAACCCGACGCCGATGCCGATGGGCGAAGTCTATTCCTCGCTTGAAACCGGTGTCGTCGACGGTGCGGAAAACAACTGGCCCTCTTACGAATCCGCCCGTCACTACGAGGTTGCGAAAAACTACTCCCTGACGGAACATTCGCTGAACCCGGAAATCCTCGTCATTTCCAAGGTCTCTTACGACAAGCTCTCTCCGGAAGATCAGAAGCTCTTGCGTCAGGCGGCCAAGGATTCCGTCGGCAAGATGCGTGAACTCTGGAGCGCTCGCGAAAAGGCATCGGAAGAAAAGGTCCGCGCCGGCGGCGTCAACGTCATCAAGGTCGACAAGGAGGAATTCGCTGCCGCGATGGGTCCCGTCTACGACAAGTTCGTCACCGATCCGAAGATGAAAGACCTTCTGGAACGGGTGAAAGCGGTCAAGTAATGCGCGGAAAACCGGCCCTGGGAACAGGGCCGGTTTTCTTTTGTCGCCGTTGACGCGGAGGAACGGACAATGCGAAATTTCATGCGGGCCATTCGCCCCTTTCTCGGCGCGCTCAGCCACGCGTCGCTTTATATTGCCGGTATCGGCATGATCGCCATGACGCTTATCGTCGGCTGGCAGGTCTTTGCGCGGTATATTCTGAACGATTCACCCAGCTGGTCGGAGCCGCTGTCGCTGCATCTCATGTCATGGTTCATCATGCTGGGGGCGGCGGTGGGCGTGCGCGAGAGCGTGCATCTGGGGCTGGATATATTGCGCTATATGATGCCGCCACGCGTGCAGAAGGGAATGGACCTTACCAGCCTTGCCCTGATCTTTTTCTTCGGCGCCGGCATGGCCTGGTATGGCACCTCGCTTTCCATGGGCACATGGACGGCGACGATCCCGGTTCTCGGCTGGCCGGGCGGCACGGATTTCTTTCCGCTGATCGGCGGCGGTTTCCTCATCGCGCTGTTTGCGGCTGAACGTTTCGTCGATCTCGCCATCGGCGAGGAGATTGCGGCCGACGTGATCGTGCAGGAGGCCGCATAAATGGCTTACACCATTCTCTTCGGGGTGTTCACCCTGCTGATGCTGATCGGCACGCCGATCGCGTTCTGCCTCGGCATCGCCTCTTTCGCCACGGTTCTTTATCTCGGCCTGCCGCCCATTGTCGTGTTCCAGCAGATGAATTCCGGCATGAACGTGTTTGCGATGATGGCGATACCGTTTTTCATCTTCGCCGGGGACCTGATGGTGCGCGGCGGCATCGCCCATCGGCTCATCCGCTTTGCGGCCGGTCTCGTGGGGCACCTGCGCGGCGGTCTCGGCCAGGTCAACATCGTGGCCTCGACGCTGTTCGGCGGTATTTCCGGCTCGGCCGTGGCCGATGCCTCGGCCGTCGGCGGGCTGATGATCCCGCAAATGGCCAAGCGCGGTTACGACAGGGACTATGCGGTCAATGTGACGGTCAATGCGGCCATCATCGCGCTGATGATACCGCCCTCGCATAATATGATCCTTTATTCGATTGCGGCGGGCGGAAATGTTTCGGTGGCCGATCTCTTCACCGCCGGCATCGTTCCGGGTTTCCTGCTTGCAGCGGCGCTGATGGTGACGGCCTATATCGTTGCCCGGCGCAAGGGTTATCCTTCCGAGCCGTTCCCTGGCTTCTCGAAGCTGATGTATTATCTCCTGGCTTCGTTCCCCGGCATCCTGTTGATCGGCATCATCTTCGGCGGCGTGCGTTCGGGCATCTTCACCGCGACGGAAAGTTCCTGCATCGCGGTTCTCTACGCCTTCCTCGTTGCCATGCTCGTCTACCGCGAGCTGGACTGGAGCGGTTTCGTCGAGGCGGTGATGGGTGCGGTGCGCACGACGGCCATGGTTCTGCTGGTCATCGGCACGGCGGCGTCCTTCGGCTGGCTGATGGCCTTCCTGCAGGTGCAGACGCTGATGATTGCCGCAATCAGCGCGATTTCGGACAATCCGATCATCGTGCTGCTCGTCATCAATGTCATCCTGCTGTTGCTCGGCACCTTCATGGACATGGCGCCGATGGTCATCATCTCCACGCCGGTGCTTCTGCCCGTCGTGAAGGCCTTCGGCATCGACCCCGTGCATTTCGGTGTCGTGATGATCCTGAACGCCGGCATCGGGCTCAACACGCCGCCGGTCGGAACGGTGCTTTTCGTCGGCTGCGCGGTGGGCGGCATATCGATACGGGAAGCGATGCGGACGATCTGGCCGTTCTTTGGGGCCAGCATCGCGGTGCTGCTTGCCGTCACCTATATTCCGTCGCTGTCCCTGTGGTTGCCGTCACTGTTCCGGTAATTCCAGCGCTTTCAAACGAGAAGGCCCCGCTATGCCGGGGCCTTTTCCGCTTCAGTGGCAAGCAGCCGCTGCTGTTCGTGTTCGTCAAAGGCCATGAGATTGCCGTGCCTGCTGCGGCGTATGCGGTTCATATGGTCGCGCGGGCTTAACCCCAATGTCCGTTTGAACATGCGTGAGAAATAATAGGGGTCGCCATAGCCCACTTCGGCGGCCGCCGCCGAGACCGAAAGCCCCGCCTCGAGAAAATGCATGGCGCGTTCCATGCGTTTGAACTCCTGATATTTGCGCGGCGTCCGTCCCACCCGCTTCTGGAATTCCCGCAGAAAATAATCGCGATTATAGGGAGCCGCCTCGGTCGCCCGGCCGGCAATGTCGGGGTCCAGCGGATTGGCCGAAATCATGGTGATCGCCTTCATCACCGCAAGGTCGAGGCCTTCCGTCCCCTCCGGCTGGAAACTCGGGCGGTCCACCCATCCGAGGAAGGCGTCGTCGATGAAGGCGATGAGAAGCACCATAAAGAGATGATGCTGGCCAAGCGTGACGGAGGAGGGCGGGGCGCTCTGCCGGTAGTGGCGCACCAGCGGTTCCAAGAGCGCCCAGCGGCTCAGCCTCACTTTCGGCTTCAGGTCCATCTGCGCGATCAGGTTGTGGCGGCCGTAAATATCCAGCGTGAAATGCTGCGCCACCCCGCGATAGGTGACGGCCTGCTCGTTCCAGCCGACAAAGCGCTGCCCCCGGAAAATCAGCATGGCGTCACCCGGCTCCAGCACCCGCGCCTCGCCATCGACGAGATAATGCCCGCGCCCTTCCAGGCAGATGATGAGATCGTCCACCTGGTTGGATTTGTCGATCTGCCAGGTGCGCGAATGCTCCATCTTGATCGTTGCGCGCGTCAGGTTGAGGTTGAGCGCCGCAGGCGGAACGGACGATAGAATGCCACCTTCGATTTCGTCCATCTTTTTCCTCGTCTTTGTTAATTCACCTTGGCGCGGAAATTTGGTTTTGTCACCGCATAAATTGCTTTTACGCGCCGTATCAATGAGGGAGGAGATCGGTCGCGGCGAGAAATTGCGCCATCACGCGCGTGCCGCCGGCCGTTCCGGGAGAATCACTTGTACGAAATTGTATTCTGTCATTCGCGTTCCACTGGGACGCGGGGAGGAGCATTATGAAATCTCAGCGCTTCCTCGGGCTGGGATATCTGACGCCTTATATCGTCGGGCTTCTGGTCTTCACGGCCATCCCGTTTCTCGGCTCGCTCTATCTCAGCTTCACCCGTTACGATCTGATGAGCGATCCCAGCTGGGCGGGGCTGGCCAATTACGAGCGGCTGTTCACCCGCGACCGCACCTTCATGAAATCGCTGAACGTTACCCTGTTCTATGTGTTCTTGACGGTGCCGCTGAAGCTTGCCTTCGCGCTGTTCATTGCGGCCATACTCAATTACAAGCTGCAATTCATCAATTTCTTCCGCACCGCCTTTTACGTGCCGTCCATCCTGGGCGGCTCCATCGCGATTGCGGTTCTGTGGCGCTATATCTTCGCAAGCGAGGGGCTTGCGAATATGGCGCTGGCCGCCATCGGCCTGTCGCCGGTGGACTGGTTCGGCGATCCCGGCAACGCGCTTTTCACCATCACGCTGCTGCGCTGCTGGCAGTTCGGTTCGGCTATGGTGATCTTTCTCGCCGCCCTGCAATCCATTGACAAGTCGCTTTATGAGGCCGCCGCCATCGATGGCGCGGGCAAGGTGAGGACCTTCTTCTTCATCACGCTGCCGCTGCTGACGCCGGTGATCTTCTTCAACCTCATCATGCAGATGGTTCAGGCATTCCAGGAGTTCAACGGGCCTTACATCATCACCCAGGGCGGGCCGTTGAAGTCAACTTATCTCTTGCCTCTTTACATCTATGACGAGGCCTTCAAGAAGTTCAACATGGGCTATGCCTCCGCCATCGCCTGGGTGCTCTTCACCATCATCACCGTGCTGACCCTCGTGGCCTTCTGGTCCTCGAAGAAGTGGGTCTATTACGCCGGCGACAAGCGGAACTGATGCCATGACCGATATCGCAACCCTAAACGACATGCAGGCGGCCCGCCGGGCGCGGCTGAGACTCGTCTCCACCTCGGTCCGCTACGTGCTTCTCTTCGCGGTCGGCCTCATCATGCTCTATCCGCTGATCTGGCTGGTGGGCGCGAGCTTCAAGACCAATTCGGAAATCTTCTCCGGCGCCGGCTTCATCCCCGATAATCCGACGCTGGACGGCTATATTCGCGGCTGGGAAACCTCGACGCCCTATACATTCGGCCGGTTCTTCTGGAATTCGTTCCTGATCATCCTGCCGAAAGTCATCGGCACGGCGATTTCCTGCACCATGGCGGCCTATGCCTTCGCCCGCTTCGATTTTCCGCTGAAGAAAATCCTGTTCGGTTCTGTCATCGCCATCCTGCTGCTGCCGAATGTCGTTACCCGCATTCCGCAATATATCCTGTTTCGCGATCTCGGCTGGCTGGACAGTTTCCTGCCGCTCTGGGTGCCGTCCGCGCTCGCCGGCGATGCCTTCTTCGTTTTCATGCTGGTGCAGTTTCTGCGCTCGCTGCCATCGGACATGGAAGAGGCCGCCCGGGTGGATGGCGCCAACAGCCTGCAGACGCTGATTTACATCGTGGTGCCGATGCTGGCCCCGGCTCTGATCTCGGTTTGCCTGTTCCAGTTCATGTGGACGATGAACGATTTCCTCGGGCCGCTGATCTACCTGTCCTCGGTCGACAAATATCCGGTGAGCCTCGCGCTCAAACTCTCCATCGACACCACCGAAGCCTTCGAATGGAACCGCATCCTGGCGATGTCGGTGCTGACGATCGCGCCTGCGCTGATCGTGTTCTTCGCGGCGCAACGGTATTTCATTGAAGGGATCTCGTCTGGCGGGGTCAAGGGCTGAAAATGGCAAGCGTTCAACTTAAAAATCTCGAAAAAATCTATGGCGGCAGCTTCAAGGCTGTGCACGGCATCAATCTCGATGTCGAGGATGGTGAGTTCATGGTGTTCGTCGGCCCTTCCGGCTGCGCCAAATCCACGACGCTGCGCATGGTGGCGGGGCTGGAGGAAATCACCGGCGGCGAAATCCTGATTGGCGACCAGCGCGTCAACGACCTGCCGCCCGGCAAGCGTTCCATCGCCATGGTCTTCCAGAATTATGCGCTTTATCCGCATATGAAGGTGCGCGGCAATCTCGCCTTCGGCCTGAAGATCGCCGGTGTCGCCAAGCCAGAGATCGAAAAGGCAATCGACAATGTCGCGCGCATTCTCGAAATCGAGCCGCTGCTCGACCGTCTGCCGAAACAGCTCTCGGGCGGGCAGGCGCAGCGTGTGGCGCTGGGCCGCGCGCTCATCAAGAAGCCCGGCGTGTTCCTGTTCGATGAGCCGCTGTCCAATCTCGACGCAAAGCTTCGCGCCTCCATGCGGGTGCGCATCACCGATCTGCACCGTCAGTTGAAGGCGGAAGGCCTGTCCTCGACGGTCATTTACGTCACCCATGACCAGACGGAGGCCATGACCATGGGCGACCGTATCTGCGTCATGCAGGCCGGCCGCATCATGCAGGTCGCGACGCCGAAGGAGCTTTATAACCATCCCGCCAATCTTTTCGTCGCCGGCTTTATCGGCACGCCGGAAATGAACCTGGTGGATGTGGCAATCGACGGCGCTGAGTTCGTCATCGCCGGCCAGCGCCTGCCCATCGGTGCGCATCTGGAGCAACGGCTATCGGCGAGACCCGCAGATGCCGTCATCGGCATCCGCCCGCAGCAT
This sequence comes from Agrobacterium sp. ST15.13.015, assembly GCF_027871645.1. NCBI lineage: Bacteria > Pseudomonadati > Pseudomonadota > Alphaproteobacteria > Hyphomicrobiales > Rhizobiaceae > Agrobacterium > Agrobacterium sp. ST15.13.015. Next base: position 39,044 of record NZ_JAQAHF010000022.1, read on the forward strand.
CTTGCTCTGGCGGGAGAACCCGATGGCCCGGCGCTGCAGGCGAAACTCACCAATGCGGAATTCATGGGCCACGAGGTCTATCTGCACGCCGATCTCGGCGGCCAGAAGCTGGTGAGCGTGGTCGGTGCGGCAGAGTTCGAGGCGCTTGGGCGCGACGGCATCCTGCGGCTGAAGCCGGACCCGGAGAAGCTGCATATTTTCGACAAGGCCGATGGTCGCAACGTCTCGCTGTGAGGAGCGGACGGGCGTGCCTGATTTTTCGAGGAGGAGAAGAACAATGAAGACGATGACAAGAATGATGGCGATGCTCGCCGGCGTAGGTTATGTGGCGATGGCGACGGCCCCGGCGGTGGGTGCTGCGGAACTGCGCATGTCATGGTGGGGCGGCGAAAGCCGCCACGTCGCCACCCAGAAGGCCATTGCCGCCTGCGGCGAGAAATACGGCCACACGGTGAAGGGGGAATTCACCGGCTTCGACGGCTATCTGGAAAAGCTCACCACGCAGATGGCAGGCAAGACGGAGGCCGATATCGTTCAGGTCAACTGGCCGTGGCTGCCGCTGTTTTCCAAGAACGGAGAAGGTTTTGCCGATCTGCGCCAGCTGAAACCGCTCGATCTTTCGCAATGGGCGGAGAGCGATCTGGACGCCGGTTCGATGAATGGCGTGTTGCAGGGGCTTTCCGTTTCCACCACCGGCCGCGTCTTCTTCTTCAACGCCACCACCTTCGAAAAGGCCGGCGTGGAAATTCCGAAGACCTGGGACGAGTTTTTCGCGGCAACCAAGACCATCAAGGAAAAGCTCGGCAAGGACTATTACACCTTCAATGCCGTGAAGGAGACTGCCCAGCTGCTGGTGACGCTGGCTGTCGTGCAGAAGACCGGCAAGGATCTGGTCGACCCCAAGACCAACCGCGTGGCCTGGACGCCGGAGGAGCTGGCCGAGGGCATTTCCTTCGTCGGCAAGCTGGTCGAAACCGGATCGATCCGCTCGCAGAAAGAGGAAGCGGCCGATGGTAACGTCAATCTTTACGAAAAGCCGTCCTGGTCCGAAGGCCGGATTGCCGGTTCCTATGAATGGGATTCGACCTATTCGAAATATGCCGATCCGCTCAAGGAAGGGCAGGTTCTGAAACCGTTCCCGATGCTGAAGCTTGCCGATGCCGTAACAGAGGGCGTCTATCGTAAGCCCTCCATGGTGTTTTCGATCTCGAAAAACTCTAAGAACCCGGAGGCGGCCGCGCAAATCCTGAACTGCCTGCTGAACGAACCTGAGGGCATCGATGCGCTCGGCACCTCACGCGGCCTGCCCGCTTCGAAGGCAGCGGCGGCGCGTCTGGGTGACAAGGGCGAGCCGGAGGTGCGGGCCGCCAACGCAATCGTCATGGCGGCATCCGGACCGGTGGTGTCACCCTTCAACGAGCATCCTGAAATCCGCTCGGGCTTCATCGATACGCTTGAGGAATATGCCTATGGCCAGCTGACGGCGGAAGAAGCGGCCGAGCAGATCATCGATACGACCAACGATGTTCTTGCCAAATTCGATTGACGACGATGGTCTGCCGCCTCAATGGCGGCAGGCTCCCTATCCGGCTGCCGGATGATGTGAGGCATGTCCGCCAAGGGTTTGGCCGGACAGGCACCAAAGACGAGAAAAGAGCATGAACGAACCCCCTATCATCGCGTCTTCGGCGCGAACGGCAGCGCTTTGCCTTGCCGTGCCCGGCGCTCGCTATTTCCTTCCGTCCAAAACGGCATGGCGTTTGACGTCGGCGGATGGCGCCGAAAGGAGAGGCGAAACCGCGACCGTGGTGATGCTGCTGCATGATCTCTCCCCGGATACGCGCTATGTTTTCGAAGCGGAGGGGTTCGGGCGGCTGGAGTTCAGAACCGCCCCCTGTGCCGGGCTTGTCGAGGCTGCGGAATTTTCCCTCATGCCGGATGTTGCACTCGATGATGAGACACGTGCGCGCGCCAATGCGCAAGCACTGGAAAGGGCGGTGGCTGCGGTACCGCACGGCGGCACATTGCGTCTCGGGGCCGGTCTCTGGACAGCCTTTCCCGTACGCCTGAAAAGCAACATGACCTTCCACCTTGCTGAAGGAGCCGTGCTGCGCGCGCCCTCCACCCGCAGGGGCTGGCCGATCCTGCCTGCCCGCGATGAGGCAGGCCGTATGCTCGGAAGCTGGGAAGGCTTGCCGGATGCCTGTTTTGCCGCGCCGGTTCATGCCATCGCGGCAGACAATCTCGTCATCGAGGGCAGGGGCGTTCTCGATGGTTCGGGCGATAGCGGCGACTGGTGGAGCTGGCCGAAAGAAACTCGCGACGGCGCGCGCCGGCCGCGTGGCCTGCATCTCGTTTCCTGCCGGAACACAAACCTGCTCGGTTTCACCATCCAAAACGCCGCCTCCTGGACGATCCATCCGCAGGGCTGCGAAGACTTGATCGCCGCCGGCCTCAGCATCGTCGCACCGCATGACAGCCCGAACACCGATGGTTTCAACCCCGAAAGCTGCCGCAACGTTACGATATCAGGCGTGCGCTTTTCCGTCGGCGACGATTGCATCGCGGTGAAGGCGGGAAAGCGCGGCCCCGATGGCGAGGACGATCATCTCGCGGAAACGCGCGGCATTCGGGTGCGCCATTGCCTGATGCAGCGCGGCCATGGCGGGCTGGTGATCGGTTCGGAAATGTCCGGCGGTGTGCATGACGTGGCGGTCGAGGATTGCGACATGGTCGGCACGGATCGCGGCCTGCGCCTCAAGACACGGCGCGGGCGGGGCGGAACAGTCAGCAACATCGCCATGCGCCGGGTGCTGCTGGATGGCGTGCACACCGCGCTTTCCGCCAATGCCCATTACCATTGCGACGCCGATGGACATGACGACTGGGTGCAGTCGCGAAAGCCTGCGCCGGTCGATGGCGGCACGCCCTTTATCGACGGTATTACCGTGGAGGATGTCGAAATCCGCAATCTCTCCCATGCGGCCGGTGCTTTTCTCGGCCTTGCCGAAGCGCCCATCCGCAACATCGCCATCCGCAATCTCACCATTGTCTCGCGTGATCCTTCGGCCACCGCAACGCCGCCGATAATGGCCGACCGGGTGCGCCCCATGCGCCATGAGGCGATTGTTTTCGAGCAGGCGCATATAGTCAGCGATAATCCCGCCCTGTTGAGCGATGCTTCCGTTTCCATTGTGTCAGATTTCGATTGAGAAAACCGATGAAAGCCACTGAATATTTTGATCAATTCTCCAGTCGCTATAAACATTACAAGGGCGGAAGCTGGTGTTATGAGGATGGGTGCGTCTATCGTGGCCTGCAGCAGCTGTTCGACGCGACCGGGGAGGCGCGCTGGAACGAGCATCTGCATCGTCTCGCTGATGCGCAGATAGCGCCAGACGGCACGCTCGCCGGGTACGATCCGCAGGAATATAATATCGACCATATTCTCGCCGGCCGTATCCTCTTTCCCCTTGCGGCGGAAACGGGCGATCCGCGTTACCTCGCTGCGGCGGAGCATCTGGCGGGGCAACTGCGCAGCCATCCGCGCATCGCATCCGGGAATTACTGGCACAAGAAGCGTTATCCACATCAGGTCTGGCTGGACGGGCTTTATATGGGGCTTCCGTTCCAGATCGAATATGCGCAGGCGACGGGCCGGGCGGAACTGATCGACGATGCGCTGCGGCAGTTTTCAGCGGCACTCGCGGCGACCGAGGATAGCGGTGGGCTCTATGCCCATGGTTACGACCACAGCCGCAGCCAGCGCTGGGCCGATCCTCAAAGCGGCAAGTCTCCAGCCATATGGGCGCGCGCGGTCGGCTGGCTGGCCATGGCGCTGGTGGACGCGCTGGCCATCCTGCCGGAAGACGGCGCGACGGCGGCGCTTCGCAACAAGACGCAGTCGCTTCTGACCGGCATCATCGCACGGCAGACCGAGACAGGGCTCTGGATGCAGGTTCTCGACAATCCGGGCCTTGCGGGCAATTACGAGGAAACATCCGCCTCAGCCATGTTTGCCTATGCCTTGCTGCATGCAGTGCGGCTGAAGCTCGTGCAGGGCGAAGAGACGAATGCCGGCCTTTCGGCGGGTGGTCGCGCGCTTGAGGCGCTTCTTGAAACCCGGCTGAAAGCCGATGAAGAGGGCGTGACGCGCCTCACCGGCATCGTTCATGTCGCGGGCCTTGGCGGCTTTGAGGGCAATTATCGCGATGGAACGCCCGAGTATTATCTGACCGAGCCGGTGGTGTCCGACGATGCCAAGGGCGTCGGGCCGCTGATGATGGCCTATGCCGAAAGCCTGCTTCTGGCCAAGCCGCAGGCGCAGGCTGTTTCAGCGGCGTGACGTCACGACGCCCTTGTGAAGATCACGGTCTGGACCAGGCCCTGTTTCTTGTGGTTGGCGATGGTGATCGTGCCGCCGAAGCGCTCGATGATTTCCCTGGCGATGGCAAGACCAAGACCCACGCCGGGGATTGATTTGCGCCGCGCGAGGTCCACCCGGAAGAAGGGCTCGAAAACCCGCCCGATCAGTTCCTGCGGAATGCCAGGGCCTTCATCCCTGATCGTCACGACGATTTCGCTCTCGTCTCCGGTCAGATCGATATGCGCCTTCTTGCCATGGGTGACGGCGTTCAGGATGAGGTTGCGCAGGGCTCTTTTCAGCGCCAGCGGTGCCGCCTTGATGGTCATGGCGGCTTCCGGCTCGATGAAGTCGAGCGCGCCCGCATGACCAAGATCGGAAACATCACTGACTATCTCGCTGAGAAGCGTGCCGATGTCGATCGTCTTGACGCTGTCCTGGCTGACCTCTTCCCGCACCAGAAGAATGGCGCTGTCGGCGATGGCGTCCAGCTCCTCCAGGTCCGCCAGCCATTTGGCCCGTTCCTCGTCGTTTTCGATGAATTCCGCCCTCAGCCGCATGCGGGTCATCGGGGTTCTGAGATCGTGGCCGGCGGCGGCGACGAGGCGCATGCGGCTTTCCATCGCCGCCTTCAGGCGGGTGGCGAGTTCGTTCAGCGCCCGCGCGGTGGCGCGGATTTCGCCCGGTCCGGTTTCCGGCAGGTGCGGCAGCGAACCGTCAGGCCCGATGCTGGCGGCGGCATTTTCCAGCATGTCGAGCGGGCGGGTGATCTTGCTGGCGGCAAAGATCGAAACGGCGGCACTGCCGAGGATGATCAGCCCGATCCACATGCCGAAAATCTTCCAGCCGCCCGGCGGCGGACCCATATGCGGAATTTCCGCGACCAGCCAGCCGCCTTTTTCCAGCGCGATAGCCGCCACGGGCGCAGGATTTCCCGGTGAGCGGATGACCATCGCGGTGCGCGGCTCTCCGACGCGGGCCAGCGCCTTTTCCAGAAATTCCGAAAGCATGCCGTCGAGATCGCCTTCCGGCGGCTTCTGTTCTATCTGGAAATAGCCGGGCTGCTGCAGGGAAGGATCGCGCTCGGCCATAGTCACGGCAAAGGCGAGGCTGCGGGCGAGCGGCTCGATGGTGGCGTCGGGCGGCGGCGGCTGCAACGTCCGGTCCGCTACAAAAGTCGCAAGTGCGATGACCGCGATGATGGAGACGATCATCAGCGCCGTGATGCGGTTTTTAAGCGAGCTCATCGCTGCACCGGCAGGGTTTTGACCTGAACCGTCATCTGGTAACCGCCATTGCGCACGGTCTTGAATATCGGCGTTTGAGTGTCGGCGTCCAGCTTCTTGCGCAAGCGGCTCATCAGCACGTCGATGGAGCGGTCGAACGGGCCGCGATCCTTGCCCTGCGTGAGATCGAGAAGCTGATCGCGGGAGAGCAGCCGACCGGGCCTGTCGAGAAAGACTTTCAGCAGATCGAATTCCGCTCCCGTCAAATCTATCTTTTCACCGCTGGCGCGGATGACGGAGCGCTGCTCGGGATCGGCGGTGAAATCCGCAAAACCATAGGCGGCGGATGAGGGGCGGGGGGCTTCCTGCGGTGTGGTGCGGCGGAGCACGGCCTTGATGCGCGCGGTCAGTTCGCGCGGATTGAAGGGTTTGCCGAGATAGTCGTCGGCGCCGATTTCCAGCCCGACGATGCGGTCGACATCTTCCTTCAGCGCAGTCAGGAGAATGACCGGCGTGCGCGGCCGGCGACCCTGCAGATCGCGGCAGATATCGAGGCCGGAGCCATCGGGCAGCATCACGTCGAGCACGATGAGATCGGGATCGGAGCTGGCGATCTTTTCCTCGAACTCACGCCTGTCGGCGGCCATCGACACGCGAAACCCCTGCGAGCCGAGATATTTCGCGAGCAATGTGCGTATTTCCGGATCGTCATCGACGATCAATATATGTGTCACCGAAACTGTCGTCATATCGTCCAACCTTTTGATGCCACTATACATAAGCGTTGAAAAGAAACGGCGGATTTTTGCAACGAAAGCTTTCCGGCGCCGTTCTGGCAACATTCGGTTACAAATAGGCGGTTTGCGGAAGCAGCCCGGAAACATTCGGACCAAAGCCGGAAACGCGATGCTCCTATCGTCCTTTCATGTTGGAAAACGGAAGGAAGGTAAGATGAGAAACTCGCTACTGGCCGCCGCCATCGCGACAGCAACTATTGGCGTTTCCGCCGCCGCGCAGGCAGCGGAAGAGAATGCGCCCGCACCCCAGGCGACCGAACAGGCTGCGCCGCCGCACGCCAATCTCGATCTCGGCCCGGACATCGGCCCGGATCGGGGTCCGGATGAAAGGCCGCTGCCGCCGCATATGCGCAGAATGCCCGGCCCGGATGTTCTAGGGCTGGCGACGAAGCTTTCGGCGGCTGAAATCTATCTCGGCGTCAGGCCGGAACAGCTCGGTCCATGGCGCGCCTATACCGCGGCGCTGATCGATCTCGTTTCCCCCGGTCCAGAGCGCAATCCGCCGCCGTCGGTGCCGGGTGAAGGCAAGGCCAGGCCCGAGCCGCGTCTTGCGGGAGAGGAGCTGGCAGGCATCATCGCGCAGAAGGCGGAAAAGGCCAAAGCCCTGCAGGACGCCATTGCGGCGCTGAAACCGAAGCTTTCGCCGCAGCAGGTGCTGAAGCTTGCCGAGCTTGAGCGTGCACTGATGCCGCCTCCGCCTCCCGGCCCGCGTCATGGCCCCGCAGACCGCGGCGGCTTTGCTCCCCCGCATGGCGATATGAGGCCGCCGGTTCCCGAGGCGGAACGGGGCTGAGGCAACTATTCGAAGTTTCCTCCTTTAATCTGCCCCCCAGTAAAGGAGGAAATCAGCCGGCGACGGCTGGAGCCGGGGGATCGCACGCCTGCGATCCCCCGCGTGATTTTCAAGCAGGAAGACGATGATGAGATACTTCTATCTGGTGCTGGCAACGGCTTTTGGTTTGAGCTTTGCCTGGTCGGTGGCCGTGGCAAAGGACAAGCCCGTGCAACAGCCGGCGGCCAAATCCCGGCAGGATGAACAACGGCGTCAGCCCGCCTGTGCGAAGGATCAGCGCGAAAAGATGGATTCGAGACGTCTTCGCAGCACCTGCCGCAAGGCCGCGGTGCGAAAATCGGCCTCTGCCTATGAATGGATCGAAGCGGAGAGGGGTTTCATCCTCGTAAAACACGAGATGACGCCGGTTTCTTCCTTCGAGTGAACCGGCTGGATAGGACATCGATATGAAAACGGCACGCAAGGCAGGTGCATTGCTGGCGGTTGTCGCTCTCGCCGTGGGCGGCTACTGGCTGTCCTCGCAATATACGCGGGCGGCCACACCCGGCTATATCACCGCACCGGTGACGCGCGGCGATATCGAGCAGACGGTGCTGGCGACGGGAACGCTGAAGCCCGTTCGCCTGGTCGCCGTCGGCGCTCAGGCCTCGGGCCGCATCACCGCCGTCAAGGTGGCGCTCGGCGATACGGTCAAGGCGGGCGATCTGATCGCCGAAATCGATTCCGTTACCCAGACGAACAGTCTGCGCACGGCGCAGGCGGCCCTGGCGAATGTGAAGGCGCAACGGGTGGAGAAGCAGGCGACGCTTCTTCTCAACCGCCAGAGCCTTGCCCGTCAGCAGGAGATGGTGTCAAAGAACGCGGCCTCCCGCGCCGATTTCGAAAGCGCCACCGCAGCCCTTGCCGTCACCGAGGCGCAGATCGAAGCCATCGACGCCCAGATCGAGGAAGCGCAGGTCGCGGTGGAAACGGCCGATGCCAATCTTGGCTATACGAAAATCACCGCGCCCATCGAAGGCACGGTTCTGTCGATCGTCAGCCAGGAAGGGCAGACCGTCAACGTCACCCAATCCGCGCCAACCATCGTCATTCTCGGCCAGCTCGACCGGATGACGGTGCGCACGGAAATTTCCGAGGCGGATGTAACGCGGGTCAGGCCGGACCTGCCGGTCTATTTCACGGTGCTCGGCGAGCCGCAGCAGCGTTACAACGCGACGCTCGCCTCGATAGAGCCGGCGCCGGAATCGGTGCGCAGCGATTCCAGCTTCAGTTCCTCGACCTCTTCATCCTCCAGCTCATCCTCTTCCAGCACGTCGTCATCCGAGGCGATCTATTATAATGGCGTGTTCGAAGTGCCGAACCCGGACGGCAAGCTGCGTACCTATATGACGGCGGAGGTCCATATCGTTCTCGGCGAAGCGAAGAACGTGCTGACCGTCCCTTCGGCAGCCCTTGGCAGCATGGACAGCGACGGCAGCTATGCCGTGCGCGTGGCCGGCGCCGATGGCAGGGTTTCCGAGCGCAAGGTCGAAATCGGGCTCAACAACAAGGTCACGGCGGAAGTGCGTTCCGGCCTTGCCGAAAACGAGCGCGTGGTGACCGGCGAACGTTCCACCGACACCACCGCAAACGCCATGCCGGGGCCGGGCGGCCCGCCGATGGGGCTTTGAACCATGGCTGAACCTTTGATTTCGCTTAAATCCGTGCGGCGGGATTATCCCTCCGGCGAAGGCACGATCAGCGTGCTGAAGAATATCGACCTCACCATCGAGGCCGGTGAGATGGTGGCGATCGTCGGCGCGTCCGGGTCGGGCAAGTCGACGCTGATGAATATTCTCGGCTGCCTCGACCGCCCGACATCGGGTAGCTACAGCATCAGGGGCCGGGAAACGGGCAATCTCGATGCCGACGCGCTTTCGGCGCTCAGGCGTGAAAATCTCGGCTTTATCTTCCAGCGCTACCATCTGCTGGCCGAGTTGACGGCGCTTGGCAATGTTGAAATTCCGGCGATCTATGCCGGCAAGACGCAGGGCGACCGCAGGCACAATGCCGCAAGGCTGCTTGGCCGCCTCGGCATGGCGGAACGCCTCGATCACCGTCCCGGCCAGCTTTCCGGTGGCCAGCAGCAGCGCGTTTCCATCGCCCGCGCCCTGATGAACGGTGCCGAGATCATTCTTGCCGACGAACCGACCGGCGCGCTCGATAGCGCCAGCGGCGACGAGGTGTTGCGCATCCTCGGCGAGCTGCATGCTGAAGGCCGCACCGTCATCATCGTCACCCACGATATGTCGATTGCCAGACGCGCCGGGCGGATCATCGAAATCAGCGACGGAACGATCATTTCCGACCGCAGGACGGATGCGACGACCGTACCGCAGGTCGATGCCAAACCCGCTGCCGTTTCCGCCGGGTCTTCCGGTCTTGCGGGTCTCGTTTCGTCTCTGCGCGAGGCGTTGCGCATGGCGCTTCTGTCGATGCGGGCGCACAAGCTGCGCACCTTTCTCACCATGCTCGGCATCATCATCGGCATCGCCTCGGTCATCAGCGTCGTGGCGCTGGGGCAGGGGTCGCAGCAGCGGGTGCTGCAGAACATATCGAGCCTCGGCACCAACACGCTGGAAATCTTCGCCGGCAAGGATTTCGGCGACATAAGGTCGGGCAAGATCACCACGCTCGTCGTTTCCGATGCCGAAGCGCTTGCCAAGCAATCCTATGTCGCGGCGGTGACGCCGACGGTCTCGACCTCCAGCACGGTGCGTTTCGGCGCGAAGGAGGCGAATGCGCTGGTGAACGGCGTCAGCGAGCGCTATTTCGTCGCCAAGGGCACCAAGCTGTCGCAGGGCCGCTTTTTCGATGGCGGAAGCGTGGCGCAGAAGGCGCAGGACGTGGTGATCGACGAAAATACCCGCAAATCGCTGTTTGCGGATTTCGACGGCAGCCCTGTCGGCCAGGTCATTCTCATCGGCAAGGTGCCGGCCCGCATCGTCGGTGTCACGCAGGCGCAGCAGGGCGGTTTCGGCTCAAGCCAGAACCTGTCGCTTTACCTGCCCTATACCGCCGTCCAGTCGCGCTTTCTCGGCAGCCTGTCGCTGCGCAGCATCACGGTGCAGGTGGCCGACGATGTCGATGCCTCAATCGCCGAACAGGCGGTGACGACGCTTCTGACCCAGCGGCACGGCACACGGGATTTCTACATTCTCAATACCGACGATATCCGCCAGACCATCACCAGCACCACGCAGACGCTGACCCTTCTGATTGCTGCCATTGCGGTGATTTCGCTGCTGGTCGGCGGCATCGGGGTGATGAACATCATGCTCGTTTCCGTGTCTGAACGCGTATCGGAAATCGGCGTGCGCATGGCGGTGGGCGCGCGCCGCACCGATATTCTGCGGCAGTTCCTCATCGAGGCGGTGCTGGTCTGCATCATCGGCGGTACGCTGGGCGTGCTGGGCAGCCTCGGCTTCGGCGCGCTTTTCTCCGCCTTCAGCAGCAATTTCGCCATGGTCTATTCCACGGCGTCGATCATCGCCGCCTTCGTCTGCTCGACGCTGATCGGCGTTGTCTTCGGTTATCTGCCGGCGCGCAACGCGTCGAAGCTCGATCCCGTCGCGGCTTTGTCTGCGGGGTAAATCCCCTTGCCGGTCACGCCTTGTTTTTTTCGACGAAGCGGATGGCGTCGCCAACGGTCAGGATCGTGCTTGCGGCGGAATCTGGAATTTCCACCCCGAATTCCTCTTCGATTTCCATGACGATCTGAACGGTCTCGAGCGAATCCGCACCGAGATCGTCAGCAAAACTGGCCTCATCCACGATGGTGGCAGGGTCTGCGCCAAGCTGGTCCACGATGATTTTTCTGATACGTTCTGCAATGGTGGACATGGTGAGACTCCGCGAAAGTTGCCTGCCGCCGAACGCCGCTCCATCTGAATTTGCGCCGAAGATATCCAAGCGAAATCAAGCTGAATTTCGAAAGGACAGGGCACAGAGTCAAAGGCTCGGAAGATCGATGACATCCGGACGTAGCACGCCTTTCGCAGCCGCGAAAGAGTGTCGATCACCCGTTAGTATTCCATAATAATATGGGATGTTCGCCACGTTAAACAGTTTGTGACTGGCAGCGGTGAACCGCAACGCGGTAAAGCTCGTTGCCTGTGAACCTCAAATCCGTCAGCCACACCGAGCCTCATGCCATGGTCCAGTCGTCCCCGGAACGCTTTATATTGCTCGATGGCATAAGGGGCGTGGCCGCCCTTTTCATCGTCCACCGCCATGCCGAGGATCTGTTCGGGAAAAGCACGGCTTCGAGCTATCTCGCCGTGGATCTGTTCTTTGCGCTCAGCGGTTTCGTGCTCGCGCATGCCTATAGCCGGAAACTGGCCGAAGGGGCGATTACGCCAGGCTTTTTCATGAAGGCGCGCTTCGCACGTCTTTACCCTCTTTATGGGCTGGCGCTGGCCCTGATGGCCGCCTATTTCATCTGTCTCTACGTGCTGGGCCTGCCGACGCCGATCGACGATCTGCATCGTCTTATCGATCCCGGCGAGCTTGCTTTCGCCTTGGTAACGGGGCTGCTCTTTTTGCCGGCGCCCTTCACGCTCACTCTGAACGGCGCGCTGTTTCTCGTCAGCCCGGCATGGTCGCTTTTCAACGAGCTGGTGGTGAATGCGTTTTACGCCCGCTTCGGTGTCCGGGCCACGACGAAACAGACCGCCGCGGTGCTCATTATCAGCGCCCTTGTGCTGATGGTGGCCGCCGCCCAGTTCGGCCGTCTGCATGCCGGTTTTCGCTGGCATGAAATGTATGCCGGCATGGGGCGGGTGTTCTTCTCGTTTTTTGCCGGCGTGCTGATTTACCGTTTTCGCAATCGCGTGCCGCAGTTGAAACCTTTTCAGGCGGCGCTTTGCCTTCTGCTGGTCTGTTTCATTCTGGCCGTGCCCATGTCGCGCGAGCTTCGACCGTTCTTCGATCTTGCGGTGGTCCTCGTCGTCTGGCCGATGCTGCTGTTCGTCGCCAGCAAGACGGTTCCGGGGCGCGGTGTGGGAATGGTTTCGGTGTTTCTCGGCACGGCGTCCTACGCGGTCTATGTACTGCATATTCCGCTTCTGGCCTGGACGGAGTTTCTGATCCCCGCTGTGCACCGGGAAAACCTTGCTTTGCCGGCCGGCATTGTTTTCCTCATCGGCACGACGTACCTGTCATGGTGGCTGACGGTCCATTACGATCAGCCCGTTCAGAAATGGCTGAAGAACCGGTTGAGAAAGCCGAGTGAAGTCCGCCAGCCGGTATGATCCTGCCTCGCGGCTGCAAACCTCAATAATGGGCAAAAATCGGGGCAGTCAGCACGAAAGCCGCGACGAGGCTGATGATCGTCAGTTTCGCCGCTCGCATGCGGCGCATTTTGCGGCCGCTCCAGTCATACGTCATACTCACCTCCACGCAGACGCAAAACTTACCGGCATGGGAAACAACGCAAGCTTGGCGAAGACCGGTCATGGTCCCGCAACGCACAGGGTGCACATTCCATACCCAAGCTTCCCGGGACGCGCCTGATCGCGCGCGGGACGCTCAATTTCAGTGTTGCCTGATATACGGCTTTTGCCAAGCCGTTATTTTCATCGGTGATTTTGAAGGCCGCCACGAAAAGGGCGGCAAGCCCCATCATCGGTAAAGAGGCGGCAGGCCCTGAATGGCGTAACGCGGCAGCGGTTTCCACGGTTTGACGCGTTCATGTTTGTGAACGCCGAACAGGAACAGCATTTCCTCCGAAATATCGGCAGGGTCGGTCAAGCCATCCTGAAAGAGCTCGATCACCTTGCGGGCGGCATTGTTGTAGAGAATGACTTCGTCATCCATGGTGTGGCTGTCATAACCGAGACCTTCCAGCACTGACTGGAGCATTTTCAGGTCCTGCGATGTGATGATGCAATTTTCATATGCGGAAGACATGACGTCCTCCTTTCCTGTGGGGGGCAAAAAAGCTGGAGCGTCGCGTCGCCACCCATAAGTGGCGCGAGGACGCTTCAACGCCTCGAAACGCGCACAGCGTCAGGCAAACCGTCTCCGGCCCGTACCGTCATGCATGTCGCGTGGCTTGGAGATCGTTCCCCTGGTCAACAGGCGGGACAGGGCAAAGATTGCAAGAGGCCTTACGGCGGCAACGCCCTTTAATTACCGATAGGGAAGCGTGCGCCCTTTGAGGAGAATAGGCAAGTTAATTCTGTCTCGTAGAGCGGGCAATTTAGCACGCGCTCCCGCAGGCAACAAAAAAGGCCGGGGCAATATTGCACCGACCTTCCTCATATCGCTCTCAACACCCGTGCCAGTACATCCGTGGTCAAAAGTCTGAAGCGACTAAAACAACTGCGAACGTCGATTTCATTCGCGCTCACCAGCAGTTGCCATGAGAGCTGTTTAATTGGGAAATGTGGCCAAAACAAGTCCGGCATGGATGGCTATGCTTTTATTCGCCGTGACTTGTCGGCCGGCTTGGCGCCTATTTCTTTTTGCTATCCGCTGTCGTGGCGTTTGCGAATTTGACCTGCGAACCGGTGGGCGGCGCGGCAGGCGCTTTCGTCTTGTCCTTCTTCGGTTTGCGGATTTCCTTGTTGCTGCGCAATTGACCCTTGGCCATGGTGTCCTCCTCCTGTTGGATTGGTGCGGCCTCGAGCGGCTATGAGACAATCCGTTCAAGGCCCGTTCGAGCGGGCGATGCTGGAAATCCGGCCAGTCAGTTCTTGCCGGATCGTTTTTTTGCGGAAACCGGCACGTCGGCGATAATCGTCGCTTCCTGTGCTTCGCGAAGCTGGCGAAGGCGTTCCGTTTTGCGGGCGCGCTGGTCGGCCTCGGCGTTTATGATCTGCTTTGCGGCGTTATCCGTCAATGACGCCCTGTCCTGTGCGGATAGTTTGCCGGGTTTGAAAAAAGCTTCCTTTGACGCGGCCATGGCATTCTCCTTTATGGAAGAGCGGTATCGGAAGGCTGTCGGGGGCGGGTAACCTTTTTGGGGGCAGGCAGCAGCCCTTCGCGCTGAATTTTCTTCTTTGCCCTCTTGCGGCGGTGGCGCACGGCTTAGGCTTCTTCGCGGACGCGCTTTTTCCCTGGCCCAAAAACAAAAGGCCGGGCTTTGACCCGACCTCTCACAATCATTCTAACCTGCAGCCAGTACATCCGTGGTCTGCGGGTTAAATGATGAATATCAAGCTGCCTGAAGGTTATCAGCCGAGCTTTTGCCGGACCGACGGTCCTGGACGATCTCGTAGCTGATCTTCTGGCCGTCGTTCAGCGAACGCATGCCAGCGCGCTCAACAGCGGAGATGTGAACGAAAACGTCCGTGCCGCCATTGTCAGGTTGAATGAAGCCGAAGCCCTTGGTGGCGTTGAACCACTTTACAGTACCAGTGTTCATAACGATTTCCTTTCGTAGAATCGTTGTGGTTCCCGCGATACCTTGCGGGATAAGATCGATTATTTGAGAGGAAATCCGACGGGGAACAGTCTGTTCCAGAACGACGTCACAAGCAATGGTCGATGAAGAAAATATAGGCGCAATTTTTGATTTTGCAATGGGCATTGAAGGAAAAAGCACTGGCGAGCGACCGATCATTGGCTAAGTATCTGGTTCACGGTGCTATTTCCCGCTGACCCCATCGTGCGGCCGGTCTGGCGCAGCCTTTGGTTTCGCGCGCATCAACCTCCACCGGGAGACACGTCCTTCGCACGGTCATCCGGCAGGCTGCCTGCCCCCGGCGTCTTGTCATAGTCGGTGAGGGACGATTTGGCGTGCGGGCCGGCGGGAGGAATGTCGTTCGGGCTGGAAGGCCGTTTGTCAACTGTTTTCGGCTTCGTTTTGTTCGTCATGTCGCGTCCTCCTTTTAAAGGGGAAACGCAGGGGAAAAGGCGCGGGTTCCGTTTCCACGCCGCGCGGGCGCGCTTTTCCGCCGTCAGCGGCGGGAACGCGGCTTTTTCTCTTCCCGGTTCATATCTCGCCCCACCCATTTGAAAAATACGACGAGGCTGAGGCCGATGATGATGAGCGGAACGAAGGATTCAAAACTGGACATGACTCACTCTTTCTTCCCCCGGCGACCATTTTACCGGCATGGAAGAAGCGCGTAATCTGTGGAATATCGTCCGTTCTTTTTTGGCAATTGCCATCTGCGGCCCAGTTGTCGATGGGCCGCAGACGAAGGCGGTTAAACCGGCAGCGATTTCACCGCTGCCGTGCCGCCTTCACGGGCGCTTTTCAGCGCCGCCACCCCTGTCAGGACGGACATTGCGCCGGCGCGCGAGCCCGCCCGCTGCCGCAGCCGGTCGTTGGAGCCGGGCTTGAAGATCATGTCGCGCATGCGGTTGTCGCCGCCATAATGGCCGCCCGGCTCATGTGGCACCCAGATATGTTCGACGCCACCGCCGAAACTTTTCACCAGCAGGATTTCATCGGCCGGCGGTTCCGTCCAGGGCTGCTTTTCATACTGGCGCATCTCGATGCGGCCCTTATGGCCGTTGAAGGCGATGTGATGGCCCTCGATCGGCATATAGGTGTTGAGCGAATAGGAAACCTGCACGCCGCTGGCATAACGAATCGAGGCGCTCATCGTATCGGGAATGTCGATCTCCTCGCGGAAGACGCAGGCATCGCGCACATAACCGTCCACCGTCGAAGGGTCTTCATAAAGCGCATCGAGAAAAGGATCGGCGCCGAGATCCATGAAATAATCGCACTCGTTCTTGTGCGGACAGGTGCGACAGCGCGTTCCGCGGAACGGACCGTTCTTTCCGTAATGCAGCAATTGCCCGAAGCCCTTCACCTCCACGGGATCGGAATCGAGATACCAGTTCAAGAGATCGAAATGGTGGGTGGCCTTGTGCACGAACAGGCTACCGGAATGTTCGGTAAAGGCGTGCCAGCGGCGGAAATAATCTGCGCCGTGCTGGTTGTCCAGATACCAGTGAAAATCGACCGAGGTGACGGTGCCGATGGCGCCTTCGTCGATCAGCTCCTTGATGCGGGCGGCGGTGGGAGAGAAACGGTAATTGAAGGAGACGTCGACGCGGCGGCCGCTTTTGGCCTCCGCCGCGCGAATACGGTCGATCTTTTCCGGGGTGGTGGTCATGGGTTTTTCGCTGATGACATCGGCCCCGCCTTCCAGCGCCCGGATGATGATGTCGTCATGGGTATCGTCAGGTGTGCAGACGATCACCAGTTCGGGTCGCTGCTCCTCCATCATCCGGTCGAAATCGTCGTAAAGCGGCGCGCTCGATCCCATCATGGCGCGGGCGCGTTCGGCGCGCATGAGGTTCAGGTCGCAAATGCCGACCAGCTCGACGTAGTCGCTCCAGCCGGCCAGAAGTTCGCGGCCCCACATCGTGGTGCCGCGATTGCCGGTGCCGACCAGCGCATAGCGTTTGCGTTTCACCTTTTCAGGCATCGTCTCTCTCCCGGATAATCAACAAACAGTTTTGAAACGCTCGACCACGGTGGCGAGGACCTCGTCCATCGGGCGCGCCTGCCAGCGATGCGAAAAGATTTCCACTTCCTGCGGGCCGTGGAAGCCGGCGGCCTCGATCATGGCGCGAAATGCCTTCAGGTCAATCACGCCGTCGCCCATCATGCCGCGATCGTTGAGCGGATCGGTGGTCGGCACCAGCCAGTCGCAGATGTGGTGGGCGAGAATTTGCCCGTTCCTGCCGGCGCGCGCCACCTGTTCCTCCAGTTCCGGATCCCACCAGACGTGGTAGACATCGATGGCGACACCGGTTCCAGACCCCAGCCTGTCGCAGAGATCGAGCGATTGTTTCAACGTGTTGAAGCAGGCGCGGTCGGCGGCATAAAAGGGATGCAGCGGCTCGATGGCGAGCGGTACGCCGGCGGCCCGCGCATAGGGAAGAAGCTCGGCCATGCCGTCCTCCACCATCTGCCGCGCGCCTTTCAGGTCGCGTGAGCCGGCGGGCAGGCCGCCTACGACCAGCACGAGGCAATCGGCCTTCATGGCGGCGGCCTCATCGACGGCGCGTTTATTGTCTTCTATGGCACGGTGGCGGCCTTCCGCATTGGGCGCGGGGAAAAAGCCGCCACGGCAATGACCGCTAAGGCGCAGCCCGTTCCGTTCGACGATGCGGGCGGCTTCCGTAAGGCCAACGCCATGCACCTGCTCGCGCCAGGGCGAGATGGCGGTGATGCCATGGGCAAGGCAGGCATCGACGATTGCGCCGAAGTCTCCGCCCTGACGCACGGTGGCGAAATTGATGGAAAGGCCTTCAAGGCTCATCTCGGTATCTCCCCTCGTTTTGCTTCACCCGATGCCACGGACGGCCAGAAACGCCTTCATGCGATGCGTCGCCAGATCCGGCTCGGCAAGCACATTGGCCTTGTCCGCAAGCCGGAAAAGCTCGGCGAAATGCTGCGTGGAGCGGGTGCTTTCCTGCCCGCCGACCATGGTGAAATGGTCCTGCAATCCGTTGAGATAGGCGAGGAACACCACGCCGGTCTTGTAGAAGCGGGTCGGGGCCTTGAAGATGTGGCGCGACAGCGCCACCGTCGGCTCCAGAATATCGAAGAACTCGTTGTCCGCCCCGCGCTTCAGGCAGGCCAGCGCTTTCGAAGCCGCAGGCGCTATGGCGTCGAAAATGCCGAGCAGGGCATCCGAATGGCCCTTCTCGTCACCGGCGATCAGTTCGGCATAGTTGAAATCGTCACCGGTATACATGCGCACGCCTGATGGCAGGCGGCGGCGCATGACGATTTCCTTTTCCTTGGAGAGAAGCGAAATCTTGATGCCGTCGATCCTGTCGGCATTCTCTTCGATCATGGCAAGGCAGGTTTCCATGGCCTGCATGTGGTCACCGGAACCCCAATAACCCTCAAGCGCGGGATCGAACATTTCGCCCAGCCAGTGGATCACCACTTTCTGGTCGGCATGGGATAAAACTCTGGCATAAGCCTTGAGATAATCATCCGGCGAACGGGCGGCAGCGGCCAGAGCGCGGCTCGCCATCAGGATCACGCGTCCGCCTTCTCCCTGAACAAAATCAAGCTGTTCGAGATAAGAGTCGACAATCTGGTTCAGGTCGTAACCGCCGCCATTCAGATGGTCGGTGCCGACGCCGCAGGCAATCAGCGCGTTCTTGCGGCTGGCCGCCTCCTTCAGCGAACGGGAACTCAGTTCCTGCGCCTGCGGCCATGCGAGCCCCATGCCGCGCTGGGCCGTATCCATCGCCTCAGCGACGCCCAGGCCGAGATCCCACAGGCGGTGACGGAAACGTAAAGTGGCGTCCCAGTCGATGGCGGGCGTCAGCCATGGGTCGTTATCGGCAAGGGGATCGGCCACCACATGGGCGGCCGCGAAGGCGACGCGGTTGAAATCCGCCGCACTTCGTTTCTCAACCGCGACCGGCGTGCCTGATAGTCTGTAGACCTCAATGCTGCGGTCATCCTTCGGAAGCTTGAGTTCGCTCACCATCGCCTCCTTACGAAATAGCGGGAACGTCGAGCCAGCGGCGTTCCCTCCAGGATTTCAGTCCAAGCTCGGCAAGCTGTACGCCCTTCACGCCTTCCATCAGGCCATAGGGCCACGGATCGTTGTCGACGAGGTGGCGCACGAACATTTCCCACTGCGCCTTGAAGCCGTTGTCATAGACGACATTGTCCGGCACTTCCTGCCATGTCTTGTAGAAATCGATAGTCTGCGGCTGGTCGGGGTTCCACACCGGCTTCGGCGTGTTGGTGCGGTGCTGGGTAAAGCATTTTGTCAGGCCCGCCACCGCCGAACCATGCGTGCCGTCGACCTGGAAGGTCACGAGGTCGTCGCGGCGCACCCGCACCGCCCATGAGGAGTTGATATGAGCAATGACGCCGCCTTCCAGCTCAAAGGTGGCATAAGCGGCATCGTCAGCATCCGCCTTATAGGCTTTGCCCTGCTCATCGAAACGTTCCGGAATATGGGTCGCGCCGAGGCAGCTGACGGATTTCACCGGACCGAACAGATTGTCGAGCACATAACGCCAGTGGCACAGCATATCGAGAATGATGCCGCCGCCATCTTTCAGACGGTAATTCCAAGAAGGGCGCTGCGCCGGCTGCCAGTCGCCTTCGAACACCCAGTAACCAAACTCGCCGCGCACCGATAGGATTTTGCCGAAGAAGCCGCTGTCGCGCAGCATAGCGAGCTTGCGCAGGCCGGGCAGGAAAAGCTTGTCCTGAACGACGCCGTGTTTGATGCCGGCGCTTTCGGCAAGCCGGGCAATGGCCAGCGCCTCTTCCATCGTGTCGGAAATCGGCTTTTCGCAATAAACGTTCTTGCCGGCCTTGATGGCTTTCTCCAGCAGGCTGCCGCGCATCTGCGTCGTGCCGGCATCGAAGAACAGCGTATCGTCGGGGTTCGCCAGCGCCGCATCGATATCGGTCGTCCAGCGCGCGACATTATGCTTTTTCGCGATTTCCTCGATCTTTGCGCCGTTGCGGCCGACCAGAATGGGGTCGAGCATGACCCTTTCGCCGTTTTTCAACAGCACGCCGCCCTGATCGCGAATGGCGAGAACGGAGCGCACGAGATGCTGGTTGTAACCCATGCGGCCGGTGATGCCGTGCATGATGACGCCGATACGTTTCATGAATTTCCTCCCAAGGCGGCCTCTTCCCGAAAGCCGCTTCCGTCAAACATGGCAATTTGTAACCATTTGGTTATTTGTGGTCGTGAAGGATGCGATCTGTCAAGGTGTTTTTGACAGGAAAAATTCATTGTCTGACGACGGTTGCGTTTTTGTGTTTCCACCGCGCCGCAAAAGAAAACGACGCGCTTCGCGGATGCGAATGGCGCGTCGTCGCTGTTGTTAAAGAGGAATTCGGTTCGGCCGGCTCAGACCGGCCGCACTGCAGCAAGCAGGGTGTCGACGATATGCTGGCCCCAGCGTTCGAGTTCGGCGGGGTCTGTCAGGTCGCGCTGGAAGATCGTCGACAGCGTGAACCGGTTCGAAAGATAAAAAGCGCCGAGCGAAGCGATGGTCAGATAGACGTCGATCGGATCGAGGCCGTCACGGAATTCGCCCGCGTTGCTGCCGCGCCGCAGAACGTCTTCCAGCTCTGAAATGAAATTCGAATGCATCGCCGTAATCGTCGAGGATTGCCTGAGATAGCGGGCTTTATTGAGGTTTTCCGTGGCGAGGATGCTGAGGAATTCGGGGTGGTCGAGGAAGTAGTGCCAGGTGAAAAGCGCAAGCTCGCGCAAGCCCTCCGAGGGGGCCTTGCGGGCCAGGTCAAGCCGTCTTTCTGTGTGGCGGATATGGCGGTAGGCGTCTTCCAGAACGGCGAGATAAAGCGCATCCTTGTCGCCGAAATAATGGTAGATCATCCGCTTGTTGGTGCCGGCGCGCCGGGCGACGACATCGATTCGAGCCCCTGCCAGCCCCTTGGCGGCCACCTCACGGCGGGCGGCTTCGAGAATGGCGGCGCGCGTTCTTTCGGGGTTTCGCACCTGTGTCGTCGCGCGTTTGCGCTTGGGTGACGGCGCTTTCTCCATGGCCGCATCGGGGGCAGGATCGGACGGCTGTTTTTTTGTCGTTTCTTCCATTTCAGCACCCGCTTGACAATGTTTGCGATCAGTGTTCCCATGTAACCAATTAGTTATAAAACGGCAAGTGTCGTTTACGTTCATCATCAATTGGCAGTCAATAGGGAGGAGTTGCCAATGCCCATGATGCTTCAGAGGAGAGGTGTGCTTTCAGCGGGGCTTGCGGCCCTGTCGCTCGCAACACTGGGAGGTGGTTCAGCGCAGGCGCAGGCCGCGCGCCTTCGCATGTTGTGGTGGGGGTCGCAGGAACGCGCCGACCGCACCAACAAGGCGATAGCAGCCTATAAGCAGGTCAAGCCGGATCTCGATATTGCCGGTGAATTCGCAGGCTGGAGCGATTATTGGCCGCGCCTTGCCACGCAGGTGGCGGGCCGCAACGCGCCTGACCTGATTCAGATGGATTATCGCTACATCTTCGAATATGGCCGTCGCGGCGCGTTGGCACCCCTCGATGAATATATCGGCAAGGGCCTGAAGATCGAGGATTTCGGCAAGATGAACATCGATTCCGGCCGGGTCGATGGCAAGCTTTACGGCATCAATCTCGGCGTCAATTCCAGCGCCGTCTTCTTCGACAAGGCGGCCTGGGAAAAATCCGGTGCGACGCCGCCGGCGATCGGCCAGACCTGGGAAGAGTTTGCCGAAAACGCCGCCAAGCTCAGCAAGAACAAGCCGAAGCCCGGTTATTACGCCACGGCCGATGCCAGCGGCGTGGAGCCGAGCTTCGAGAACTGGCTGCGCCAGAACGGCAAGTCGCTTTACACGCAGGATGGCGGCATCGGCTTCGATCCTGCCGATGCGACCAAGTGGTTCACTTTGTGGGCGGATCTGCGCAAGAGCGGCGCCTGTGTGCCGGCCGATGTGCAGGCGCTCGACCAGCTCAACATCGAAACGAACCCTTTGACGACGGGCAAGGCGGCAACCGCATTCGCCCATTCCAACCAGTTCGTCGGTTATCAGAAGCTCAACAAGTCCAAGCTTGCCATAAGCTCCTATCCGAAGAGCACCAAGGATGGCCCTTCCGGCCATTATCTGAAACCCTCCATGCTTATCAGCGTCGCCAATGGCAGCGCCGGCATCGAGCAGGCCGTCGGTTTCATCAACTTCCTTGTGGCTGAACCGCAGGGCATCGATATTCTCGGCGTCGAGCGCGGCGTTCCTGCTTCGGAATCCATGCGTAGCCAGTTGAGCAGCAAGCTCGACGAGGTGAGCAAGACGATGGTGGACTATATTGCCGAGATTACCCCCGGCGTCGGCGATCTGCCGCCGGCGCCGCCTCCGGGCGCGGGCGAATTCGCCTTCGTCCTCAAACGCACGGCGGAGGAAATCGGCTTCGGCAAGATCACGCCGGAAGAGGGCGGTGACCGCCTCGTCAAGGAATCCGAAACCGTTGTCAAACGGAAGTGATGGTTTATGGCCTTTCGATCTGAAACTCTTGTGGGGGAGAGCCGTGGCGCGGCTCTCCCGAAGCGGGGCGGCGTGAAGCGGATTTTCGACCGCAACATTCACGCCTACCTGTTTCTGCTGCCCTGGCTGATTGGCTTTTTCGGCCTCACCCTCGGTCCCGCGCTTGCGTCGCTTTACCTGTCTTTCACGAATTACGACCTGTTGCAGTCGCCGGACTGGGTGGGGGCGGCAAACTATGTGCGCATCGCCACGGCTGACCCGAAATTCGCTGCGGCCATGCAGGTCACCTTCACCTATGTGCTGCTGTCGGTGCCGCTGAAGCTGATCTTCGCGCTGCTCGTTGCGCTCGCCTTCAACCGCGGCATCAAGGGGCTGACGCTTTATCGTGCGATCTTCTACCTGCCGTCGCTGCTCGGTTCGAGCGTCGCGATTGCCGTGCTCTGGCGCCAGCTTTTCGCCTCTGACGGTCTCGTCAATATGGTCCTCTGGCAGGCCTTCGGTTACGAAGGGCCGAGCTGGATTTCCAATCCGGATTATTCGATCTACACGCTGGTCATCCTGTCCGTCTGGCAGTTCGGTTCGCCGATGATCATTTTCCTCGCGGGTCTGAGACAAATCCCGCAGGACATGTATGAGGCCGCCGAAATCGACGGTGCAAGCAAGGTGCGGCAGTTCTTCCGCATTACCCTGCCGCTGTTGACGCCGGTGATCTTCTTCAACGCGGTGATCCAGACGATCGACGCCTTCAAGGCCTTCACCCCCGCCTTCATCATTTCCGAAGGCACCGGCGGGCCGATCAACTCGACGCTGTTCTACACGCTCTACCTCTATCAGGAAGCCTTCGGTTTCTTCCGCATGGGTTACGCCTCGGCGCTTGCCTGGATTTTGGTGATCATCATCTCGCTGTTCACGGCCTTCTCGTTCCTCAGCGCGAAATACTGGGTGCACTACGATGACTGATGCTGTTACCGCCCCCCGGCCGGGCCAGGGCCCGCAACGTTCGCCGCTGAAATCGGTGATGCTCCACACGGCGCTGATCATCGCATCCTTCGCGATGCTCTATCCGATCCTGTGGATGATCTCGGGTTCCTTCCGGCCGCAGGACGAGCTGTTCGGCTCTTCCTCGCTCATTCCCTCGGCGGTGGATGTCGGCGGATATATTCGCGGCTGGACCGGGCTGCAGGTGAGCTTCGGGCAGTTCTTCTGGAACTCCTTCTTCATCTCGGTGCTCGCCACCATAGGCAACGTGGTCGGCTGCTCGCTCGCCGCCTTCGCTTTTGCCCGGCTTCGCTTCGGAGGGCGCAATTTCTGGTTCGCGCTAATGCTCGGCACGCTCATGCTGCCCTATCACGTCGTGCTCATCCCGCAATATATCCTGTTTCTGGAAATGGGCTGGGTGAACACCTCGCTGCCGCTGATCGTGCCGAAGTATCTGGCGACGGACGCCTTCTTCATCTTCCTGATGGTGCAGTTCTTTCGCGGTATCCCGCGTGAACTGGACGAGGCGGCTGTTATGGATGGCTGCTCGCCCTTCCGCATCTACTGGAAGATCATGTTGCCCCTGTCGCTGCCGGTTCTGGCGACGGCCGCGATCTTTTCCTTCATCTGGACCTGGGACGACTTCTTCGGTCCGCTGATTTATCTGAACGACATCAACACCTACACCGTGCAGCTCGGCCTCAGATCCTTCGTGGATTCCACCGGCAGCTCGGACTGGACCTCGCTTTTCGCCATGTCCAACCTGTCGTTGGTGCCGGTCTTCCTGTTCTTCCTGTTCTTCCAACGGCTGCTGATCGAAGGCATCGCCACTACCGGAATGAAACGCTGAACAGAACCCGCATCGGGAACGCATTTTAAGACAATCAACACTGTCGCTGCCGCCCTGCATGCGGCGCGACAGTCGGGAGAAAAAGCATGGCAAGCAGCATTACGCTCGAAAAAATCGTCAAGCGGTTCGGCGCTTTTCCGGTCGTTCACGGCATCGATCTCAAGATCGAGCCGGGCGAGTTCACCGTTTTCGTCGGCCCCTCGGGCTGCGGAAAATCCACGCTTCTGCGCATGATCGCGGGGCTTGAGGAAATCTCCGAAGGCGATCTGCGTATCGATGGCGAAAGGGTCAATGAAACCGCCGCCTCCAAGCGCGGCATCGCCATGGTCTTCCAGTCCTATGCGCTTTATCCGCATATGAGCGTCTACAAGAACCTTGCCTTCGGTCTGGAGACGGCAGGCTACAAGAAACCGGAAGTCCAGGCGCGGGTGCAGAAGGCCGCCGATATCCTGCAGATTGGCCCGCTTTTGCAGCGCAAACCGAAGGCGCTTTCCGGCGGCCAGCGCCAGCGCGTCGCCATCGGCCGCGCCATCGTGCGCGAACCGAAAATCTTCCTGTTCGACGAGCCCTTGTCCAACCTCGATGCGGAACTGCGCGTGCAGATGCGCGTCGAAATCGCCAAGCTGCACCAGACGCTCGGCAGCACCATGATCTATGTGACGCACGACCAGGTGGAAGCCATGACCATGGCCGACAAGATCGTCGTGCTGCGCGACGGCCGCATCATGCAGGTCGGCCGCCCGCTCGATCTCTACAACAACCCGGCCAACCAGTTCGTCGCCGGTTTCATCGGCTCGCCGAAGATGAATTTCCTCTCCGCGAAAGTGGCATCAGGCGACAGTTCCAACCGCACCATCGAGGTGGCCGGCCAGCGCATCGTGCTGGAAAAACCGGTCGCGGCGCAACAGGACGAACCGCTCACCTTCGGCGTGCGCCCGGAACATGTGAACCCGCAGGCGCAATCGGCCTCGCTGGGTGAGGCCTCCATCCAGCTCGTCGAACATCTCGGCGGCTCAACGGTGGTCTACACCGCGACCCCCGACGGCCAGCCCGCCACCGTGCTGCTGGACGGCCAGCGCCATATCCGCATCGGCGAGACCATTCCCTTTGCGTTCGATCTTTCGAAGACGCATCTGTTCGGGGCGGATGGGCGGCGGATATGAGAACGAGTGGGTGAGCTGTCTTACCATAGGGCTGCTAACGAAGTCCGCAAAGCTTGCGTTCGTCATCCTCGGGCTTGTCCCACTACTGTCCGGTTTAAATTTGCGGCCATTGGAAGGCCATCTGGTTTTGGTTTCTGGGTTTGTCCGGTGGCGGGTCGAGAAGCCGATCGGTGCGTCGCCGGTGCATGAG
>NZ_JAQAHF010000023.1:0-54264 GCF_027871645.1 Agrobacterium sp. ST15.13.015
GCAATAAGGTACCGATCTCGCTGATGAAATCAGGAGGCTCAACCAGCCCGCCTCCCTGAATGAAGCCGGAAAACTCTAGCCTCAGATGGTCCAGAAACCTGGGGCGGTTCACGATGGGCCGGACTCTAATCCAATCTGGAGGAAATTCTCAGTGGCAGGTCACCGCCCGTCCAAGTCTCGACTTTTATTCCATATCCCTCAATCCAACTCCATATACTCAAAAACCTGAGGATCGCGGATCTAGGAAGACCATCCGCTCCAGTTGAATCTCTGACAAAAATTGCTGGCAGGAATGATCCTTCAGCTGGCAAGAGAAACAACTGGAAGCCTCGAAACTCTACGAGATGTGGCTTTGTTGGCCATGGTACCGAAGCGCGCACATGTGCTCCGATCCAGCCAATTTGATTCAGCCTATCGTCGGCTGCCTCAATTGTTTCTATAAAAATTCGCGTATCAGGAAATTCACCAACACATTGGTCAGTGGGCATAAGCTCAAACTGTGGCTTTTGATACATAGCCGGGAAGATTGGATTTGGGCTTTTGGTGTCTTTCATTATCGAAAGTAATTGTTCCCACTCGGTTTAACGTGGAGTATTTTAACACCACTTTGATTATATAGTTGCATAAAATGGACTGAAGCTATTCTAACATGATACATTGTAGGCCGCCAGATTGTAGTCAAATCGGGAGTGCTGACTGCATCTGCCGTTTCGCCTCTCAAACCAGCCAGCCCGCCCCCAGCCGATTAGCTAAAATTACTCTCCAACATCAAACCGCCCATTCCTCATCCGTCGTGAACACGATCGTCAGCCAGCGGTCGCTCCCCTCGCCGCCCAGCGCATCGCCGATCTCGTCGCGGATCGCGTCCCATTCTTCCAGATGCCGGGGCGGCCAGTTTTTCGGGACGATGAAAAAGAGTTCGATCTGACGGCCGCGGCCGACGCGGGCGACATAGGAATAGTGCGAGGAGAAACCGAATTTCTCCACCGTCTCGGCGGCCACCCGGTCCACATGCTGCTTGAATTCCAGCGGGGTCACCAGAAGAATATCCGCCAGCGCCTGTTTCACATTGCCGAGCGGCATGGGAATGATGACGAGGCAGACCAGCGCCAGCACGGCCGGGTCGATATAGGGTGCAAGCCATGCCTGCGCCGTTCCCGTGAGCCCGTAACCCACGGCGAAGGCGACGAAGAGCGCCATGCTCAGAAGCGCGCTCATCAGCCAGCTTTTGGCGTCCAGCGCCACGAAGGCGGATTTCAGCCGGCGGTTCTGCCGTTTGACGAACCATGCCATGGCGAGCGAGACGGCGAAGCTGACGAAGGTGACGACAATGGCGTAATCGAACTCGATCAATCTGCCGCCATCCATCAGGCTGTCGATGGCATTGATGAGGGCGTAGATCGCCGCCCCCATCAGGAGCGTGCCGTTAAGCCCGAGCACCATCGGCTCCAGATGCCAGAAGCCCATGGTGAAACGCTCCACCAGCCGGCCGCCGGGTTTGGGCGCGGCGGAAGCGGCGATCAGCCGCGCGACAAGCAACGCCAGCACCGTCATGAAAGCATCCGTCAGCGCATAGACACCATCGAAAACCACGGCGAAGGAGCCGGAGAACAGGCCTGCGCCGATGCCGAAGAGCGCCAGGAGAACCGTGACGGCAATGGAGAATTTGAGCAGGGATTGTTCTGTCATGACGTGTATTTTACCTTCAAACCGGATGCCGCCTTGGCGGAGCGCTTTCTCTTTTCCTTGAATCGAGAAAATCCTCTAACTCTTTGTTTTGTAGCATTTCCAGGCGGAAAACCGGGGTCCACTTTTCCTGGAAATGCTCTATAAACAGCACATTGAGCACTCACAAGACAGGACAAAACCCATGGATCTCGGCATTTCCGGCAAACGCGCCCTCGTTCTCGCCTCCTCTCGCGGCCTTGGGCTGGGCATTGCCACCGCGCTGGCGAAGGAAGGCGCACATGTCCTTCTCGTCGGCAGAAGCGGTGAGAAGCTGGAGGCGAATTGCAAGGCGATCAATGCGCTCGGCAAGGGCAAGGCCGACTGGGTCTGGGGCGATCTGGCCGAGGACAATTTCGTCGAGGCCATGGTTCAGGCCGTCAGGGAAAAGCTCGGCGGCATCGATATTCTCGTCAACAATACCGGCGGCCCGACGCCGGGCCTTGCGCAGGAGATGACGGCCGACAAGCTGGATACCTTCTTCCAGTCGATGGTGCTGCGCGTCATCACGCTTACCAATGCGCTTTTGCCGCAGATGAAGGAACAGGGGTTCGGCCGCATCCTGACAGTCGCTTCCTCCGGCGTGTTCGAGCCGATCGCCAATCTGGCGCTGTCCAATACGCTGCGCGGCGCACTGGTCGGCTGGAGCAAGACGCTGTCCTCCGAAGTGGCCGGTTTCGGCATCACATCCAACCTGCTGCTGCCCGGCCGTATCCACACCGACCGCATCGATGAACTCGATGGCGCCAACGCCAAGCGTCTGGGCAAAAGCGTCGAGGAAATTCGCGAGGCTTCCGTGAAGAGCATTCCGGCCGGCCGTCTCGGCACGGTCGAGGAATTCGCAGCCGCCGGCGCTTTCCTCTGCTCGGTGCCGGCAAGCTACATCACCGGCACGATGCTCAGGGTAGATGGCGGCGCGGCGAAGTCGAATTAAGGCCACAGAGCTACGAATCCAGTCAGGAAGCCGCTCCGTAGATCACGTAGCGGTTCCGGCCAGTATTCTTGGCCTCGTAGAGGGCGGTATCGGCCCGGCGCAGGACATCGCTTGCGCTCTCACCCGGATTTGCAAAGGCAATGCCCGCCGAGCAGCTGTATCGGAAACCGGGCATGTCTGCGAGCGGTGAGGCCTGCGCCAGTGATGACAGCACCCCCTGCATGACCGCCTCAACCCCCAAAACGCGCGAACCGGCGACCATCAGCAGGAACTCCTCACCGCCGATCCGCCCCACGAGATCGTCGCGGGCGACCGCAGCGGAAAGTCGGGCGGCGAAGTCCCTGAGAACCAGATCGCCGCAGGCATGGCCAAAACGGTCGTTCACGGACTTGAAGTGGTCTATGTCCATGATGATGACGGCAAGGGCCTCGGCCTTGTTGGGGCCAAGCCTGTGATTAAGAATATCCATGACGTAGCGGCGGTTGCCGAGGCCGGTCAACTCGTCGCTCAGGGCGAATTTCAGCGCCCTGTCCCGCTCCTGGCGAAGATCGCGCAGCTCAACACCGAGTTCGGAAATATCGGTGACGACGCAAAGCATCCAGCCGCCCGGCAGCGTCGTCTCGGTCGTCAGCATCCAGCGCCCGTCATTGAGGCTGGTTTCAATGGTGCGATACGGCAGCTTGCCGCGCCTCGTTCCCGCCGAGCGCAGCCATAATTCGAAATCGGCGGTCTCGACGGCCGTGCCGGTGGAGTTGCGGTAACCGATGCGCATCAGATCGGCCCATGTCGGAAATTCGTCCGGCCCGATGCCGAGCGCCATGCGGAACGCCGTGT
The DNA here is from genome assembly GCF_027871645.1 of Agrobacterium sp. ST15.13.015. Classification (NCBI taxonomy): domain Bacteria; kingdom Pseudomonadati; phylum Pseudomonadota; class Alphaproteobacteria; order Hyphomicrobiales; family Rhizobiaceae; genus Agrobacterium; species Agrobacterium sp. ST15.13.015. Next base: position 3,494 of record NZ_JAQAHF010000023.1, read on the forward strand.
TGGCGAAACGCAGTTCATCTTCGCCGTCGAAAAGGGCATAACCCTGCTGGGACGCCGCCATCAGGTCCATGAGATGGCGGTTGAAGCTCTCCGCATCGCCGCGGGCGTTTTGCGCCGGCAACACGTCTTCGAGGGAGGAACGGGCCGGCTTTCGGGACATCGGGGCTCCGCGTCTGCAAACACAACAAATACAAAAATAAATCTGCTCTTTAACGCTATAGTTCAGCCTTATACTCGCTTTATGCGAAAAAATATTTAATGCTTGCGGCAGGACGGCCTTCCAGCCATGGCGATTACTTCATGCAATTTTCACAATAAACCCGGGTGCAGGCGCTTGCCATTCCGTCAGCCCTGTGCAATCAACCGCCCTCCTCTGACATCGGGGTGCCAAAGGCATCCCTTATTTTCACGCCGGGCCGCCTTTCAGGCCGGGCGGGTGTTTCTATCGGCAACAAGGATATGGCGATGACGCAAAAGCGGGCTCTCGGCCTCGATTTCGGCACGACCAACACGGTCATGGCTCTTTCCGACGCGGGCGGTGCCAGCCGTTCCATGCGCTTCACCAGCAGCGCGGGCACGGATGACAGCATGCGCACGGCGCTCTCCTTCATGAAGGATGCCGGCCTTGGTGCGGCCGCCCTGCATGTGGAAGCCGGCCATGCCGCCATCCGGCAATTCATCGACAATGCCGGCGACTGCCGTTTCCTGCAGTCGATCAAGACATTCGCCGCCTCTCCGCTGTTTCAGGGCACGCTGATCTTCGCCAAGCGCCAGAGCTTCGAGGATCTGATGGACGTGTTCCTGCGCAAGCTGAAGACCTATGCGGGCGAGGAATGGCCGGGGGATGTCTCCACCGTCATCGCCGGCCGGCCGGTGCGTTTCGCCGGCAGCAATCCGGATGAAACGCTGGCGCTCGCCCGTTACAACGAGGCGCTCACCCGCGCCGGTTTCCCGGAAATCCACTATGTCTATGAGCCGGTGGCAGCCGCCTATTATTTCGCGCAAAGCCTGAAGAAGGACGCGAATGTGCTGGTGGCGGATTTCGGCGGCGGCACGACGGACTATTCGCTGATCCGTTTCGAGACCCATGCCGGCAAGCTTTCCGCCACCCCCATCGGCCATTCCGGCGTCGGCGTGGCGGGCGATCATTTCGACTTCCGCATGATCGACAATCTGGTCTCGCCGGAAATCGGCAAGGGCAGCAAGTTCAAGAGCTTCGACAAGGTGCTGGACGTGCCCTCCGGCTACTACGTGAATTTCGGCCGCTGGAACCAGCTGTCGATCTTCAAGACCTCGAAGGAGTTCACCGATCTGAAGTCGCTGGTGCGCTCGGCGCTGGAGCCGGAAAAGCTCGAGCTCTTCATCGATCTGGTCGAACATGACGAGGGTTATCCGCTCTATCAGGCGATTTCCGCCACCAAGATGGCGCTCTCCTCGGCGGAAGAAGCGGAATTCAACTTTGCACCATTGGGCAAGGCCGGCCGCAAGATGGTGAAGCGCAGCGATTTCAACAACTGGATCGCCGAAGACCTCGCCAAGATAGAAGAAGCGCTCGACGAGGTTCTGGAAAAAACGAAAGTCGCGCCCGAAGCCATCGACAAGGTGTTCCTGACCGGCGGCACCTCCTTCGTGCCGGCGGTTCGGGAGCTTTTCACCCGCCGTTTCGACGCCGACCGCATCGAAAGCGGCGGCGAGTTGCTCTCGATTGCCCATGGTCTGGCCATGATCGGCGAAAGCGGCGACATTCAGCGCTGGACAGTGTGATTTGCGGGTTCCCCGGGCGGGGAACATGGGTTAATTTCCGCCCATGATCGCCGCTCACGACCTCTCCCCGGCCGAACTCGCCGCCCTCCTGCATTTCCATGCGGATGCGGGCGTCGACTGGCTGCTGGAGGAGACCCCGGTCGACCGTTTCGCCGAATTTGCCGCCGCCCGCCCGGCCCGATCCGCGCCTGCGCAGGAGGCAGCAGCAGCTTCACGCCAGATGGAAAGGCCGGCGGACCGCCGTGCCGATGCGCCTCAGCGGCAGGCGGCGACGCGCAGCGCCCCGGCGCGCGGCGCACCGGCGGCTCCCGCCATTCAGCAGAATGTCGCCATGCCGGACGAGCAGGCGGTGGCGGCGGCGCGTTTTGCGGCCGAAAGCGCGCGGTCGCTTGCCGAGCTGAAAACCGCGCTCGACGGTTTCAGCGGCTGCAACCTCAAGAACAGCGCGCGCAATACGATCTTTACCGAAGGCGACCCCGCCTCCGCCATCATGGTCATCGGTCCGATGCCGGATGCCGATGACGACCGCGAGGGCCTGCCCTTCGCCGGCAAGACCGGGCTGTTGCTCGACCGCATGCTGGCAGCCATCGGGCTTGAGCGCAGTACCATCATGCTCGGCAATGTCGTGCCCTGGCGGCCGCCGGGCAACCGCCCGCCGACTCAGGCCGAAATGGATATCTGCCGCCCCTTCATCGAGCGTCAGATCGCCCTTGCGGAGCCGAAACACCTGTTGCTTCTCGGCAACTTTACCGCACGTTTCTTCTTTGGCGGCACCGGCACGATCCATACGCTGCGCGGACAGTGGCGTGATGTCGCAGCCGGACACCTGATTTTGCCGGCTTTGGCCAGCCTGCATCCGCAGGAGCTGTTGAATGCGCCTGCCAGCAAGTCATTGGCATGGCAGGATTTATTGGCTTTTCAGGCAAAGATTGCCGAAGGCTGACTGCCTTATTCTTGCTCAATGTAAATGAATTATGAAAAAAGCCATGCACAATGCGCATAACAGCGGCGCATTTGCTCAGCTTGCCGAATCCATGCTGCGCTGCGATATAGCCCCATGTCTTGGGAGGAATAGGTTTAAGGAACCAAGGCAATGACCACTCGCTTCCGTCCGGTACATTCCGGCTTTGAAACGCTCCGCCTGGCGGGCCTCGGCCCTCGCTCCAGTCAGGGCTACCATCGTTTCGGCGCAGCCGCAAACGAACAGATGACCGCACGCGCTGCCATGCAGCAGGTCCGCGTGACGCGTCCCTCGGCAGTCTTCGCGGATTTCCGCGAGCGCTGAGAAGCACTCAGGCCAGTCTAGCGCTGGTCCACAGATATGATTGCGCGCTGGCGTCTTTCTTCGGGAAGGCGCCTTTTGCTTTTGCGGTTTTTACGATCATAAGTCTCCGTCATGCCGAACCTGATCCGGCATCCAGCCAGCCCAAGTCCTTGGGCTGAAAGAACTCTTTTCGCCGCGCGGACGCGCGTCGGCTGGATCCCGGCTCAAGGCCGGGATGACGGAAGCGGTTGCCATGAAACACCGGCAATAACATCCCTCACCCCTGCGGCGTCGAGGCCTTGCGGGCCGCCCGTCTTGCCAGGCCCAGCTGATGCTCGCGAAAGATGATGAAGATGCCGGCGAGGATAACGATCGCCGTGCCGATCAGCATCGTCACCGTGGGAATATCTCCGAACAGAATGTAGGAGACCGCGATGCCGAAGATGATGGAGCTGTATTCGAAGGGCGCGATGACCGAGACTTCGGCGTGCCGATAACTCTCCGTCAGGAAGATTTGCGCAACCCCGCCGCAGATGCCGCTGGTGATCAGCAGCATGGCCTGCGTCATGCTCAGAGCGCTCCAGCCGAAAGGCACGCTGACGAGCGACAGCAGCGTGGCGGTGAGCGAAAAATAAAGCACGATGGTCGGCGTCTTTTCCGTCTCCACCAGTTGCCGCACCTGGATCATCGCCAGACCGCCGAGCGCCGCACCGCACAATACGGCAATGGCCCCCAGCCCCTCACCCGCGGCAAAACCGCCTTCCCTCAGAAGCGTCATCTTCGGCCAGAGAATCACCAGCACGCCCGTCATACCGACGAAGACCGCGCTCCAGCGATAGATGCGCACCTTTTCATGCAGGATGACGGCCGCGAAAACGACCGCGAGAAGCGGCGAGGCATAACCGATGGCGATGAATTCCGGCAGCGGCAGCATGGTCAGCCCGTAAAAGCCGCAGGCCATGGACAGGATGCCCAGAAACCCGCGCTTGAAATGGCCGAAAAGATTATTGGTGTGCAGCGCGCTCGTCAGCGCATGCAGCCACGCAAGATAGACGACAATCGGGAGAATGGCGAAAGCGGAGCGGAAGAAGGTGATTTGGCCGGCAGGCACATCGCCTGCGGCCTTGATACAGGTCTGCATGACAAGAAAAAAGCCGACCGAAATCAGCTTCAGGCTAATCCCGCGAAAGGGATTCATCGGTTCGGCGTTCATTGGCAACTACTCATATCGGCTGCGCAAACACGCCATCGGGGGATTTTTCATGCGGGGAGGACGACGCAGGGGAATTGGAATTGCGCAAGGCTAGAGCATTCCCCCGGCGCTTTACAACAAAAAATGTGATTTACCCGTGAATTCGGCTGATTTGGGGAGGGATTGTTTTCGCGGCTGCGGAAATGATGCAAACCAAAAGCGACGCGCGCTAAAATTTGAAGAAAATAAAATATAATTTCAGCAATCGTTCAACATTTGCTGCCATGGTCCACAGGTCCGGCGGCGGGAGGATTGTCTGCATGGCCGGCAAAGCCTTCCATGGCGGGACAGAACGTCCTCCGACGCGCACATGAACGTGACGAATATTCTACCCATTTTACATCCGGGCCTTATGACGACATGATGCCGGGAAGACCACGCAAAGTTATTCAGGGACAGTCATGCGAACAGACACGGGCCAGATCGTTCACCTGGCAGATTACCGCCCCACCGATTTCGTTCTGGAGCGGGTGGATCTCACCTTCGAACTCGACCCCAAGAATACCAAGGTCGAAGCCCGTCTGATCTTTCACCGGCGCGAAGGCGCCGAGCGGCAGGCGCCGCTGGTTCTGGATGGCGACGAGCTGAAGCTTTCCAGCCTGCTGCTCGACCAGGTGGAACTTCCCGCCGGTCAATATGAGGCGACGCCGGAGAGCCTGACCATCCGCGACCTGCCGGCGGAGGCGCCCTTCGAAATCTGCGTCACCAATTACATCAATCCGCAGGTCAATACGCAGCTCATGGGGCTTTATCGCACCAATGGCGTCTATTGCACCCAATGTGAGGCGGAAGGCTTCCGCCGCATCACCTATTTCCCCGACCGCCCGGATGTTTTGGCGCCCTATACGGTGACGATCATCGCGGCAAAGGACGGCAATCCCCTGCTGCTCTCGAACGGCAATTTCCTCGGCGGCGGCAATTACGATGAAGGCCGTCACTTTGCGGCATGGTTCGATCCGCATCCGAAGCCCAGCTATCTCTTCGCACTCGTCGCCGGCGATCTCGGCGTGGTGGAAGATACCTTCACCACCATGTCCGGCCGCGACGTGGCGCTGAAGATTTACGTCGAGCATGGCAAGGAGCCGCGTGCGGCCTATGCGATGGACGCGCTGAAGCGTTCGATGAAATGGGACGAAGAGCGCTTCGGCCGCGAATACGACCTCGATATTTTCATGATCGTCGCCGTGTCGGACTTCAACATGGGCGCGATGGAGAACAAGGGTCTCAACGTCTTCAACGACAAATTCGTGCTGGCCGACCCGGAAACCGCCTCCGACGCTGACTACGCCAATATCGAGCGCATCATTGCGCATGAATATTTCCACAATTGGACCGGCAACCGCATCACCTGCCGCGACTGGTTCCAGCTCTGCCTGAAGGAAGGCCTGACGGTCTATCGCGATCAGGAATTTTCCGCCGACATGCGCTCTCGGCCGGTCAAGCGCATCGCCGATGTGCGCCACTTGAAATCGGAGCAGTTTCCCGAGGATTCCGGCCCGCTGGCGCATCCGCCGCGCCCCGATACCTATCGCGAAATCAACAATTTCTACACGACGACCGTTTATGAAAAGGGCGCCGAAGTCACCCGCATGATCGCCACGATCCTCGGCGCGGACGACTTCAAGAAGGGCATGGACCTCTATTTCGAGCGCCATGACGGCGAAGCCGCAACCGTCGAGGATTTCGTCAGGAGCTTCGCGGATGCCAGCGGCCGTGACCTTTCGCAGTTTTCGCTGTGGTACACCGAAGCGGGCACGCCGCTCGTCTCCGTCTCATCGGCTTATGATGCGGGCAAGTCCACATTCAAGCTCACTCTAGAACAGACGACCGCGCCGACGCCCGGCCAGCCGGTAAAACAGCCGCGTCACATTCCGCTGTCGCTGGCGCTGATCCTCGACAATGGCCAGATCGCCGAACCGCAGGCCGTCGAAGGCGGCGAATATCGCGACGGCGTGCTGCATCTGACCGAACGCAACCAGACCTTCTCCTTCTCCGGCATTTCCTCGCGGCCGGTGCTGTCGATCAACCGCAGCTTCTCGGCGCCGATCAATCTGGATTTCGAGCAGAATGCGGCCGATCTGGTACAGATCGCCCGGCATGAGACGGATATGTTCGCGCGCTTTCAGGCGCTGACCGATCTTGCCCTGCCGGCGCTGATTGCCGCCACCAGGGCCGTTCAGGGTGGCAAGGACGTTCAAACGGATGCGGAGCTGACCGCAACGCTTATCGAAATCATCGGTAACGACGCTCTTGAGCCCGCCTTCCGGGCGCAGGCGCTGGCCTTGCCGAGCGAAACGGATATCGCCCGCGAAATGGGCGGCGACAATGACCCGGACGCCATCCACAAGGCGCGCAACGCCACCATCAAGGCCATTGCGACAGCCGGGCTCGAAACGCTGCGGCGGCTTGCCGAAAGCACGGCTGATGGCGAGGCCTACAGCCCGGATGCGGTAAGTGCGGGACGCCGTTCGCTGCGCAACGGCGCGCTGACCTTCCTCGCCTTTGCCGAGGAAACGCCGGCCCGCGCGGCAAAGGCCTTTACTGAGGCCACCAACATGACCGATCTCGCCCATGCGCTCAGCGTGCTGACCCAGCGTTTCCCGGAAAGTACGGAGACAAAGGAAGCGCTTGCCGCCTTCGAAAAGCGCTTTGCCGACAATGCGCTCGTGCTCGACAAGTGGTTCTCGCTGCAGGCAGCCATTCCGGGCGACGGCGCACTCGACCGGATCAAGGAACTGATGAAATCGAAACATTTCATCGCCACCAATCCGAACCGGGTCCGCTCGCTCGTCGGCACGCTTGCCTTCGCCAACCCTACCGGCTTCCACCGCGCCGATGGCGCCGCTTACCGGTTCCTGGCGGAGCAGATCATCGCCATCGACAAGCGCAATCCGCAGCTTGCCGCCCGCATTCTCACTTCCATGCGCTCCTGGCGGTCGCTGGAGGCAAGCCGTGCCGAGCACGCCAAGGCGGCGCTTTCGACGATCGCCGACGCCAAGGGCCTGTCGACGGATGTAAGCGACATCGTCGGGCGCATCCTGAAGGGCTGACCGCCCCGCCAAAACTCCGGACAATGCCGATACGCCGTCTTGATCGCCATCAAGGCGGCGTATTGCGTTGCGCGATATGATGGTGCGCGAGAGGCCGGGAACGGCTGAAGACCGGAAAGGAATTTCAGATGACGGATATGTCCAGGACCAGCGCTTCGTTTCAGCGCTTCATGACCGATGCTCCGGCCCACAAGGCGGCATGGTTTCAGGCCGTGCAGGGTCTCGGGGCGGCGTCCACGCTCGATGCGAAAACACAGAGCCTGATCTATATCGGCATTCTTGCCGCCCTGCGTCTGGAAAGCGGTCTCGCCTTTCACGTGATGGAAGCCAAGGTGCGGGGCGCAAGCCGCGACGATATCATCAGTGCGGTGCTGACCGGTCTTCCGGCGGCCGGCAATGGCGTGATCAGCGCGCTTGGCCCGGCTCTCGACGCCTTCGACGGAACCTGACGCCTGTTCCAGCGGCGCTCCGCAAAGACCGGATCAGATTGCCGGCTCACTGATTTCGTTCATAATTCCCGCCTTCACCAAAACGGAAACAGACCGTCCCGAAAAAATACGGAGTCGGTTCAAGGGGTTAAAATTCTTTTAACTTTTGCCTCTGGACACGGCGAATCGCATTTGATTCACTAGTCATATTCGAGCGGCGGCGCTTCGAATCACTGGGGACATCTTGAAGGCGGGACAATGACGAACGTGCGGCGGGCGACTGCGGGCGATGAGCGGCCGTATGCCAAATTTTCTGATTTTGCGGCCTGGGGCGAAAGGCTTTCCAGCGACCTGATGGGTTTGATGAATGGCTCCGACCGCCCGATGCCGCAGGTCGAGACCCTGCTGAAACGTCTCATTCCCATTCTCATCCTCGCCTTTCTCGTCGTCGTCGCGGCCTCACGAATGTTGGGCATCGTTGCCGAATATAGCCGCATGGAAGAGGCCGCCCGCCATTCCACGGCGCTGACGGCGCTTACGGCCAAGGCGGCCCTTCTCAACAACGATACCGTTTTCACCGCGCAGGACCGTGCCCGCGCCGAAGCCAATCTGGTCGCGGCGCTGCCATCCGGCAGCCTTGCCGACGGCACCATGGTGCTTCTTTCGGGCAGCAATGGCCGCATTTTCGCCGGCGCCGGCAAGGAAGCGATGCTTTATATCGGCACGTCGCTGCCGGCTTTGCTTCCTGAAATAGCCATCGTGCAGCGTTTCCCCGGTGCGCCCGGCACCATCGAGACCAATATTGACGGCCAGCAGCACTATGCGACGATGATCCCCTTCGGCGACGACGGCGCGATGGTGATCGCGGCCCGCTCGCTACAGCCGATCCGTTCCTTCTGGCGCAGCGAAATCGCCATGAACGTGACGCTGTTTGCCGGCATCTCCTCGATCCTGCTGGTCGTGCTCTATGCCTATTACATGCAGGTGAAGCGCGCCCGCGACGCCGACGACATCTTCGCCGAATCCAACCTGCGGGTCGAAACCGCGCTGTCTCGCGGCCGCTGCGGCTTGTGGGATTTCGATCTTTCCACCCGACGCATGTTCTGGTCGGGTTCGCTCTACGAAATTCTCGGGCTGCCGCCCAAAGCAGCGCCGCTTTCCTTCTCCGACGCCGCCCGCATGATGCATTCCGAAGACGGCAATCTCTATGAGCTTGCCCGCGCCGTCGGCTGCGGCAATCTGCGCCAGATCGACCAGATCTTCCGCATGCGCCATGCCAAGGGCCATTATGTCTGGCTGCGCGCCCGCGCCCAGGTCATCCGCACCAATAACGGCCCGCGCGTCATCGGCATCGCCATGGATGTGACCGAACAACACCGCCTTGCGCAACGCTACGCCGAGGCCGACCAGCGCCTTGCCGACGCCATCGAGTCCACCTCGGAAGCCTTCGTGCTATGGGACAAGAACGACCGTCTGGTGATGTGCAACACCCATTACCAGAAGGCCTATGGCCTGCCGGACAGCGTGCTGGTGGCCGGCACGGAAAAAAGCACCGTCTATGCCGCAGCCGCCCGCCCCGTCGTTGAACGTCGCGTTGCCGATCCGGACCAGTCCGGCCTGTCGCGCACCACCGAAGTGCAGCTTGCCGATGACCGCTGGCTGCAAATTAACGAACGCCGCACCCGCGATGGCGGTCTCGTCTCGGTCGGCACCGATATCACCCTTCTGAAGCGCCATCAGGAACGCCTGCGCGATTCCGAGCGCCGGCTGATGGCCACCATCGGCGATCTTTCCGCCTCGCAGCACAAGCTGGAGCGGCAGAAGACCGAGCTTTCCGACGCCAACGCCAATTACCTCGCCGAAAAAGAGCGCGCCCAGGCCGCCAACCGGGCGAAATCCGAATTCCTCGCCAATATGAGCCATGAGCTGCGCACGCCGCTCAACGCCATTCTCGGCTTTTCCGACATCCTGCAAAACGAAATGTTCGGACCGGTCGGTTCGCCGAAATATTCCGAATATGCCCGCGATATTCACGATAGCGGCAAACACCTGCTCAACGTCATCAACGATATTCTCGACATGTCGAAGATCGAGGCGGGCCATATGCGCATCAACCGCGAGACAATCGATCTCGCGCCGCTGATCGAGGAAACCCTGCGGCTGACCGCCATTCAGGCCGAGCAGAAGAACATCACCGTGCAGCAGAAGGTCTGCGCTGGGCTGACCATGCAGGGCGACCGTCGCGCCATGAAGCAGATCATGCTCAACCTGCTCTCCAACGCCGTGAAATTCACCGGCGACGGCGGCCGCATCGCGCTGCGCACCCATGTGCATCAGGCCGCGATGATCCTCACCATCGCAGACACCGGCATCGGCATTCCCGCCCAGGCGCTCAACAAGATCGGCCAGCCCTTCGAACAGGTGCAGAGCCAATATGCCAAGAGCCAGGGCGGCTCCGGCCTCGGGCTTGCGATTTCCCGCTCGCTCGTCAAGCTGCATGGCGGCACGATGAAAATCCGCTCCTGTGAGGGCCGTGGCACGGTGGTGACGATCATCATTCCGCATGCGGCGGGGTGCTGCGGGACGGTGCATTGAGGTGGCGTCGGACGCGCTGAGTTTCCTGCAATATGTACAGGTCGAGTGCGCGATTACCCCCCTCTGCCCTGCCGGGCATCTCCCCCTCAAGGGGGGAGATCAGCTGGGAGCTAACGCTCGCTCATTCGCAACGTTAGAGATGGGCTGAAGAGTGCCGCATATCGATCTCCCCCTTGAGGGGGAGATGCCCGGCAGGGCAGAGGGGGGTGAAGCCTCACCCACCCACATCACCCACCATTCTTCACCGTCCCCACAAACGCCTTCCGCACCGCCTTCGCCAGCCGCTTCACCTCTCCCTCCAGTGTGGGAATGTCAGGGCAGTCCCCCGCCCGGCAAACGAGATCGGTGAGGCCCGCCGGCGCCTCCTTCGGGTTGAAGGCGCCATCGATGCACAGCCGCACGATCTGTGAGATTTCGGTGTAGAGCGCCATCGCCGCCATGCAGTCATCGAAAGCCTGCGGCTCCATGACAGGGGCGGCGAGCGCCTGCAGCGCCTCGGCCGTGTTGCGCCCCGGTTCGTGCGCGACAAGCCCCTTCACCGGCCCCACCAGCGCCAGATATTGGGCGATGAATTCGAGGTCGATCAGCCCGCCATTGATGAGCTTGAAATCCCAGTTGTTTTCCGGCGGCTTTTCCTGCTCGATGAGGTTTCGCATCTCCAGCACATCGGCCGAGACCTTGGCCACATCACGCTTTTGCGACAGGATGGAGGCGATGATGCGGCGCGCATCCTCCATCAGCGAGGCATCGCCGCAGATCAGGCGGGCGCGGGAGAGCGCCATGTGCTCCCAGGTCCAGGCCTCCTCGCGCTGGTATTTCTCGAAAGCGGAAATCCGCGTCGCCACCGGCCCCTTGTTACCGGAGGGGCGCAGCCGCATGTCCACCTCGTAGAGCACGCCTTCCGCCGTCGGGGCTGACAGGGCAGCGATCAGCCGCTGGGTGACGCGGGTGAAATAACGCACCACATCGAGCGGCTTTGCGCCGGTCGATTCATGGGCGGTGTCGTCATAATCATAGAGCAGGATGAGATCGACATCCGAACCGGCTGTCAGCTCGAAGGAGCCGAGCTTGCCCATGCCCATGACGGCGACACGGCCGCCGGGATAAGGCCCGTGGGCATTTTCCATCTCTGAGAGAACGGCATTCAGCGCCGCCTCGATGACCAGATCGGCAAGGTGGGTGAAGGCGCGGGCGGCGACCTCGCCACGGATTGCGCCAGTCAGCAGCCTGACACCGATGAGGAACCGCTGTTCGGCGGCAAATATGCGCAGCCGGTCGAGAATATCCTCGTAGTGGCGTGCGTTGGAGAGGAAATTACCCATGCGGTGGGCGAGATAATCCCGTGTCGGCACGTCGCTCATTAGCGCCGGGTCCAGCATGCCGTCGAAGACATGCGGCCGAGCGGCGATGATTTCGGCAAGGCGCGGCGCGGAGGACATGATCGTCACCAGCAGGTCAAGCAGCGCCGGGTTGTTGCCGAGCAGCGAGAAAAGCTGGATGCCCGCCGGCAGCCCAGAGAGGAAATTATCAAAGCGCAGCAGTGCCTCATCGGCCCGCTTGCTTTCACCGAAGGCCCTGAGCAGGTCCGGCGTCAGCTCCGTCAGCCGTTCGCGCGCCTCCACCGATTGCGTTGCCCGGTAACGACCATTGTGCCAGGTGCGGATGACGCGCGAAATATCCTCCGGCCGTTGAAAGCCGAGCGTCGAGAGCGTTTTCAGCGTATCGGGATCGTCCTTCTGGCCGGTGAAGACCAGATTGCCGGCCTCGCCTGACAGCTTCACCTCCTGCTCGAACAACGCCGAATAACGCCGCTCCACCAGCCGCAGCACCTGTTCCAGCTTTTCCGAAAAGGCCTTGGTGTCCTCGAAACCGAACATGAAGGCGATGCGCTTCAGTTCGGCTTCGGTGTCGGGTAGCACATGGGTCTGCTCGTCGCGCACCATCTGGATGCGGTGCTCCACCTCGCGCAGGAACCAATAGGCCTCCGTCAGGCTGTCACGCGTTTCGGCGTCGATCCATTTCGCCTCGGTTAGCGCCGCAAGCGCCTCCTGCGTTGCGCGCACCCGAAGCGCCGGCATGCGGCCGCCGGCAATAAGCTGCTGTGTCTGCGCGAAGAACTCGATCTCGCGGATGCCGCCGCGCCCGAGCTTGACATTGTGGCCCTTCACCGCAATCGCGCCGTGGCCCTTATGGGCATGGATCTGCCGCTTGATGGAATGAATATCGGCAATCGCCGCATAATCGAGATATTTGCGGAAGATGAAGGGCGTCAACTCGCGCAGGAAATTCTCACCCGCCTTGATATCGCCGGCTACCGGCCGTGCCTTGATATAGGCGGCGCGTTCCCAGTTCTGGCCCCTGCCCTCATAATAAAGCAGCGCTGCCTCCACGGGGATGGCGAGCGGCGTCGAGCCGGGGTCGGGCCGGAGCCGCAGATCGGTGCGGAAAACGTAGCCATCGGCCGTGCGCTCCTGCATGATGCGGACGAGACGGCGCATCATCCGGCCGAAATTCTCCGTCGCATCATAGGGATCGTCCATGATGCCGGCTGAGGGTTCGAAGAACACCACGGCGTCGATATCGGAAGAATAGTTCAGTTCGCGCGCGCCGAGCTTGCCCATGCCGAGCACGATGAGGCCCGACCCGTCGCTGGGGGCTGCGACATTTTTCAGTTTCAGCTTGCCGCTCTCATGGGCGGCGAGCAGCAGGTGATCGATGGCGGCGGAAAGCGATGCATCCGCCATGTCGCTCAGCCAGCGTGTCGTATCGCGCGCGGTGAAGATGCGCGCCAGATCGGCAAGTGCTGCGATGAAAGAGAGCCGCCGCTTGGCCACCCTCAGCCGCGACATCACCTCGTTTTCGCTCGGCACCCCGCCTTCTTCGCCCGGCTTCCAGCAATCGCGCGCCTCATGGACAAGACCCGCCAGCAGCGGCTCGAGCGGTTTCGACATCGCCAGCGACAAAAGCCCCTCATCCGCCGACGCCATGTCACGCAGATAGGGGGACAGCGTGAAAGCCGCGGCGATAAAATCCTTCAGCGGACTTTCCCCGGCAAGCAGCGCGGCCACCGCCGGCTCGCTTTTGCCGATATCCTTCAGCGTCGAAAGAACGGATTTCAGTTCCGTCTGCGTGTAGGGGCGGATTACGCCCGGCAGAACCTCGCTCAGCCGCCTTTCAGCGGTTTCCCGTTTCGTCACTGTGTCTCTCCCTCTTACGACTATCCTCTCGCCGCTCCCTGACATGCGACTTTCAGGACCGGATGCGCCGCACCCGAAACGTCCCTGCCGCCGCACCTCTTGGAATCCTCCCGGCGCATGCATCTGGCGTTGTAACAAATGCAGGCCGCTTTGCGATCATAAAACCGTCGATGGCGATGTTTTCCAAAGCGCCGTTCCCCGTAATGTCTCCGCAATTGTGCCCGCGTAGCGTCAGCCTCAACGAAACCCGACTCCCCGGTTTTCCAACGCTCGGTGTTGCAACGGATATGATCATGAAACAGATTTTTACGGTGAAATTGCAAAAGAACCTGCGCGCGATGGCCCTTTGCCTGACGGCGCTGCCCATGGCGCAGGCCGTCTGCACGCCCGTTTTTGCCGCCGACATCGGCAAATCGGACCGGGTGGCCGATCCGCAGGGCAATTTCGACAATGCCCGCTACAGCAGCTCCAGCGACTGGAAGATCACGCTCGGTGTCGGTGCTGCCTACGCCCCGAAATATGAGGGTTCGGACAAGCTGGAAGCAGGCGCCGTGCCGCTGGTTTCCATCGAATATGGAGATACGCTGAGCATCGATTTCAGCGGCGTCACCGTGAACCTTTTGAACCACAACGGCTTCAGGCTGGGTGTGAAGGGCGGCTGGGAAGCCGGGCGCAAGGAAAAGGACGACAGGAAAAACCTGCGCGGAATGGGCGATATCAAGGCGGCCGGCGTGGTCGGCGGCGTCATCGCCTATGGCGCGGATCCCTTCGAAATCTACGCCAAGGTGGACAAGACCATCGACGGCAGCGAAGGCCTGACCGCGACCATCGGCGCCAGCGTCTCGCACAAGGTGGACCAGTTCATCCTGGGCGCCGACCTCTCCGCCACCTGGGCCGACGACAAGCACATGAAATCCTATTTCGGCGTCACCTCGGCCCAGTCCGCCCGCTCGGGCCTGCGCCGCTTCGACGCGAAATCAGGCTTCAAGCGCGTCGACGCCAGCGCCTCCGTCACTTACCTTATGACCGAGAACTGGTCTATCACCGGCACAGGCGGCGTCGGCTTCCTGCTGGGCGATGCCAAGGACAGCCCCCTGTCGAAGAAAGATATTCAGCCGTTTGCGATGGTGGGCGTGGCTTACACGTTCTGAACCGCGAGCAGGAGAACCGCGCGGCCACGGATGCGAACTCCGCCACGTCCCCAATGAGGAAAGGCGTCCCTGCCCTCACGCCTCCTCACCCGGTGAAGCGCCGCAAGGCGTTTCACCGGGGCCGCCATGCTTAGAGTATCCTGTCCCGGTACTCCGGCGGCGCTACCCAGCATTCTTCGCGTTTTCCGAACCAGCGGTAGCGATTGCGGGCGACAAAGCGATAAACGGGATCGCGCAGGAATGCGGGAACGATGCGTAGTACGGTGACCAGCCGCCAGGGCATGCCCAATGCTTCATATATGCTCAACACGGCATCGCTGTCCTGCCGCACCCTGCCGCCCTCCACGACCAGCATGCTGACCGGATCTTTAGGGTCCATGCCGCATCGTCGGTAGATTTCCGCGCCGATATCGCCCTGCATGGATGCCAGACGGAAATGTCCGGCCCTGTCATGCCGCAGCACGAATTGCGCATTCACGGAGCACAGCACACATTCGGCATCGAACAGAATGATCGGGCCGTGCCCATCGTCGGTCAAGAGAACCGTAGCTGCCACCCGTCACACATCCTCTCGTCCATCGCACGCGATTTCCGAACAGAGCCATTGCAGTCAATCAATCGGACTATTCTTCAAATCATCTTGCAATACAATCTTGAAGAACAGTCATTTTCCGGATGGCGAAGACTTTGCGCACAAATCCCGGTGAACGGCATCACCAGCCAAGATGCCTAAGCCTTCGAGACGGGAAACACCATCGAAACGGTCAGCCCCGGGCGGGCGGCATTCGTGGCATCCGTGTCCGATAGCATCAGCGATCCGCCATGCAGCTCCATCACGGCTTCCACCAGCGACAGGCCGAGCCCGGTTCCGGGTTTCGAGCGGCTTTCATCCAGCCTGACGAAGCGTTTCAGCACCTCGCCGCGTTTGTCGGCGGGAATGCCGGGGCCGTTATCAGCGACGGAGAGCACGATGGCCTCCGGTTCCCTTGCCAGACGCACAACGAGTTTTTTATCGCCTTCGCCCTCGCAGGCATATTTCATGGCGTTGTCGATGAGGTTGGAGAGTGCCTGGCCGATCAGCTCGCGGTTGCCCTTTACCGAAAGGTCAGCCTCTATTTCGGCCTCCAGCACAAGCCCGGCATCCTCGGCCACCGGCTCGTAGAGTTCGGCGCTGTCGGCGGCAATCGCCGAGACGTCCACATCGGTCATTTCTGCTGCAATTGAGCCGGCCTCGACGCGGGAAATCATCAGGAGTGCGTTAAAGGTGCGGATAAGCTGGTCGGATTCGGCGATGATGCCTTCAAGCGCTGCGCGCCGTTTCGTCTCGTCATTGTCGTCAAGCGCTGCGGCCGCCTTGTTGCGCAGTCGCGTCAGCGGCGTCTTCAGATCATGGGCGATATTGTCGGAGACCTGCCGCAGGCCTTCATTCAGCTTTTCGATGCGGCCGAGCATGGCGTTGAGCGAGCCGGACAGGCGGTCGAATTCATCGCCGGAGCGGCCCTGCGGCAGGCGCTGCGAAAGGTCGCCCGCCATGATCTTTTTGGTCGCGGCTGACATGCGGTCGATGCGTTTCAGCGCGTTGCGGCCGATGCCGAACCAGATGAGCAGCGCGCCGCCGCCCATGATGGCGAGCGCCACCATCAGCGCGTTGCGCACCAGCGCCCGGAACTTGGTGGGTTCGCCGAGGTCGCGCCCGATCAGGATGCGCAGGCCATTGTCCAGCATGAAGACATTGGCTGTGGCCAGATGCTGCACGCTGTCGCCGCTTTCGGAGTAACGCTCGTAACGGAAAGGAAAACCGGTCCAGCCTTCCTTGTCGAAAACGCCCGGCTGCACCGAAGCGACGTTGCCGGCAAGGATTTCGCCATTCGGCCCGGCGATGACGTAAAGGCTCGCCCCCGGCTGGCGGGCGCGGCGCTCCATCATCCGCAACAGCGGGTTGATGCCGCCGCGATTATAGATGCGCTGCACATCCGAAACTTCCTGAAGCACGGCGTCACGCGTCTGCTGGTTCAGCAGCCGTTCGGAAAGGGCGGTGACATAAAAGACCAGGAAGGCGGCGCAGAGCGCAAACAGCAAAATATAGAGCGCCGAAAGGCGCACCGCTGTCGACCGGAACACTATTCTGAGGCGGGCCATTTTCGCCAATCAGCCCTCGTCCTTCATCATGTAACCGGCGCCGCGAATGGTCTTCAGCAGCGGCTTCTCGAAGTCCTTCTCGATCTTCGAGCGCAGGCGGGACACATGCACGTCGATGACATTGGTCTGCGGGTCGAAATGATAGTCCCAGACGTTTTCGAGAAGCATGGTGCGGGTCACGACCTGACCGGCATTCTTCATCAGATATTCGAGCAGGCGGAATTCGCGCGGCTGCAGCAGGATTTCCTTGCCGTTGCGGCGGACATCGTGGGAGAGCCGGTCGAGTTCGAGATCGCCGACCCGGTAGATCATGTCCTGCTCGGGCTTGCCCTTGCGGCGGCCCAGCACCTCGATGCGGGCGAGCAATTCGGAAAAGGCATAGGGTTTCGGCAGATAATCGTCACCCCCGGCGCGCAGGCCGGTGACGCGGTCATCCACCTGCCCCAGCGCGGAAAGGATCAGAACCGGCGTCTCGATGCCGCGGCGGCGCAGCTCGCTGATGACGGAAAGTCCGTCGCGGCGCGGCAACATGCGGTCGATCACCATCACGTCGTAAGCGTTCTCGCAGCCCATGAACAGGCCGCTCTCACCGTCGCTCGCATGGTCGGCGACGATCCCGGCTTCGCGGAACGCCTTGGTCATATAGGCCGCAGCCTCGAGGTCGTCTTCAATGACAAGAATCTTCATGTGCGGGACAATAGCGCCCTCGCCCTTTTCCGCACAACCGGAAACAGATGCGACAGACATTTCCTGAACCTTGTTTTCCATGAGGTTTCCTCCGAAGACCCGGTCTCTGGCGTTATCTGGCTTCTAGACGGGGCGACCGCCTATGGAGCGAGTGGTTACCGCTTGTTTCTTCTCCCCGCCGGGGAGAAGGTCGCGGCAGCGGGATGAGGGGGCAAGGCCAGAGATTTACCGAGAGGTTCCCCCCTCATCCGACCCTTCGGGCCACCTTCTCCCCGGCGGGGAGAAGAAACGGGCCGCAACGCCCTGCCATACTCAACCGCCCCATCTCAAGAGCGGGATACGATGCCGGCTCCCGAAAGAACCGGCATCGCCTTTCAGCCTATCAACCCTGGTCGATATCCAGAGCGATGAAGCGGCTGCCATCGTCCGTCTGGATCTGGAACAGCGCCTTGGAGCGTCCGTCTTTCTTGGCCTGTTCGAGGATCTTCTCGATATCGGCGGCGGAAGCGACCTGCTGGTTGTTGACCGAGGTGATCTTCTCACCCGTCTTCAGGCCACGGGCGGCAGCATCGCTGTCGGGATCGACATCGGTGATGGCAAGGCCGTTGCCGTCATCGGCGGGCGAAACCGTCAGGCCGAGGCTGGAGAGCACCTTCTCGCTGGAGGACTGGCCGCCCTTGTCGTCGTTCTGGCTCGGTGTCGCCTTGGAAGCATCGTCGCTGGCGAGATCGCCGAGCGTTACCGTGACAGGCTGCGACTTGCCGCCGCGCCACAGCGAGATTTCAACCTTGGTGTTGGGAGCCATGCCGCCGATGCGGCGCGACAGGTCGCGCGCATCCTTGACGGGCTCGCCATTGACGGCGGTGATGATGTCGCCCTGCTTGATACCGGCCTTGTCGCCCGGCGAGCCGGCCTGCGGCGAAACGACGAGCGCGCCGCTGGCTTCGGAAAGGCCGAGCGATTCGGCGATATCCTTGCTGACGGGCTGAATCTGCACGCCGAGCCAGCCGCGTTCAACCTTGCCGTCCTTCTGCAGGTCGGCGATCACGTCCTTGGCGACCGATGCCGGAATGGCGAAGGCGATGCCGACATTGCCGCCGGAGGGCGAGAAGATGGCGGTGTTGATGCCGACGACTTCGCCGTTGAGGTTGAAGGCGGGACCGCCCGAGTTACCACGGTTCACGGCGGCGTCGATCTGCAGGTAGTCGTCATAGGGGCCGGAGCCGATATCGCGGCCGCGGGCCGATATGATGCCGGATGTCACCGTACCGCCAAGACCGAAGGGGTTGCCGACGGCGACAACCCAGTCACCAACGCGGATCTTGCTGTCATCGGCAAATTGGACATAGGTGAACTTGCGGTTCACATCGACCTTCAGCAGCGCCAGATCGGTGCGCGGATCGCGGCCGACGAGCTTGGCATCGAGTTCGGTACCGTCGTTCATCACGATCGTATAGGCGGAGCCGTCATCGACGACGTGGTTGTTGGTGACGATGTAACCGTCTTCGGAAATGAAGAAGCCGGAGCCCTGAGCGACGGGGCGCAGCGGACCCTTGCCGTCACGGTGGCGGTTCGGGCCACGGTCGGAGCGATCCTGGTTGGGGCCGCCGAATTCCTTGAAGAAGCGCTTCAGCGGATGGTCGTCCGGCAGCTGGTCGAGGCCACGGCCACCGAAATTGAAGGAGAAATTGCTGGAGTCATCGGAAGCGGGCTGCACGTTGGACTGCACGCGAACGGAGACGACGGCGGGCGACACCGCATCGACCACATTGGCGAAGCTCGGAACCTGCGGCGCATTCACCTCGACGGGAGCGGCAAACGAATGGAGGATCGGTGCGGCGATGCCGGTGGAAAGCATCAGCGCCGCAAGGCCGCCAACGGTCGTGGCCTTCAAAGCCGTCTTCAGCGAGGCCGCCTTCAGCGAGGAATTGCCGTTTTGCGAATGAGACATGGTGTACCTTCTTTCTTCATTCAGACTGGAGCCCGTTTGACCGGGGGAGAAGCGGTGGATGATGAAGATATAGGAGGCGACACCTTACGGCGAAGTGTCTGACGAATGAAAAATCCGTAATGTTGAAAAAGAACCGGGGAGAAAAATGAAAACCGGTTATTTTTCAATGAGATTGCGAATTCTCATCTCTTCGTCCGCGCTCAGTTTCTGCGGCTGTTCCTGGGTGGCGCGACGGCGCGAAAACACGAAGACGGCGAAAATTCCCGCAAGGGTGAGACCGATGGGCGCGCCCCACAAAAGCACGGTGCGCAGGCTGAGGCGCGGTTTCAGGAGCACGAACTCGCCATAACGCGACACGACATAATCGATGACGGCCTTGTCGCTGTCGCCCTCGACCAGCCGTTCGCGCACCAGAACCCGCAGGTCACGCGCGAGCTCCGCATTGCTGTCGTCGATGGACTGGTTCTGGCAGACCATGCAGCGGAGCTGAGACGTGAGGTTGCGGGCGCGCTGCTCCAGCACGGGGTCTTTCAACACTTCGTCCGGATTGAACGCGAAGGCCGGAGAGGCTGCTGCGAAGATGAGGGTGAGAAGAAGAGCGAGCCTTGCCACTCTCTCCCTCATTCCTGTTCCCCGGAACAAGGCCGCACTCATTCCGCCGCCTCCGGCATTGCCGCCCGCACCGGCTTCGCCTTGCGGTTCGGCGCACCCACCCGCAAACGCCTGTCCGAGAGCGAGATGAAACCGCCCGCCATCATGAACAGCGTGCCGCCCCAGATGCACAGGATGAAGGGTTTCCACCAGATGCGCACCACCATGCCGCCATCGGCCATGGGGTCACCCAGCGAGACATAAAGCTGGCTGAGGCCGAAGGTCAGGATGCCGGCTTCCGTCGTCGGCATGCGCCGCGCGGTATAGAGCCGCTTGGACGACCAGACATCGGCCACCTCCACCCCCGCCTTGCGCACGGTAAAATGGCCGCGATCCTCGGTGAAATTCGGGCCGACGGCGTGGCGGACGCCATCGAAGGTCAGGCTGTAACCGCCCGCTTCCGCCGCCATGCCCTCTTTCATTTCCAGGACCGTCTCGGTCTCGAAAGTGGTGACGATGACGATGCCGAGCACGGTGATGCCGAACCCCATATGCGCCAGCGCCGTGCCGAAGGCCGAACGCGGCAGGCCCTTCAGGCGGCGAAACGCTATACCGAAGGCGAGCTTGCCGAAATTCGCGCGATACCAGAGATCGGCGAAAGCGCCGAAGATCAGCCAGAAACCGGCGGCGATGCCGAGTGCGGCCAGCACCGGACCGCCATTTTCAATGTACCAGAGCGTCAGCCCGGCAAGGGCCGCAAGCGCTGCCGCCACATAAAGCCGCTGGAAGGCTCCGAGAAGATCGCCACGCTTCCAGGCGAGCATCGGGCCAAACGGCGTGACGATGAGGATCGGGATCATCAGCAGGCCGAAGGTGAGATTGAAGAAAGGCGCGCCGACCGAGATTTTTTCGCCCGTCAGCGTTTCCAGAATGAGCGGGTAAAGCGTGCCGATCAGCACGGTCGCGGTCGAGACCGTCAGGATGAGGTTGTTGAGGACAAGCGACCCTTCGCGCGAGATCGGCGCAAACAGGCCACCGGCCTTCAGGGAAGGTGCACGCCATGCAAAGAGCGCGAAGGCGCCGCCGATGAAGACGGTCAGGATGCCGAGAATGAAGATGCCGCGGCTCGGATCGGTGGCGAAAGCATGAACCGAGGTGAGCACGCCGGAGCGGACGAGGAAGGTGCCGAGCAGCGACAGCGAAAAGGTCATGATCGCCAGAAGCACAGTCCAGATCTTCAGCGCCTCGCGCTTTTCCATGACGAGCGCCGAATGCAGCAGCGCGGTCCCGGCAAGCCACGGCATGAAAGAAGCGTTTTCCACCGGATCCCAGAACCACCAGCCGCCCCAGCCGAGTTCATAATAGGCCCAGTAGGAGCCCATGGAGATGCCGGCGGTCAGGAAGGTCCATGCGGCGAGTGTCCATGGCCGCACCCAGCGCGCCCAGGCGGCGTCGATGCGTCCTTCCAGCAGCGCCGCAACGGCAAAGGAGAAGCAGACGGAAAAGCCGACATAACCGAGGTAAAGCAGCGGCGGATGGATGGCGAGGCCGAAATCCTGAAGAATGGGATTGAGGTCCTGCCCCTCGGCCGGCACCGGCTCCAGCCGCAGGAATGGGTTGGAGGTGAGGAGGATGAACAGCAGGAAGGCGACCGAAATCCATGCCTGCACCGCAAGCACATTGGCTTTGAGCGTTTCCGGCAGGTTGCGGCCGAAGGCGGCGACGAGCGCGCTGAAAAATACCAGGATGAGCAGCCACAGCAGCATGGAGCCTTCGTGGTTGCCCCAAACGCCGGTCAGCTTGTAGATCATCGGCATCAGCGAATGGGAGTTTTCCCAGACATTGCGCACGGAAAAATCCGATACGGCATAGGCCCGCGTCAGCGCCGCGAAGGAGAAGGCGACCAGCAGGAACATCAGGACCGAGCCGAGCGAGGCGACATCCATCAGCGCCCGGTCGTTGCGGCGCGCGCCGATGACCGGCAGCGTCGAGACGATCAGCCCCACACCGAGCGCCAGAACCAGAACATAATGGCCGATCTCGTTGATCATCTGGTCGCTCCGGTCTTGTCGGAAGAAGTTGCGCTGGCCGCTGGCGTTGCGGCGGCTGGTTCTTCGCCTTCCCCCGCGTGCTGCCACAGGCCCTTGTCCTTCAGCCGGTCTGCCACTTCCTTGGGCATGTAGTTCTCGTCGTGCTTGGCCAGAACGCTGTCGGCCACGAAACCGCGGGTCGCGGCATCGAACATGCCTTCGGTCACCACGCCCTGCCCTTCGCGGAAAAGATCGGGCAGGATGCCGGTATAGCTGACCGGCACGTTCGCTTCACCGTCCGTCACCGTGAAGCTCACCGTGCGGCCCTCGCCGCGCTTGATCGAGCCTTCCGCCACCAGCCCGCCGAGGCGGATGCGGGTGCCGGGGTTGACGGGCGTTTTCTCCAGATCGGCCGGCATGTAGAAATAGGCAATGGACTGACCGAAGGCGAACATGACCAGCAGCACGGCTGCAACGATGAAGCTCATGCCGCCGCCGATGATCGCCAGACGTTTCTGTTTGCGGGTCATTGCGTCACTCCCTGCGGCGCGGCATCCTGCTGCCCGTTCATGCGGATCGGTCCGGCGGAAACGCCCAGTTCCTTGGCCAGCGCCAAAAGTTGGCGGCCCTGCTCGCCCTCCGGCGGGAAAGCCTTCAGCCCCGCTCGCAACGCCTCTCCAGCCTTGGCTTCGTTCTTCAGCACGGAATAGGCACGGACAAGCCGCATCCAGCCTTCAAAATCGGCGGGGTTTTCCTTCAGCTTGGCGTCGAGGCTCGACACCATGCCCTCGATCATCGCCTGCCGGTCAGAAGCCGTCATGTCTTTTGCCGCCGCCATGTCCTCAGCGGTCGGGCCGGGTGCGGCGGGGGTCGCCGCGCCGCCGGTGCGGGCGATATGCTCTTGAACCAGCGGCAGCCAGGGCGCACCGGCGGGCGCATCCGCCGCCAGTGCGGTGAAGGCGGCGCGTGCTTCCTCGGCCTTGCCGGCCTGTTCCAGCGACAGCGCCAGATAGAAACGGGCGCGCGGATTGCCGGGCTTCAGCTCTTCAGCCTCAGCAAAAGCAGCACGCGCAGCTTCGATGACGATGCCGTCATTGCCGGCCACCAACGTTTCGCCAAGGCCCGTCAGCCGTTCCGGGCTCGGTCCCAGAATACGAAGCGCGTTGCGATAGGCAAGCTCGGCATCACCAAGCCGCAATGTCTTGAAATAGATCGGCGCGAGGATATCCCAGCCGGCGCCGTCCTCCGGGTTCTGCGCGAGATGCCGTTCCGCCCGGGCGACCAGAAGGTTCATGTCGCTGCCGGGCTTTTCAAGACGCGCCTCGAGCGGCATGTCCGGCACCTCCGGACTGCCGTTCCAGATGTAAAGACAGAGACCGAGCGCGGGCAGCAGAATGGTGATGAGGCTGGCGGCGAGATTGTGCCGGCGCGGCCGGGTTTCTTTGCCGGATTGCTCTTCCGCTTCGGCGGCGGCGAGAAGCCGACGGCCGATTTCGGCGCGGGCATAATCCGCCTCGGTGTCGCCGATCAGACCGGCGGCGCGTTCGCGGTCCAGTTCGGCCAGCTGATCGCGATAAACGGCGACCTCACCGTCGCGGCGCGTCTGCGACGCCTCGGTCTTCCGCATCAGCGGGTACATCAGGACGATGGCGACAGCCGCCGTCAATATCGCAACGACAATCCAGAACATAAGGCTCAATTACTCGAATGCGCGGCACATGGAAACATGAAGCGCGGGGATGACGTGAATTTGAGACATCACGCCGCACCGCAGGCCATCTCCCGGCTGCACCGCCATGCCTCTTCTTGTCATCGCAAAAGGCCCGTGACCTTGATTTACGTCAAACTATTTCAAGTCAGCGGCGACCAGCTTCCATCGGCATTGCGGCAGGCCGCGCCGCGCGCCCTGGTTTCGCGTCCGTCGACGGTCAGGGTGTGGGAATATTGCCGGCAATTCTGGTTGCCGACCTGATAGGGCGCATTGGCGACCACCTGCCCCTTGGCGTCATCGCCGGTCCACGACACAGGCGTGCCGACCGGGGCCGTTTCCAGCGCCTTGTATTCGGCTTCCAGCGCCTTGGTCTGGTCACCCCTGTCGAGCTGCACGCCGCTTCTCCCGACAATGCCGCCTTCCAGATTGGCAAGGAACGGCGTCGAAGGCTGCGCAGAGCGGCCGAACAGGCCGCCGCCCGCCGGGCGGGTGCCCGTGGTGGTGCAGGCGCTCAGCATCGATACGCACAGGATCGAGAGAAGTGCCGGGCGTGACACCAGCGAACGCATTGTCACGGAGCGGCAGCCATCATACACGTCAACCAAACCCTGTCCTCTTTTTTACCGCATCGCACCTAATATAGTGCCATTGAATTTCTTGCCTTTTTTCTTGTCTCACGCAAGCTCTTTCGAAAGGCCCGGCAAAATCAGATCGGCTTTCAGCCCGCCGATGGCGCTGCGCGACAGCGAAAAACGGCCATGGTACTCTGACACCACCTCGGAAACGATCGACAATCCGAGGCCCGTACCCGGCCGGCTCTCGTCCAGCCGCCGCCCGCGCTTCATCGCTTCGCTGATCTGTTCCGGCTCAAGCCCCGGCCCGTCATCCTCCACCGTCAGCTCCACCCAGGAGCGACGGGCAATTTCCGCATCGGAGGATGGGTGCGTGCCGGTCGCAAGCGTGATGACCACGCGCGTCTGCGCAAAACGCGCGGCATTTTCGAGAAGATTGCCGACGACCTCTTCCAGATCCTGCTGCTCCATACCGAGGACGGCGCCGGGTTGCTCGAAATTCAGCACGAACTGCTTGTCGGGGTTCAGGCGGCGCATCACGCGCACCAGCCGCTCCAGCGCCGGCTCCGCTTCCACGCGGGCAAGGATCGAGCCGCGCTGGGCGGCGATGCGGGCGCGGGAGAGATAGGATTGCACCTGCGCCTGCATGGCGTCCGCCTGCGCCCGCACCAGATCGCCATGCTGCGGCTCCAGCGTGCGGGCCTCGTTCAGAAGAACGGCGATCGGCGTTTTCAGCGAATGCGCGAGATTGCCGACCTGCATGCGGGCGCGCTCCACGAGGCGGCGATTGCTGTCGATCAGCGCATTGACCTCATTGGCAAGCGGCTGGATTTCACGCGGGAATTCACCTTCGAGGCTTTCCGCCTCCCCGCCCCTGATCTTGCCGAGCGCCACGCGAGCCTGATCGAGCGGCCGCAGACTGTAGAGAATGGCAAGACCGTTGACGACCAGACTGCCGACACCGAAAACGGCGAGCGCCAGATAAAGGCTGTTGGAGAAATCACGCACATCGTCTTCCACGACGTTCAGATTGCCGGAGACACGGAAACGCGCCGCGCGCCCCTCGCCATCCAGCACAACTTCCGTTTCCGCCACGCGCACCTGATTGCCGGCCTCGTCGGTGACGGCATAAAAGCGCTCATAGCGGTTGTCGAAGGGCGCATCGAGAATGCTCGGCACCGGCAGGGTGGAGACGCCGAGCGACGACGACACCAGCGGCGCGGTCTGGAAATTGCCGAGCGGCTCGACAACCCAGTACCAGCCGGTATCGGGCTGCGAAAAGCGCAGATCGCCGAGCTGCGGGCTGCCGGCCAGCGTGTTCTCGTTGGAAATCGTCACGGAATTGATGACGTTATAAAGCTGCGCCCTCAGAAGATCGGTGAAGCTGCGCTCCACCCCCTGCCGGTAAAGCGTCGAGATCACGACGGCGATCACCACCAGCGCCAGCACCGACCAGAGCGAGGCGAGCAGCAGAACGCGGGCGGTGAGGGAATTACTTCGCATCTGCCGGCGCTTGCATCCGGTAACCGAGACCACGGATCGTCTCGATCAGATCAACCCCGAGCTTCTTGCGCAGACGGCCGACGAACACCTCGATGGTATTGGAATCGCGGTCGAAATCCTGATCGTACATGTGTTCGACCAGCTCCGTGCGCGAGACGACCTCGCCCATATGGTGCATGAGATAGGACAGCAGCCGGAACTCGTGCGAGGTGAGTTTCAGCGTCGTGCCGTTGACGGTGGCCTTGGAAGATTTGGTGTCGAGCCGGACCGGGCCGCACACCAGTTCGGAAGAAGCATGGCCGGCGGCGCGGCGGATGAGCGCGCGCACGCGGGCAAGCACTTCTTCCACATGGAAAGGCTTCGTCACATAGTCATCTGCACCGGCATCGATACCAGCAACCTTGTCGCTCCAGCGGTCGCGGGCGGTGAGGATGAGCACCGGCATGGCCTTGCCGGCCGCACGCCATTTTTCAACGACGGTGATGCCGTCGAGCTGCGGCAGGCCGATATCGAGGACGATGGCGTCATAGGGCTCGGTATCGCCGAGATAATGGCCTTCCTCGCCGTCGAATGCCTGATCGACAACATAACCGGCTTCTTTCAGCGCATCGGTCAGCTGACGATTGAGATTGGCATCGTCCTCAACAACGAGAATACGCATTGTCCGCCCTTTCCTGTATCCCGGCCCGCAGGCGCGTCGCCGGTCATGCTAAATGTGTCGGATTGTTTTCCGATATTTCGGCGATGCGGGCAAGCTACATCGGCACGCGCATCGTCACCTTGCGCGGGCGTTCGCCATTGCCCTGGACGAGAACGGTGACGACACAGGACTGACCGTCACCGGAAGGATAGACCGAAAGCAGCTGACCGCCGGTTTCGCGCACGACGCGGGCGACGGCTGCGCCGCAATCGCTCGCCGCCAGAATGTAATGGCCCTGCAGATCAGCCTCGGGCGCCGTGAAACCGGAAAGCCCGGCTGCAAGCGTCGCGATGATGAGAGGTGATGCCATTCTACAAACTTCCAAAAAACCGGGTGCGTCTCGAACCGTATTGTGACCGAATATGTAGCGCAAAGCGTCTGAATGGCAAATGAATGCCGCCCCCGCCGCGTGGGCGCCAGGCGGGAACGGCGTTGTCGCGGGTGCTGTCAGCGAATGGCGCTGGTCGCCGAAAGACGGCCGTAAAGTGCGACCAGACCACCGATTCCGCCCGCAACCGTCACCAGCCCGTCCGCAAGTTCTCCTTGCAGACCGGCGGGCAGATCAAGGCCGGCGATGCTGAAAAGCGGTGCGAAAACCGCAACCAGAGCGCCCCAGATCGTGCGCGATTGATACCATGCTTTGGTACTGTCCATAGTCTCATCCTTTGCGTTGTTTTTCAGGCACATGTCAGATCGGGAGGGTGGCCTCAGCCACCACGCCCGAAGGCACCGCGCGGCCGAGCATTCGGACACGCACGGAAATGTGATCCCGCAATGCCGGGAAATCTGTGAGTTCGTCCGCTGCGGGGTAAAACCAGAAGGGTTGCGAAACCTCCGCCATGCGCCGCACGGTCTCGCCGTCCAGCACCTCGATGCGATAAAGCTCGAAGGGCTCGTCCAGCGGAATGTCGCTCGCATCCCAGCCGTCGGCCTCTACCCGGCCCCGGCGTTTCCACCTGATGAAAACGCCGTCGCCGCGCCGCTCGGCGGCAAGATGCACCGGCGCGAGCGGTGTCAGCGCCCGCAGGCCGCCCTCGAAGGCAAACGGACCGCTCGGCGCGCCCGCCATTCCGGCCGCTTCCGCGATCCAGTTCAGGCGTCGCCCGCGCTCGCTCGCGGCAAGACCGAGCGGCTGCACCGCCGCATCCAGCACCACCACCGGCGCACCTTTCGGCGCGCCTGCGGCAAGCGCGTCTTCCGTGCCGGCCAGTCCCCGCAGAAGAGCGGAGAGCCGCCAGCGCGAGGGTGTGATTTCCTCGGCTTTTGCGAAAGCGACGATCTCCCACACGCCGTTCGCCGCCTTGATGGCGAGACGGTTCTCGCCGTTCAGCACCGGAAGCTCCCCGGCCGACGATACCTCCCCGAAGGGCAGATCGACGACAACGGTGTTTTTCCGGTCGAAGCGGCCGGAAGGGCCTGATGTCAGCGGCATCGCCAGCGCGCCGAGCATCGCCGGCCGATCCAGCAGCACGCGCTGCCGGTAACCTTCCCTGCCCGGCGACGCGGAAATGATGATTGGTCGCCAGGGCTTTGCAAGCGCCGCAATCCGCGCCGAATCCTCCGACGCGGTGCCGTCATGGTAGGGCAGATCGAGAAACAGCACCTCGGGCGCGAAACCTTCCGCTCCGCTTGCGCCGCTGCTGCGCCGTTCCTCCGCGCCGCCGGCAAAGATCGGAAAGGCAGCGGAAAAGGCCCGCGCCTCCACCTGCCGCACCGCGCCGTCCTCGATCCGGCTGACCAGAAACCGCCCTGCCGGCGCCTGCGGAAAGTTCCCTTCCGGCAGGCGGATACAATCACCCGGTTCAAGCGCGATATCGCAAGGCGGCAGAGCAAAGCGCAGGCTGCGCCGCGCCTGCCGGTTGTCGCGCAACAACGCCTCGACGGCGGCTTCCGCCGTTTCCGCAGGCAGGGCAGCGTTAAGATCGAGCCGCATCACCCGGCTGCCGGCATTGTCGATGCGCCGGGACCGTACACTTGCCTGCTCGTAATCCAGCGTGGGGTTGAAAGAGGTCAGCACGGCTTCAGCGGCGAAATCGCTGTCATGGCCGCGATTTTCCGACCAGAGCGGCTCGTCCTCCAGATCGGCCAGCACGGCAATATCCCGCACCGGCAAGACCGCCGTATTGCGGGAGCGGAAGCGCAGGGTTCCGCCATCTTCCGTCACATCCACCTGAAACGCCGCCATCAGCGGCTCCAAGAGGTTGCGGGCGGAGGTCACGTCTCCCTGCACATAACCTCCCAGATCGCCGCTGACGGCGGAAACATCGAAGTCTGAAAAGCCGTGATCGGTGAGGATGGCGGCGATGGCATCGGCGAGCGTTGCCGTGCCCAGCCTCCCATTCAGCCAGTGGCCGGTGCGCCAGTTCGCCCCATCGCTCCAGGCCGCGCCATTCTGCGGAAAGGCAGGGAAAGGCCGTGCATCCCAGGTCCACAGATAGACCCGGCTTGCATCGACCATCGCCGCATCGCCCTTTCCCCAATGGTCGAGATGCGCCTCCAGAAACCGTCGCTGCTGGCTGTCGGCGCGGTTGCGGCGGGAAAAATAGGGAAAAGCGTTTTCCGCCGATTTCGGATCGGGAAAGACATTGGGGCGCGTCGCGCTCTTGTCCACCGCCGGGCAGCCGAGTTCGGTGAACCAGATGGGTTTCGAGCGCGGCGCCCATGCCGTCGGCGCGGTTTTCTCCACACCCCGCACCCGGTCGTAGTGGAGGTTTCCCCACCAGTTGCGCAAGTCCTTGTAACGGAACACCCACGGCTTCCCCTTCAGCCCGTCGGTAATCGGCGTGCGCCGCCGCGCGGCGCGGTCCGCATCGCTGGCATAATACCAGTCGAACCCCTCTCCCGCCGTGATCGCGCGGCGGAAGGCGCTCACATCGTCCGGGCCGGTCATGCCGTCGGGATTGCCGTTTGCGGCATCCCCGTCGCGCCAGTCGGAAAGCGGCATATAGTTGTCGATGCCGATGGCGTCGATATTCGGGCTCGCCCAGAGCGGATCGAGATGGAAGAACACGTCGCCCGAACCGTCCGCCGGCTGGTGACCGAAATATTCGCTCCAGTCCGCCGCATAGGTCAGCTTCACCGCCGGCCCCAGTATCGCCCGCACATCGCCCGCCAGCCGCACCAGTTCCTCGACAAAGGGAAAGGCATCATTCTCGTCTCTCAGCGCCGTCAGCCCTCGCAGCTCCGAACCGATCAGGAAAGCATCCACCCCGCCAGCCCGGGCCGCCAGCGCCGCATAATGCAGCACCATACGGCGATAGCCTTCATCGCGGTTGCAGAAGGCGGAAACCTGCGCCCTTGCGCCCGCGCTGCGATCCGCAGAACCGGCCCTGCCGGGTGCGGGAAAGCAGGTGATGCGCCCGCGCCAGGCATAGGCGTCCTGTTCGCCTTTGCCATAGGGGTCCGGCAGACCATTGCCGATGGGAACATCCATCATCACGAAGGGGTAAAGGCACACCCGAAGGCCGCGCGCCCTGAGATCGGCTATCGCCTGCAACACGCTTTCGTCGTTCGGCGTGCCGCCATAGGCCGGGCCGCCGCCATGATGGCTGACAGGATGCGCCTCATCGCGCGAAAGGCCGGCGACGGACCATGGCATGGTTTCCCCATCCCGGCCGGCCACTTCCACGCCCGGCAGAATGCGGCATTCCCCCGCCCGCATATCCGTGCCGAACCAGCTTACCACCAGCGCCACGCTCTCAAGATTGGGACACAGATCCAGCAACTCGTCGATCGCCGCAGCCCAGTCGGTCGAAGCGGTCAGGCCGTTGCGGTTCATGATGCGGCTTTGGCCGATCCCCGTCCTTTCGGAAACCTGCGCAGTGGCGTAACCATGTTCCGTTGCCCCCGGAATGACGGTGATGGCGCGGATGGATTTTTCCAGCCGACCGACCGGCCGCACCACTTCGAACTGCATGAGCGGAATGCGGTTGCCGAACCCGTCGAGCGGCAGGCGTTCGAACACCACATAGGCCAGTCCGCGAAAGGCCGGCGCATTGCCCGCCCCCTGCTTTGCCTCGATCAAAGGATCGGGCAATTGCGTCTCGCTGCCGGGATAAAAGCGCATCTCCACGGCACTCAGGTCCATCTCCCGCCCATCGGCCCAGACGCGCCGCACCCTTGCCGCTTCGCCTTCGCAAAGGCCGATGGCAAAGCTGGCGAAATAACGAAAGGTCTCCACTTTCGGGCCACGATTGCCCTTGCCGCCGCGCCGCTCCACCTCCACGCTTTCTTCGAAACGCGTCGCCCAGATCAGCGTGCCGCCGATCCGCGCTGCCCCGTAAAGCCGGTTGATCGCCGCGCCCTCATCCGCGCCGGGAATGCGCGCGGTCGAGAGCCGCGCGCCCGTTACCGTCCGCCCGTTCGAAAGCAGCGTGCGGTCGATGGCATTGCCCGCCAGCGCCCCCGCCGCCCGGCCGATTACCGCGCCCAAAGGACCGAAAATGCCGCCGAGTGCCGCGCCCGCCGCCTGAAAAACGATTGTCGCCATGCTTGCCTCGAAAAATCAGGGATCGGGAAAACGGAAGACGCCGGCGATGCGCCGCCGCCAGCCGGGCACCAGCGCCGAACGCACCACCGCCGCCTGTTCATAGGCGTGGATGAAATGCTGCGAACCGGCCAGAATGCCGAGATGCTTGGCGGCGGCATCGGCCCGCCAGCGGAACAGCAGCAGGTCTCCCGGCCTTGCCTCTTCCATGCCCGCCACCGTCGGAAAATGGCGTTTTGCCGCCGCCATCAGCCGGTCCTCGCCGCCGCATTCGGCCCAATCGGGCGCATAGGGCGGCGGCAATTCCGGTTCGTGGCCGTAAAGGTCGCGCCAGATGCCGCGAATGAGGCCGAGGCAATCGCAGCCGACACCCTTCAACGAGGCCTGATGCCGATAGGGGGTGCCGATCCAGCCTTCGGCGAGCGCCAGCACTCTTTCGCCGGGATGGCTCATGAAAACAGCGCCCCGCCGTCGTGGCTCTCGCCGCCCGCCGCATAGGAATAGGCAAAATCCGCCCCCGGCAGATGCGGAAAGCCCCGAAAATTCAGATGATTGGCGAATTTCGCCCGGCAGGTGGCAAAGCTCTTGTCACAGCCGGCGGTGACGGAAAACGCATCTCCCGGCAAAGGCGGCTGTTCCGGCGGCAGCCAGAAGGACAGAAGAACGCCACCGTCACCCCGCTCCTGCCCGTCGAGATCGAACCCCTTGCCGGCGAGCGGGCCGGTCAGAAAACGCAGCTTTCCCCGGCTGAAAAAACCATCGGCAAAGGCATCGAGCCCGGAAACGAGCAGGCCGCCCGAGGCATCCACCGCCGCCACGCTGCCATGCCCGGTGAAGCGTGCCAGATCGACACCGCAACGCCTGTCGCCAAGGGCGGCGTCGCAGCGCCGCCCATAGACCCGGCCCTGTGGCTGGCCGAGGCGATGGGCAAGACTGCGCAGCTCGGCGCGAAAAGCGCCGCCGGCCCGCGTCACCTCGCCAATCTCGCGCCTGTTCAGCAGCACATGCTGGTCAGGCGCCTGCCAGTTGACGAGGAAAAGCTCCACCCTCGCCCCATCGAAACGCCCGGCGGCCAGATCGCCCTCCGCAATCGCCTCGCTCGAAAAACCGCCCGCCACCTCCCCGGCGCCGGCACCCAGTCCCGTTTCGCCGTCACTATCGCTGGCAGAAAAGCCGCTGGCGGCGAGGTAGGACAGACCACCGAGTGATATCGCCTCGTCATGATCGGTAAAACCGATCACCCCGCCGTCCTTCAGTGTCACCTTCCAGCAATGGCATGTGGTCGTCGCATCTTGCGTGAGATGCCCGGCAAGGGCGGCGGGAATGGTTTTCATGGCAGGATTTCCATCAGTGGAATGGAGGGAATGCGGCCCGCCTCGAAAGCGGTCAGGTTCACGTCGATACGGTCGATCCCGAAGCGGACCGGCACGTCGAATTCAAAACCGGCGCGGATCGCGGTGCCGGCGGGCGGCACCCGCCCCGCACGGAACACGATCATGCCGGTTACATGATCGACCGCCACCTCAGCCGCTTCGACCTTCACCCCCTCGACCGAAACCATGACCGAACCTTCGACCGGTTTTTCTATCCGCCGCACGAAGGAGCCGCCCGCATCGGCATAGGTCTTCCGCAACTGAAAACCCGCTGTCACGCCGTCGCCGGTGCCGATCCTCTGATCGGTCGCGGCGGGCGTCTCTCCCGGCGGGCAGGATTTGAAATCCACCGGGTCGCGAAAACGAAAGCCGTAAAGTTCGCCGCGTCGCGCCTCGAAAAAGGCGAGCACCTCATAAAGATCGGCGACGGAGCGGATACCGGATCCGGCGTCATAACTGCGTCTGGCGTTCCTCCAACGCTGATTGCGGCTTTCGCGGCCATTGGACAGGTTGACGATGTCCGTCCGCCGCACCGGCCCGCCGCTCACCCCGAGTGCGAGCCGCAGCGGAAACCGCACTTCATGAAATGCCGCCATGTCATTGTTCCTGGATTCTTTTCGATGGTCTTGAAACGTGGGAGGACGCGCGTGCGTCACAATCCGCGCTGGCCGCGCCCGACGCTGCGCGCCAGCATGGCCGCGATCTGGCCTTCGCTTTTCCGAAAGCTCGCAGCGTCCGTCGCCGTCACGTTAAAGACGATCTGCGCCCCGCCACCGCCGGACGGTGCAGCAACGCCGAGAGCGCCATCCGAACCGCGCTTCAGCGGCAGGACCGCTTCCGCCCCCGCCTCGCCCATCAGGCCAAGTCCGCCGCCCATCGGAAAAAAGGCGGGGCTGGAAACGACGCCGCCATCGGCAAAGGGCGTGATGCTGCGTCCCGGCACACCGCCATCGGCAAAGGCAAACAGCGAACCGCCGCCGTTCAACAGCCCGCTGACGGCATTGCCGATCATGCCCTCAAGCGGTTTCAGACCGGCCGAGAGTGCGATGCCGGACAGCCGCTGCCCCAACCCGCGCAACACATCGTCCAGCCCTTTGCCACCCGCCGTCGCCGCCTGCAGGGCCGAGGTCAGGGCCGCCCCGAACCGCTCGGACCGGCGCTCGAGATCGCCCATCACCTCGGACAGCGCCTCCGCCTCTTCCCGGTTCTCGGCCATTGATCCTTCGCCCGCCATCGCGCTTGCCTTTCTGATTCAACTGGGGAATGCATGGTGCTGAAACAGCTCTCAAAAACCGCTGCTTCAACCCACACTCTTTTAAAACCCAACTTCTTGGGTTATGGTTCTCATGGTCACGGTTCTCCGCCAGCATGGCATGCGTTTTGTCATCTACACTGCCGATCACGAGCCGCCGCATGCTCATGTTTATGGAGAGGGTGAAGCCCGTATCGACATCGTCAGCCTCGTCGTTCTCACGCAGGGCGGCATGTCGGACCGGGATGTGCGGCGCGCCGTCGCCGTCATCGAGGAAAACCGGAAGCTGTTTATGGAAACCTGGAGACGATATCATGGTTGAGGTCAGCGATGCCGAACTCGCCGCCGCCAAGGAACGCTGGCAAAAAGAGCGCGCCGAGCGCCCCATTCCGGTTTCCGTGCGTTTCGAAACGGCCTCGGCCCGTGTCATCGTCGATTTCGCCAACGGCGCCTGCTTCATGTTTCCCGCGCGGGCGCTCGAAGGCTTGCAGGACGCGACCGCCGAACAGCTTGCGGATGTCGAACTGCTCGGCGAGACGGGTCTGCATTGGGAAACCCTCGATGTCGATTATACGATCAGCGGCCTGATGAACGGTATTTTCGGCAGCCGCACATTCATGGAAACGCAGCGCAAGGGCGGGCAATCCCGCTCTCCGGCCAAGGCAGCAGCCAGTCGCGCGAACGGTGCCAAGGGCGGCCGCCCACGAAAAATGCCCTGACGCCGTCACCCATCGGGAAACCGCCGCATCATCGCCTCCATCGCCTGACGGTCGGGGCCGCGGAGAACGGCGTTGCCGCCCGTCATCGCGAAGAATTCCCGCGGGGTCAGCCGCCAGAAGGTTTCGGAGGAGAGCCGCAGCAGGCAGAAGCCGGCATGGATCGCCGCCTCCCAGGGGAACGGGCGCGGCGTCGCTTCGCCTGCTGCGGCGCTCAAGGGTCCGGTGGCGCCTCGCCTTTCAGGCCGCCGAAGGTGGCGGTCAGAAGATCGGCGACGATGGCGGCATGGCCGGCAATGCCGCCTTCCACCGTGGCGGCGGCCACATCCTCGTCGGAAAAGACATTGCCCGCACCGCGCAGGCCCGCGCCGATCACCCTTACCATGTCGACCGCCTTCATGCGGCCGCTCGCAAAACGTTCGGCAAGCGCGGTGAGGTCGTCGGCTGCAAAGGCGGTTTCGAGTTCGGCCAAGGCCCCGAGCGTCAGGCAGAGAACGCGCCTTTCGCCGTCGATCAGCGCCTCGATCTCGCCGCGATGGCGGTTCGCCCGCCCGTAACGCAAACGCTCAGGCATCACAGCGCTCCAAAATTGAGAAGACCGGCCGATTCCAGCGCGATCTCGAATTGCACCTCGCCATCGTGGCGGCCGGAATATTCGAGCGCTACGATCTGGAACGGCCCGGTAACGATGCCGAAACCGGGAATGACGATCTGCCAGCCGGAAATGCTGCCCGCAAAAAATGCGCCGCGCACCAGCGCATCGCTCGCCTGATCCTTGAAGATGCCGGAGGCCGTGAGCGATGCCCGCTGCACGCCGGCGCCGGCAAGAAGCTCCCGCCAGCGCCCCGCGCTTTCGGCATCCGTCACATCGACGGCCTGGGCATTGAAGGCCAGCCGCTTTGTCCTCAGCCCCGCAACGGTTACGTGGGAACCGGCATTGTCGATCTTCAGCAGCAGGTCCTTGCCCTTCTGCGCCACCATGTTGTTTCCTTTCGTCTCGATTGCTGTTGCGGGGTCGCGAAGGGCCTGCTACCAAAAGCGTTCCTGCACCTCGCACCCCGCGATCTCACCATGTCCGACGCTGCCCCCCTGACGTCTCGCGCGCGCCTTATCGGCGTGCTTGCGGTCGGGCAGATCGTGAGCTGGGGTAGCGGTTTCGATATGCTGGCCGTCCTCGGGCCACGGATCGGTAAGGAACTGGCCATCACCAACGGCGTGGTTTTCGCCGGCCTCACGATCATGATGACCATCAGCGCCCTGTGCGGCCCATTGCTTGGACGAATGCTGATGCGCCACGGCGCGGCGCCGGTGCTGGCGGCCGGTTCGGTATTCTTCGCGGCCGGCTTTGCCGTGCTCGCCTTTGCGGGCGGGGCGGTGAGCTATCTCTTCGGCTGGGCCGTGATGGGTTTTGCCGCCACCTGCGGCCTGACGACGGCGGCCCATGCGGCCGTGGTGGAACGCGTGGGCGCGGAAAGCGGCCGGCTGCTGACGCTGCTGATGCTGTTCACCGGGCTTTCGGCGGCGGTTTTCCTGCCGGTCACCACCATTGCCGATCAGCATCTCGGCTGGCGCGGCACGCTTGCCGCCTATGCCTGTCTGCAAATCTTCATCCTGCTGCCGCTCTATCTTTTCGTGCTTCCCGGCCGGCCGGCCCGAAAAGAGGCAAAGCCGAAAGAAGAGACGGCCATGTCGCCCTCACCGGTCGATACGCGGCGCGCCTTCGTGCTGCTGGCCGCCATGACGACGATCAGCGCGTTTACGACCTTCGGCCTGTCACCGCTCCTGCCGCTGCTTCTGGTTCAGGCCGGCGCAACGCAATCGCTTGCGGTGCAACTGGCATCGGCACGCAGCGTCCTTGCGATTACGGCGCGCGGGCTGGATTTTCTGCTCGGGAAGCACGGAAACCCCTTCCTCACCGCCATGATCGGCTTCTGTCTGCTGCTCTTTTCCCTGCTGCTGTTGCTCGCCTTTGCTCCGGCCATGCCTGCCTTCATCGGCTTCATCGTTTTCTTCGGCTTTGGCGCCGGCGTGCTCACCGTCAGCCGGGCCGTGTTGCCGCTCGCGGTATTTTCCCCGGAAGAATATGGGCTTCAGGCCGCGCGCATCTCCCTGCCGCAGAACCTCGCCATTGCCGTGGCGCCGGTCATCTTCACCGTGGCGCTGGATCGCGGCGGCGTATCCGCCAT
This sequence comes from Agrobacterium sp. ST15.13.015, assembly GCF_027871645.1. NCBI lineage: Bacteria > Pseudomonadati > Pseudomonadota > Alphaproteobacteria > Hyphomicrobiales > Rhizobiaceae > Agrobacterium > Agrobacterium sp. ST15.13.015. Next base: position 40,092 of record NZ_JAQAHF010000023.1, read on the forward strand.
GCTCACCATCGCCTCCGTGCTGATCGGCATTTCGTTTCTGCTGCTGATCGTTCTGTGGAAAACCGTGCGCAGGCAGGGCTCCTGAAACGGCCCTACTCCGTCACCGCCCTGAAACGCATTTCCGCGATGAAATTCCGTGTCTTCGCCTCGCGCCGCGAGCGGCTGGAAAGAAGATGCAGATTGACGAGAGACACACCGGCAATCGGCAGCGCCGCATCATCGAGAAGGATCTTCACCCGTTCGACGATTTCGCCGGCACCCCTGCGGCTATTGGCATCGCTCCATATCTGCAGCGACAGAAAATGCTCCTCGGCTCTTTCCGTCGCCGTCGAATAGTCCCGGCTTTCGAGATCGTCGATAACGATGCACGGCAGAAGCGCGCGCGGCAGAAGCCGGTCGACGATGCCGCCGGGGACAAGCGCTGTCAGCGCTGAATCGCTACCAAGCCTTGCGAAAATCGCCTGAAGAAATGCGTTGGCAGCGCTCATCGGCTTTCCTCCTCGCAGCGGCACACGATGAAGCGACGCGTCTCATCCGGGTCCATCACCGCCCGAATCGCCAGAATGCGGCGGCCCTTGCGAAAGCGCATGCCGGCGGCGATGTCGGCGCGGTAAGCCAGCCAGACGCGATGGGTAATCGTCACGCCCTCGGCCGAGGCCCGTTCATGCGAGGCCTCCGAAACGGGTTCGATCGCAGCCCAGAGCGACCGCAGGAAATTCCAGCTTTCCGCAGCACCGCCCTGCCCGTCCGGCGTTTCGGTCCGCACGTCCAGTTCCAGCCGCGCCGTCAACCTGCCGGGATCGAGAAAAACAAGGTTCATCTCTCAAAGCCCCAGACGGCAGAAAGGCGCCACCAGCCGCTCGTAACCGGCGGGAATGGCGGCGGGCTGGTTTTCCGCGGCGACCGCGCCGCGAAAGGCGAACATCTGCGCCACATGCATCAGCATGGCGCGTTTCAGCGTGTCGGGCACATCCGTTCCCGCTTCGCCATAGCCGGCAATGAAATCGATCTCGATGCCGTTCATCGCCCGTCCGGGGGCCGGCGGATCGCGCAGCCACAGCCTTGCGGGACGCGCCGCGCCATCGAGCAATTTTTCCACGGCGGTGATGTCCGCCGAGCGACCCTCACCGTCAAAAACCAGTATAGTTTCGATGGCTTGCACCGGTGTCCTGCCAATCGGAATCACGCCGTTCTCAGGCCACCGGTCGAGGTAAAACCGCCAGGTCTGGCGGATGAGGCAAAGCCCGGTCGTACGTTCCAGATGCTCGCGGGCGGTGCGGATGAGCGCGGCAAGAAGCGCATCCTCATCGCCGCTATCGAGACGCAGATGCGCTTTCACCTCGGCAAGCGTCAACGGCTCCGCCTGCGGCGGATGAATGAGGGCATAGGTCATGGGTTCTCCGGAAGAAAGGTAGTCGCATTAGCGAGCGGGTACCGCTTGTTTCTTCTCCCCGAGGGGGAGAAGTCCGCGGCAGCGGGATGAGGGGGCAAGGGTAGATGTGTTCGGAGAGCTTGCCCCCTCATCTGCCCCTTCGGGGCATCTTCTCCCCGGCGGGGAGAAGAAAGGGCGGTCAATTCACCCCGAATTTCACCAGCTTGATCGCCTCGAAATTCTGCACGCCGCCGCCCACGCGTTTGGTGGTGTAGAACAGCACGTAGGGTTTGGCCGAATAGGGATCGCGCAGGATGCGCACCCCGGTACGGTCGACGACGAGGTAGCCGGCGCGGAAATCGCCAAAAGCGATGGCGAAGCTGTTGGCCGCCACATTCGGCATGTCCTCCGCCTCCGTCACCGGAAAGCCCATCAGCGAGGCCGGCTGGCCGGCAGCGGCGGGCGGATGCCACAGATAGGCGCCGCTGGTATCCTTGAAGCGGCGCAGCGCCCCTTGCGTCTTGCGGTTCATCAGGAAGGTTCCGTTCTGGCGGTGGCCGGCCTTCAGCGCATAAACGGCATCGAGCAGCACATCCATCGGCCCGGCGGAGGCGAATCCGGCCGAAACGCCGGTCGCGACATAACCGATATTGCCCCAGCTCCAGCCATCATTGGCGACGGCCGCATAGGAGAGGAAACCCTTGGGCTTACTCGCGCCATCGCCGGCAATAAAGGCGGCGGCCTCCTGTTCGGCGAAAGCGATATCCACTTCGGAGGCGATCCAGGCTTCGATATCGACTGCCGCATCATCCAGCAGGCCCTGTGTCGCCGCCGGCATGGCGTAAAGCTCCATGGTTGGGAAGGAAAGCTCGGCAAGCTGCGGCGTTGCCGTTTGCGGACGCGCCGCCGTTTCGGAAACCCAGCCGGTCGTCATGCCGCCGGGCGAGAATGGCTTCTTCAGCACGGCGGCGGAAACCTGCCGGACGGTCGCCAGCGCGCGGATCGGCGAAATCGCCGTCATGCGCCGGCCGATCTCGCCATCCGTCTCGTTCGGCAGCAGAAAACCGCCATCGGCCCCGCTCGAACCGGCAAAGGCCTTGGCCTCCAGATCGCGCAGCGCGCCCTCCTCGCCGCGACGGATATAGGCCTCGAAAGCGGCCTTGTGCTCTTCGGCATCGTGGGAAAGCGCATCCTTGCGGCCAAGCGCGGGGCGCGCTTTCTTGAGCGCCAGATCGTCCATGATCCGGCGGTTGTCGTCGAGCGCCCTGTCGATGCGGTCGAGCTTGTCGCGGGTCACGACATCCGCGCCCATCTTGCGCTCGATATCGGCAAGCCGCTGGTCGTTGGTCTCGCGAAAGGCCTCGAAGGCCTCCATGAACTCATCGAAGGCAGCCGTCACCGTATCGGGCACGGCCTTCACCTGCGGCGCGACGGTCATCGGGGCCGGTTTCGTCATCTGGTCTGTCATGTCGTTTCCTTGTTGGTGATTGTCCGGAAGTCAGCGTTTGGGTGTCGTGTCGAACAGCGCGCGGGCGGCGCGGCGCATGGTGCGCACCAGCTCGGTCTCGCGGTCGCGGAAGAAGCGGGCATGCTTGACGTCGGAAACGCGCGCCGAGGGCAGCATCGGGAAGGTCACGACCGAGATTTCCCAGAGGTCGGCTTCCAGGATGCGCCGGACGCCGTGGCTCGCCGCCTTGCCGGAACGCACCGTTCGGAATCCGATGGACAGCCCGTCCAGCGCCCCGGTCTTCATCAGCGAATGCACCTCGCGGGAGCGGGCGACGCCGGGGGCGAGAACGCCCTCGACATAAAGGCCGCGCTCGTCCTCGCGGATGGTGCGCCAGGCGCCGATGGGCTCGGCCGGATCGTGCTGGTAGAGCATGCGGATGCCGGCTGCGCCCCGCTCCTCGATGGAGCGGCGGAAAGCGCCGCGCTCGATGACATCCTGACCGAGATCGACCTCGCCGAAGACGCTGGCATAACCGGAAAAGGTGCCGTCGCTGCTAATGCCGCGCAGTTCCAGATTGGCGAATTTGCGCGTGGCGGGACGCGGCCCGCGATAAACGTGCATGGAAAACTCCTGCGATATGAAGGAAATGTCAGGCGCGCGGGCGCGCACCGTAACGGTCGGCGATGCGCACCAGCACGCCCAGCCCCCACCACGCGCCCATGCTGGCGGCGGCGGAACCCGCCACCATGATTTCCCGGCCCGAAAGCGCACCGGCGATATCGAGCTGCTGCACGATCCAAAGGCCAATAGGCCCGCCGAAGATCATGCCGCAGGAAACGCCGGTGATGAAACGGCTCGCGGCCTCGCGTCTGCTTTTCGGCAGGAGATAAACGAGCGACACACCCGCGCCCGCCACGGCGCCGGTGATGCGGGCGGCCCAGATGCCAGCCTCATTGGCGAATTCAGACATGGGTAATCATTCCGTTCTAGGATGTGGTTATCGGGCGGACGCGCCGCGTCGCACGCAGGCGCTTTTTGCGCGCCTGCGCCGGTGATTTTGCGAATCTTCGGAATCGCTTGGACGGAAGACCTCACAGGGAGATTCCGCTTCTTCAGAAAATGATTGAACAGGAAACCGTGGTTCCGATCCCGCCGGGGCGGCGATCAATAACCGACGGCTTCGCGCTTTTCCTCGTCGCTCAGGAACGAGGCCGCGCCGATGCGAGCCCAGAGCGCATCCCGCTCGCCGGCAAGCCCGGCAATCCGGTCGAGATCGGGTTCAAGCCTCAGCCCAGAGCCGAAGACCGGAGAAAGCCAGCCGCAGAGCCTTGCCGCCGTGCGATAAACGAGCGGCAGGACGGTCAGGCGATAAAAGGCGCGGTTCGCCTCCTGGTAATTGGCATAGGTATTGTCGCCGGGAATGCCGATCAGCATCGGCGGCACGCCGAGCGAAAGCGCAATATCGCGCGCCGCACCGTTGCGGGCCTCGAGAAAATCCATGTCGCGCGGCGAAAGCCCCATGGCCTTCCAGTCCAGCCCGCCTTCCAGAAGCAGTGGCCGGCCGGCATTCATCGCCCCCTGATAGCCTTCCTCCAGTTCACGCTTCAGCCGCTCATATTGCTCGGTGGAGAGATTGCCGCCCTCCTTCGGCTGGTAGACCAGCGCCCCGGATGGCCGGGCGGAATTGTCGAGCAGGCGCTTGTTCCACTGGCTTGCGGCATTGTGCAGATCGAGCGCGGCCCCTGCGGAGGCGAGCGGCGCAAAACCCGCCCGGTCATCCAAGGGATGGAAAAGTTTCAGATGCAGCAGCCCCAGCCCGTCGCGCTCGGCGGCGATGCGCCGGGAGGCGCGGCCCTCGGCGCGGTAATCATAGGCCACCGGCCACCCATCCGGCCCCTCGACGATGCTGACCCGGTCGGGCCGCAGGAGATGCAGCTCGCGCAGCCGCCCGCCCACCATCAGCGGCTCGATATAGGCATTTCCGGCGAGCATGAGGTGACCATAAAGCGCCTCGAAGAAATCCGGCCCGCCCATATGGGCGCCCGGTTTTAAAAGCAGCGCCAGGAGCGGATGATCGGCGAGTTCCTCTTCGCCATCATAAAGCAGCCAGCTGACGGAAGCCGAGGTCTCCGCCACCATGCGGGCGGCCCGGTGCGCCACCGGGTTCTTCATGAAGCCCTCGCGGGCAAGTGCGGCATAGGACCGGCCCGACCAGAAGGCCTGCCCGCCCTGCACGGCAACCGCCATGAAGCCATCGGCCATTTTCCGGCTTTCAGGCACGGCTCTGCCATCCGCCGGGCGCAGCCACGGCAGGGAAAAGGGAAATCGCATGGAGTTGTCCTTGTTTTGATGGCGCGCGGCGTCGAGTCCTGTGGCGTCGCCCGCATGGGGTTTTCACCGACAGGCTAGACGCTGAAATTTCTGACGACGTCCTGAAAGCTCTCTTTCGTCATGCTCGGGCCTGTCCCGAGCATCTGCAACGTCTCGATTTTATTGGACGTGATCAGATCCTCGGGACAAGCCCAAGGATGACGTCGCGCGTGAGGCACCCTGTCCGCACAACGGCAATATCTCATGCCGACTTCGGTGAAACCGGACGTTTACCGGATCGGCGCTTTCACCGCCGTATCGCTGTCGAAATCGGCGGCAACGCGGGTCTCGCGCAGCGGCTTTACCGTGCGGGTCGAGAGGTCATAGGCCGGATCGGCCTTGTAAGCGGCGAGCGCCGCCTCGTTTTCGAACTCGCCATAGACGATGAAATCGACCGAATTGCCCCATTGGTCCTTCTTCACGTTCTCGCCGATTTCCAGCTTCAGCGAATGCGGTATCGCGGTGAGGCCGGAAAGCCCCCTGCGCACGGCGTCGCGGTTTTCCTCGGGAACGGTGAAGAAGACGATATGGCGGATCACGGTGTCACCTGTCATGCAGAATTTGGAGGCAGCCTTTTCGGCACCGGGTAACGGGTTATCATCTGGCCCGCCCGGGTTCAATCCGCGCCGCGACAAGCGCGTGATGAAATGCGCGCCCGTAACCGCCCACCAGCCGTGCCCGGTCGCTGCCATTGATGATGGCGCGGGCGCCATCCCAATCCTCACGCCTGTCGCTGAAGAAATCGGTGAGCCTGCGGCCGGTAAAACCGCCACCCGCCATGCCGTGGATCAGGATCGCGGTGGCCACCTCCGCCTCCATGGCGCGCTCGGGCCGTTCCAGGAGATCGACGCCGGTCAGCGCCGACATGGCCTCGTAATTGCGCCGATGCGTCAGCTGCACGAAGCCGCGCCCCAGCCAGCTCTTACCCTCCGTGTCCGGCCGCCAATAGGGCTTGCGCACCATCGGCAGCCTGCCCGCCGCAAAGGCGCGGTCGAGCCTTGCCATCGCCTCGGCATCGCTTGCCGCCAATGTCTCGCGCACCGGCTGCATGGTCGCCGCCGTCTCGTGAAAGGCCGTCGCCAGCATATAGGCGAGCCAGCGCGGGTCGCCGCCCGGCATCGACTTTTCGAACCCTGCCAGCATCGTTTTCGTGCCGGCAAGCTGGGCCGCGCGCAGGCGACCGCCAAAAATGGAAATCCGCGCCGACGCGAAGAATCGCGCCTCGTCATAGGCCATGATGGCTCCTGAAAATGATGGGCGATGCGACGCCCGGTTTTTCCACATGCAGGCCGCCGGAACTAAATCGATTTGAAAAAACCTTAATCGATTTTAATCCGCGCCCCGGGGTTTTGGGGTAAAAAATTCCTTGAATTCCGGAACCTTAGCGCGCTAACTCCATTCACCGCGCAATCCTGCAGCGTTAACCATTCAAGGAGGAATGCCACCATGACAGCGACAATCCCCCAGACCGTTTATGACCGTCTCGAAAACGAGTGGCGCCAGATGCGTGAAACCGGCTCCCAGCCGAAACCGGCGCAATCCCCGAAGAAATAATATCCGTCAGACGCCCGAAACGGGCGTTGACGGCGCCTCACTTTTCTTCTCCCCGGCGGGGAGAAGAAACCGGGGGCATCCGCTCCACGGGTAATTGGCTCTCATTCGCGGGAGCCAATAATCGGCTACCTCACATCCCCCGCACTTTCGGTTCACTCACCACCATCGTCGTCAGCGCCGTGATCGCCCAGACGAGCGCATCCAGCCTGTCCGGCGAACGCCCGGAGGATAGGCCGTCAGGCCCGAAATCCGTCATCTGGTCTTCCAGCTTTTCAAACCGCGCGGCGTGGCGCACCCTGCCCTGTTCGTAGAGTGCGGCAACCGGCTCAGCGCGGGTGAACTTGCCGCGGCTCGCCCGCACCAGTGTCAGCGGCAGGTTGGCGTCGATGCTCTGCAGCATGGCGCGCACCATCTCGCCGCCCTGATTGACCTCCGCCACCACCCGGTCCGCCTCGTGGCGACGAAAGGCGGCGACCACGGTGCGGGCCCAGCCGGCCGGCGTTTCGCCCTCCACCGAACAATCCGCCAGCACGTTAAGACGCCCGGACATGCCAAGCCCCGCCACGACGATGCCGCAGCAGGAATGTTCACCGACGCCGGCGGGCGGGTCTACCGCCACCACGATGCGCGTGAGCGGCTCATTCACCGCTTCGACGATCGCTTCCAGATCGGCGCGTTTCCACAGCGCGCCCTCACGCTCGTCGATCAATTCACCGCCGATTTCCTGACGCCCCAGCCGGGTGCCGCCGTAACGGTCCTGCATGGCTTTGAGAAAACCGGGAGAGAGATTGCGCGCATTCATGGCCGTCGGCATCCGCGCCACCCGTGTCGCGGGATCGGCGAGAAGCTCCTTCAGCAAAGGAATGGGCCGTGGCGTGGTGGTCACCAGTTGCCGGGGCGTTTCACCCAGACGCAGGCCGAATTGCAGCATGTCCCAGGTTTCCTGCGGATATTTCCATTTGCCCAGTTCATCCGCCCAGGCCATATGGAATTGCGGGCCGCGCAGGCTTTCCGGGTCTTCCGAGGAAAACACCTGCGCCATCGCGCCATTCGGCCAGAGGAGCCGCCGGCGCGATACCTCGAAGGCGGGGCGATGGCGGCGGGCGATGCGGCAGATGCCGGAAATGCCGTCGATCATCACCTCGCGGGCGTCACCCAGCGTTTCGGCCACGAGCGCGATGCGCAAATCCGACTGCTTGCCGGCGGAGGCGACACGATGCACCCATTCCGCCCCGGCCCGCGTTTTGCCGGAACCGCGCCCGCCGATCAGAAGCCATGTCCGCCAGTCGCCCTCCGGCGGTTGCTGCGGCAGGTTGCCGATGAAACGCCAGTCACGCAGGAGGTTGAAGACCTGCGCCGGCAGATGGGGTCCGGTTGGCGTATCCGTCACGTGTCGGCTTCTGCGGATGGGCTGCGGGCGGGATCAACCTCCATCTTCGCGCGGCATTTCTGTTCAGCCAGTTCGTCGATGCGGTTGAGGAAATGCGCCACCGCCGCTTCGTAGTCCCCGGCCCCGGTTTCGTCTTCGCTGAAAAGAGCTTCCCTTTCTTCCGCCAGCACCCGTTGCAGGGCGTCGATCCGCTCCAGCGTGCGGACGATCAGCGAGAGCTGGTCCGTCGCAGCCTTCACATCGGCGCGCGCCAGCTTGCCCGAAGCGTCCTCCGCCGTCGCCAGAAAGGCCGCTTCGCTCGCCTGGCGGAGATTGCGGTACAGGCAGAACTGCTCGCGCATCTCCTCCGTCAGCTCGTTCAGCAATTGCCGCAGGCTGCCGTTGCGCGCCGCATCTTCGGCGGCCAGCCTGTCGGCCCGCGACTTCGTCTCCGGTGCGGCTTCAAGCGCGTCCTCAGCCGCATAGGCGGGCGTTTCCGGCCAGACGCCGTAGAGCGCCGGATCGCAATTGTGAGACATTGTCATGGAATTGGCCTGAGATGGAAATGGAAATGGGTACGGGATGCACGTGGTTCATTTGCGGGCGGCGCCTCTCCACAACCCTCATTCCTGTGCTTGTCACAGGAATCCAGTCGACGCGCGTCTGCGCGGCGGAAGGAGTCTTTTCAGCCCAAGGACTTGGGCTGGCTGGATTCCTGTGACAAGCACAGGAATGAGGGAAGAGAGCAAAGCCTTGTTACTTGTAAAATCCAGCGCTCTGATATTTTGAATTAACCCAGCCGCAAATCTCCGACCGTAGCCAAACACTATCAAACCACCGTCACGCTGTAAAGGATTATTTTCCTATTTTCATGATTTTTATCCTGCCCGCAGGATTTGCACCCTCGTCCGTCACATATTACACTCAGCACCACGCGGTGAGTACAAGGGGCGAGTCAAGTTGGTGAAACAATGGGTTGAGCGGTTGTTTGCAGGTCTTTCGGCAACCGGCATCGTCTTCGGCACTATCCTGTTCTGTGCTTCGCTCACGCCCTCGCTCCTGCCGCGCACATGGCTGATGCAGGGGGTGCTGTGCGGCTTTTCCTTCGCCATCGGTTATCTGATCGGTGTCGCTTTGCACGCCATCTGGGCCTATCTGGAGCTGCCTGAACCTTCACGCCACAATGCGCGCGGCATTCGTTTTCTCATTGCGCTCGCCGCCGCCATCACGGCCATCGCGTTTTTATGGCAGGCGAAGGACTGGCAGAATTCCATCCGCGTTTTGATGGAGCTCGATCCGCTGCCGAGCGCCCACCCCACCAAGACCGGCGGTCTTGCGGTGCTGGTCGCCGCCATCCTCATCGGCGCCGGCCGGCTGTTCCAGCTTATCCGCCGGTTCTTTGCTGCGCGCAGCCGCCATTTCCTGCCACGCCGCCTTGCCAATGTGCTCGGTATCGCGGTGGCGATCATCCTCTCCTGGATGCTGCTTAATGGGCTGATCTTCGATATCGGCCTCAGATTTGCCGATTCCTCGCTGAAGCAGGTGGATGCGCTGATCGAACCCGACGTCCCGCGCCCGTCAGACGCGCTCAAGACCGGCAGCAGCGCCTCGCTGATGACATGGGAATCGCTCGGCCGACGCGGGCGTGAATTCGTCGCCGAAGGCCCGGCGGCCACAGAGATATCCGCCTTCACCCATCGCCCGGCAAAGGAGCCGCTCAGGGTCTATGCGGGCCTCAACTCGGCGTCGACGCCGGAAGAAAGAGCGGCCTTGGCGCTGGAGGAGCTGAAACGGGTCGGCGGTTTCGAGCGCAAGGTGCTTCTGGTGGTCATTCCCACCGGCACCGGCTGGATCGACCCGGAAGCGCTCGATACGGTCGAATATCTGCATGACGGCGATATCGCCAGCGTCGCCGTGCAATATTCCTATCTCTCGAGCTGGATCGCGCTGCTGACGGAACCGGATTACGGTGTTGAGACGGCGCGCGCTTTGTTCGAGGCCGTCTACGGTTACTGGACCACGCTGCCGAAGGAAACGCGGCCGAAGCTTTATCTGCATGGCCTCAGCCTCGGTTCGCTCAACTCGCAGAAATCCTCGGATCTTTACGATGTGCTCTCCGATCCGTTCCAGGGCGCGCTGTGGAGCGGACCGCCCTTTTCCAGCCCGACATGGCGCATGGCCACCAATGGCCGGGTGAAGGGCACGCCGGAATGGCTACCGCGCTTCCGCGATTCCTCCGTCATCCGCTTTGCCAACCAATATACCACCGCCCATATGCCCGATGCGAAATGGGGGCCGATGCGGATCGTCTATCTGCAATATGCCAGCGACCCGATCACCTTCTTCGAGGCCGCCTCGCTTTACCGGCGGCCGCAATGGATGGCGCATCACGGGCCTGACGTTTCCACATCCTTCCGCTGGTTCCCGGTCGTCACCCTGCTGCAGCTCGGTCTCGATGTCGCCGCAGCCACCACCGCGCCTATTGGTTATGGCCATGTCTATGCGCCGGAACATTATATCGATGCATGGACGGAGGTGACCGAGCCGCAGGGCTGGAACCCCGAGGAGATCCAGCGGCTGAAGATGTTCTTCAAGGCCCGCCGCGGCTCCACCGATCCGGCGTGAGCACGGCGGGCTCGCTTTGAGCCTCAGCCCTCCAGCCGGTCCAGATTGTCGGCGATATAGGTCTCGAGTGAGCGCGGTGCATGGCCGGTCAGTGTCTCGACATCGCCGGTCACCACCGCTGTCCAGCCTTCACGCACGGGATAAAAGATCGAAGCGAGGAAGGAGGCATAGTCCTGCGGCACGCCCGCACCGGTGAGGATGCCGATGAAAACCTCATCCGAAACGGCGGCGTAGGACACCGGCTTGCCGATCGCCTGCGATATCAGCGCGGCCGCTTCGCCGTAACCGAGGGCCTTCGGACCCGTCAGGTTGAAAGCCTTGCCGTTAAAGGCGTCAGAGGTCAGGGCGGCGGCGGCGCTGTCGGCAATATCGCGGACGTCGATGAAGCTCGACTTGCCCTCGCCGGCCGGCACGGCGATCTGGCCGTGATCGATGCCGGCCTTCCAGTAGCTGTGGAAATTATCGGCAAACCAGTTGGGGCGCAGGATGACGTAAGGCGTGCCCGAAGCGATGATCTTTAGCTCGATCTGGCGATAGGGAATGGAATCGTCGGCATCGACGCCGAGGACGCTGAGGAACACGATCTTCACCTTGCGGCGCGCCGCCTCCTCGACCACAGGCGTCAGCGCGTCGATGGCATCCAGACGCCCGCCCGCAAGGATGAGGAACAGACGGTCAACGCCGTCGAAGGCATCCGCGTAAGTCGATGCGTCGGTATAATCGAAACGCACGCCTTCCGCGCCGTCCGTGGCCTTGCCGCTGCGCGAGGCGGCCTTCACGCTTTCGCCCTTGGAAAGGAGCGTTTTCACCAGCGGCGTGCCGATGGTGCCGGTGGAACCGATTACGAGTATCTTGCCTGTCATCTCAAATCTCCGTAGTATCTAATGGAAACCATGTTTCGAAAACACAGGTACTGCGTTTGCGAAATCATGAAAAGAGAGCACTTTTCGGTTATCTGGTTTCCTTTCGGAAACCGGTATGGCCCTGAAACGACGGAACAAACCCATGGAACGTATCTATGACGTCTATGAAGACCGCTGCCCCACCCGCATGGTGCTGGACAGGATTGCCGACAAATGGGCGCTGCTGATCCTCGACCGGCTGCGGGTGGAAGCGGTGCGCTTCAATCTGCTGCGGCGGGAGATCAAGGGCATTTCGCAGAAAGTCCTGTCGCAGACGCTGAAGAAGCTCGAGCGTGACGGGCTGATTTCGAGGCAGGTGTTCCCGACCGTGCCGGTGACGGTCGAATATTCGCTGACGCCGCTGGGGCGGACGCTGACCGACACGGTGGCGGCGCTTGCCCATTGGGCGGAGGGGAATATCGACGCGGTGATGGCGGCGCAGAGGGCTTATGATGAGCGGGCGGTGGTTTAGAGGGTCTTCGCGCCCGCGTAGAGACGGAAGCATGGGAGCGGCAAACTCCTTTGCTGCTTCGTTTTGCAGACCATCGCTTCCGTCATACCGGACTTGATCCGGTATCCAGCCAGCCCAAGTCCTTGGGCTGAAAAGACTCTATTCGCCGCGCAAACGCGCGTCGGCTGGATGCCGGATCAAATCCGGCATGACGGAAGTGGGTTTCGCGTATCTTCCACTCCCTCAAACGCTCCTACCGCGAAATTCGTGTCGACAGAATGATCGACGACAGCGTGCGCTCCACGCCGTCAAGTGCGCCGATCCGGTCGATCAACCGATCGAGATCGAGGATCGAAGGCGCAGCGAGAATGGCGATGAGGTCGAAGGTGCCGCTCACCGAATGCAGCGTCGTCACCTCCTTGATGGCGGCAAGCGCCGCCGTGACGCCGGGCAGCGCCTTGGGTGCGATGGTAATCAGCACATGGGCGCGCACCAGCCCGGAAAGATAGCTTTCCGAAAGCCTGAGGCCATAACCCGCAATCACCCCGTCCGCCTCCAGCCTCTCGATACGGGCCTGCACCGTGGTGCGCGAAAGGCCGAGCTTGCGCGCCAGTTCCGCCACCGGCATGCGGGCATTTTCGGAAAGCAGGGCAAGCAGCGCCCGGTCCTTGTCGGCAATCGTCATAGTGACCAATCCTGTCGTCTTATTGCCTAATATTAACCCGCTATCCGCACATAGTGAAGCTGCGAATCGTCAATAAAAACTGGCATTCTGTTCTTGAAGCGCATCCGCGCTGACAGATTTGCATTCACTGCGGGGAACAAAACATGAAAAACATTGTCGTCATCGGCGCGGGCAATATCGGTTCGGCCATCGCCTGGATGCTGGCCGCCACCGGCGATTATCGCATCGCCGTCGCAGACCGTTCGGCCGATCAGCTGGCCAATGTGCCGGCGCATGAACGTGTCGATACCGAAATCGTCGACATTACCGACCGTCCCGCTCTGGAAGCACTGCTGAAAGGCAAATTCGCCGTGCTTTCCGCCGCCCCCTTCCACCTGACGGCGGGCATTGCCGAAGCGGCCGTTACCGTCGGCACGCATTATCTCGATCTCACCGAAGACGTCGAATCCACCCGCAAGGTCAAGGCCTTGGCAGAAACGGCCGGGACGGCGCTCATTCCGCAATGCGGCCTCGCCCCCGGCTTCATCTCCATCGTCGCTGCCGATCTTGCCGCCAAGTTCGACAAGCTGGACAGCGTGAGGATGCGCGTCGGCGCTCTGCCGCAATATCCGTCCAATGCGCTCAATTACAACCTCACCTGGAGCACGGACGGGCTGATCAACGAATATATCGAGCCCTGCGAAGCGATCGTCGAAGGCCGCCTTACCGCCGTTCCGGCGCTGGAGGAACGTGAGGAATTTTCGCTCGACGGCGTCACCTATGAGGCCTTCAACACCTCGGGCGGGCTTGGCACGCTCTGCGCCACGCTGGAAGGCAAGGTGCGCACGATGAATTACCGCACCATCCGTTATCCCGGCCATGTGGCGATCATGAAGGCGCTGCTGAACGATCTCAATCTGCGCAATCGCCGCGATGTGCTGAAAGACCTGTTCGAAAACGCCCTGCCCGGCACCATGCAGGATGTGGTCATCGTCTTCGTCACCGTCTGCGGCACCCGGAACGGCCGTTTCCTGCAGGAAACCTACGCCAACAAGGTCTATGCCGGCCCGGTTTCCGGCCGGATGATGAGCGCCATCCAGATCACGACCGCCGCCGGCATCTGCACGGTTCTCGATCTGCTCGCCGAAGGCGCCCTGCCGCAGAAGGGCTTCGTGCGACAGGAGGAAGTGGCGCTATCGAAATTCCTCGAAAACCGGTTCGGCCACTACTACGGCGCGCATGAGCCGCTGGCCCGGGTTGGGTGACTTGAGGGCACAGCATCGCCGCCGGTTTCTTCTCCCCGCCGGGGAGAAGGTGGCCCGAAGGGTCGGATGAGCGACTGTCTTTGATGTCAAGCGTTTTGCCATGGTTTGTTGTCTCTGATGATGGCGTTGAGCATTGTCAGAAGCTTTCGCA
>NZ_JAQAHF010000024.1:0-53597 GCF_027871645.1 Agrobacterium sp. ST15.13.015
GCAATAAGGTACCGATCTCGCTGATGAAATCAGGAGGCTCAACCAGCCCGCCTCCCTGAATGAAGCCGGAAAACTCTAGCCTCAGATGGTCCAGAAACCTGGGGCGGTTCATGTATTTCAGGGGTCAGGCGAAGCTCGAAAAGCAGCGCCGCCGGCGACCAACGAGCAATTTTCGAGCGACCGGCGTGAGCCGGACATTTTTTAGCGTCGCAGAAAGCAAGGCCTGTCGCTTTTCACAGCGCGCCTTTCCCATGGCGATGAGCGACATGAAACGGTGTTTTGATGACGAGCAGGCGGATTAAAAAAGCGACATGGAAACGGAGCCTGTTTTCATCGCTCCTCAGGGACCGCGCGGGTACCTTCGCCATCATGACCGCGCTGCTGCTGCCGGTCTTTATCATTTTGCTGGGGCTGCTTTTTGAGGGTGGCAGGGCGCTGGCCTATTACAACCAGTCAAAGCGGGTCATGGCCATGGCATGCGAAAGAGCCACCAAGCCGACACGTACCTACACGTTGCTTGACACTGTCCGGCGCGACAATGTGACCGCGGCCTTCGATGCGATGATTCAATCCACGAAGCAGAAGGTCCTCTCGCGCGACGTGCAAGTGAAATGGACTGAGACAAAAATCAATGCCGAGTTCAGTTACGGGCTGATTTTCTCGGAGATGTTCAATCTCGAGAAGCTGAAATATCGCCTTGCATACTCTTGCGAGGGCATCCCGCCCTATCCCGAGGATGATGCGGTCATCATTGACAATATGTTCGAGAGCAACGCTCTCGGCGTCGAGCGGGTTCTGAAAAACGGCGTCACCAAGGAAACCCCCGGCGGTTGCTGGGGTGTCTATCCCTATTCGGAGATCGGATGGGATGGCGGGACCGGCCCCGGCGTCGAGTTGCAGGATTGGAGCAGCCCCTGCTGCCGCCGCAATCACAACTGGCAGGGCTATCCGGCGGGAATGCAGAGCAAGAAACTCAACGAGGCCCCTACCGCCAACGACAAAGCCTGTACTTTGAAGGAGGTCGATAAGGCAAAGACCACCGACAAAATCGAAATCGACAAGGATCCGGGCACCGAGCTCTCATTGCCAACCCGTTATGTCATGGAGCTCGATAGTGACTGGGGGCCGCCTGCGCCCGGCAAGAAAAAAAATATCGAAGCCAATAGCTCGATCTACAAGGATGTCGAGCTTCATCCCGGAATATATAAGATCATGGTTTGGTATAATGGGCGCCGGGCCGTCGAGGACGTTGAGAAAACAAACGGAATCAAGATCTCGCTCCAACAGCTCCTTCCTGACCTGAAACCCCAGCAGCGGGTGTGGGAGTTGACCCAGGATAAAAACAGTATTGCCTGGACGCCGAGGGATTACAGTTTCAGGGTCAAGGCCTACTCGATCTATCGGGTGACGATTGAGGCAACCGGCCTGAGCGACAGCTTTGGTGGCATCATCACCGGTTTCCAGCTCATCTACGTGGATCGAATGGAAGAGGGCTGAGATGAAGTCCTTACTTTCCCCGCGTCGGGATAAAAGCCGTGGTGGCCCGCGCAGATGCCGGGTCGCGCATGCCAAATGTTATCGGCTGCTCGGCGACCGAAAGGCAGCAACGGCGGTGGAGACGGCTCTGCTGTTGCCGCTGTTTTTTGCGCTGATTTTCGGGACGCTCGAAATCGGCCTGCTGATGCTCTATTATCTTTATCTCTCGTTCGCATCGAATGCGGGTATCGAATATCTCCGCAAGGCGGCGTCGGACGGTAAACCGGCGACCGAGATTGCGTTGCGCAAGGCAATCGCCTCCAATTTCATTGGAGGGACTGACGAAACCACTCTCAAGATCGCCCTCTTGCCGATTCCCGACGACGATATTGCCGAAGCCAAAGTGCCCATACCGATCGTGAACGATTTTCGCCCACCCGCCGATACCGCCGGGCAGTACATTCTGGCCATCGGTTACAACTGGAATTTTTTGATGCCGACGACGCGTTTCCTCGTGCCGGACACGGGCGGCATTCATCAGTTGCGCAACATTTCCCTGGCGATCACTGCCGTGCGGGTGACGGAATGAAAAAGACGACATGGTTTTTGCGTCTTGCTGGTTTCGGGCGTTGCCGTTCTGGCGCTGCGGCGGTGGAAATGGGGCTTTTGGCGCCGCTGCTCGTCCTTATGCTTGCAGTGATCATTGAGGTCGGGCGGGGTTGGCTGAGCTATGACCGGTTCATGACGATAGTCGACAATTCAGCGCGCTGGGCGGCAAGATTCCCCGAATTCGAGGAACGGGTGCGCACGGGGGTTCCGAGCTTCGTCGTCCTTTCCGGCAGCGGCATTCTCCAGACGGGCAAACTCGACCTGACGCTGAGAAGCGTCAAACTGGTGGACAAAGTCGCCCGGCTGCAGTTTCCCGCCCACAATTTTCTGGGATCTGCCGAAGATGTGCCTTGGGAGAAAACCGTGATCGCCAACGGTTTCGTCGCTCAGGACGCTATCATTGTTGTCTCTGGGCGGTACAGCTATCGGCCTCTGATCACTGCGGTGGCCGATATCACGCTCAAATTCGAATATGTTGCGGCCGTCAACCCGTTCTTTTCCCAGCGATATCCTTACCGGAGCGGCAAATCGGATTTCGCAAAGTGGAACCTCAAGCGCTCGCCATTCAAACCGAACTGATCGGCCTCAGACAGCCTCTGTCGCGACCTGGCTTTCGCCGAGCCACGCCGCACAATCCCGCAATGCCCGCGCTGCAATGAGCTGGCGTTTCATGATCGTCTTGTCCTTGCCGCGAAAACGCTTCACGCCCTCCGGCTTGACGATCGAGCCCGGCTCCAGTTCCGGGAAAAGGCCGAAATTGATGTTCATCGGCTGGAAGGAGCGTTTGCCCGGCTCATCATCGGAAGAGAGGTGGCCGCCGGTGATGTGGTTGAGGAGCGAGCCGAGCGCGGTGGTGGCCGGCGGCAGGCTTGGGCTCTCACCCTTTTGCTCGGCGGCGGCGAAGCGTCCGGCGAGAAGGCCGACGGAGGCACTTTCCACATAACCTTCGCAGCCGGTGATCTGGCCGGCGAAACGCAGGTCCGGCCGCGATTTCAGCTTCAGCGAGCGGTCGAGCAGGATCGGGGAATCGATATAGGTGTTGCGGTGCAGGCCGCCGAGGCGGGCGAACTCCGCATTTTCGAGGCCCGGTATCATGCGGAATACATCCGCCTGAACGCCGTATTTCAGCTTGGTCTGGAAACCGACCATGTTGTAGAGCGTGCCGAGCGCATTGTCCTGTCGCAGCTGCACGACGGCATAGGCCTTGACCGTGGGGTTATGGGCGTTGGTCAGTCCCATCGGCTTCATCGGGCCATGGCGCAGCGTTTCGCGGCCGCGCTCGGCCATGATCTCGATAGGCAGGCAGCCGTCGAAATAGGGCGTGCCTTCCCATTCCTTGAAACCCACCGTGTCGCCGGCAATCAGCGCGTCGATGAAGGCGTTGTACTGCTCCTCGTTCAGCGGGCAGTTGATGTAATCCTTGCCGGTGCCGCCGGGGCCGACCTTGTCGTAACGCGACTGGTACCAGCAGATATCCATATTGATGCTGTCGCGGTGGACGATGGGGGCGATAGCGTCGAAGAAGGCGAGCGCATCCTCACCCGTCTCGGCCTGGATGGCGGCTGCGAGATCCGGCGAGGTCAGCGGGCCGGTGGCGATGATCGAGTTGCCCCATTCCTTCGGCGGCAGACCGTTCACCTCTTCGCGCACGATCGTCACCAGTGGGTGACTTTCCAGCTCTTTCGTTACGGCCTCGGAGAACCCGTCGCGATCGACGGCGAGCGCGCCGCCGGCCGGCACCTGGTGCCTGTCGGCGCAGGCCATGATCAGAGAACCGGCAAGCCGCATTTCGGCATGGATGACACCAACCGCATTGGCCGTCGCATCGTCGGAGCGGAAGGAGTTGGAACAGACCAGTTCCGCCAGCGTATCGCCCTTATGCGCGTCCGTCCCGCGCACCCCGCGCATTTCATGCAGGATGACGGGCACACCGCTTTGCGCGATCTGCCACGCGGCTTCCGAACCGGCCAGTCCGCCGCCCACGACGTGAATGGGAGAAGTGGTCTTGTCTTGCATGCTGGCGTCCATGTGCCTCCGCGGGGCAAAGGCTCCCGTCCGGCGGCTGTCTTTCGAGTGATTATTCCGCGCGGGTCCCGAAGGACGCGGCATTGTTTGCGGATGCACTAGCATGCATGGCCGGGGCAGCCAAATGTTTTTGAGGATGGGGATGTGAGAGAGGATGTGGTCTTTATGCTCGCGAGCCGCCCGAACGTAACGAGCGATCTCGTTTCCGTCCTGGATGTGTAATTTGCTGTGATGGTTGGCAGCATTTTGGTAGTGGACCATCTTCCTCCGTCATTCCGGCCTTGAGCCGGAATCCAGCCAGCCCAGGTCTTTGGGCTGAAAGGACTCTTCCCACGGCGCAGACGCGCCGTGACTGGATGCCGGATCAAGTCCGGCACGACGGGAGAGGAGCGTAGCGAACCAGCCACCGACAAGAAAGGGGGGCGGTGCCGCATGGCATGGTTCGCCGGGCCGATGTTCGTCAATCGCCGACTGGCGAGAATTTCCAGTAGATCCTGCCAGAATCAAAAACGGCGCCAGAGGCGCCGCTTTTTTACCTGTCGCTCAATCGTCGCGCCCTGGAGGTCGGGCAGCGGGACGATCGTTTACGCCTTAGCGGAACGAACGGGCTGCTACGTTACGGATGTCGTAACGGGTCAGGCCGATGTCGCTCAGAGCCTGGTTGGAAAGGCTGCCAAGTTCGTTGATCGTGCGGCGGTAGGAGATCCAGTTCTTTGCGATGCGGATGGGGTTCATGGTCGTTTCCTCAATCTATCTCTGTTGATTTCGTCTGCCGGCTCAGCGTTTCTCTGTGCTCTCGGCTGTTGAGGTTTATATATAGACATTGAGCCATGTTGTGCAGTGCAGAATTTAGGCTACTGCCATGCATTTGTGCACTATGTCGGCTAAATTTGCGGCTTTGAATATCACCTGAGCAAAATATGAGCGGAAATGCCTGTGTTTCAGGCGGTTTTGACAGGTTTGGCAGCCTTTGGCGGCGCTAAAGGCGCTTTTCGGTGTAAAAAGGCGCGTCGGGAGGGGGCTCTGACGCTATCCGGGCGCTGCGCAGATGATCGGCCATCGATGCATTTTTCATCTGCCGACCCCGCGAGCGGCTGTGGCAATGCCGCTTCGACCCGGAGAACCGCCCAAAACGAAAAAAGGCCGGAGGCGGGAGCCTCAGGCCTTTTTGGGTAGGTCGTCTCGCATCCGCCGCAAGAAGCGGCGGTGCTTATAATCAGAAGCCGACGGCGGTCTTGGCGACGCGGCGGATGTCCTGACGGCCAATGCCGAGGTCACTCAGTTCGCGGTCGGTCATGCGGCCGAGTTCGGTTACGGTCTGACGATACTTGCGCCAGTTGGTGAGCGAGCGTGCAATGTTCATTTTCATCTTCCTCTTCGTGCTGTTCAGTCTCTGCGGCCAGTCTTGGGAGGCTTTGGTCCGGGGCTGAACTCGATCTCTGTATGACCATGAATATAATCGGTTTAATCAAAACAAAAACAGACAAAGCAAGATGTCACCTATGCACGCATTGCAATGCAAGCCGATGAAACAGGCCGATTGCGGCGATTCATGCATAATTTGTGACCAATTTGTGTGCTTTTGGTGGTCGCCTGGGTCTTCGGCAGTGCGAAGGCGTGAGGGATGACCGTATAAGTGGCGGGGCAGGTTGCGGAAGCCCATCAATTGCTGGTCTGGAGCAGGGGCCGGCAATGCGGTAACCGGGCTGCGGCGCGCGCTATATATAATGTCAATGTAGCCGCATAAATATTGCCTGTTTTCTCCGCCCGCCTGCATGCGATGCGCCGGGCCATGTGGATTGGGAAGGCGATGGGAGGCGGATGCGGCGCGGCTTGCCGTTTCCGCCCAGAATCGCCCCTGTCCGGCTGTTGCGCCCTGTTCCCCGGCGCGGGTGGCGAATAAGCGGAGAGCGCGGCCGCCTCCTGCCACTGGCGCGGGGGATGAGAAAAGTCCGGAGGAAACGAAAGGCGGCGATAAGGCGTGCTTGACCCTTTCTGAACATTGTGACATACCGCCGCCCAACGTGCGGGTATGGCGGAATTGGTAGACGCATTGGTTTTAGGTACCAACGCTTCGGCGTGGGAGTTCGAGTCTCTCTACCCGCACCACAAGCAAGGCATGGCTGCGCCACGCTTGCGCCAGAGTGCATCTTTATAAGATGCGGGGAGCTTCGGGGTTCATTTCTCCCCTTTGGTCTTTTTTCCGGTGCAGGCTAAACGGCGTCCGGCAGGGGCTTGTGTAAAGAAATAAGGGAAGCCACGGCCGGGCAACGATGTTTCCGGCGCAGTGCTCGAAAGTAAACCAACGGCTGTCTGAGCACCGCCGCCATGATGTGAAGGTTAGGAAAATGCAGGTTATCGAAACGCTCGCTGAAGGGCTGAAGCGCGAACTCAAGGTCGTTATTCCGGCTGCCGACATGAAGGCCCGTCTGGACGAGCGCCTGGTTGACGCCAAGGACAAGGTTCGCATCAACGGTTTCCGTCCCGGCAAGGTGCCGATGGGCCACCTGAAGAAGATGTACGGCAAGTCCATCATGGCCGACCTCGTCAACGAGCTGGTTCGTGAAAAGCCGACCGAAATCCTTTCCAGCCGCGGCGAAAAGTCTGCGACGCAGCCGGCCATCTCCATGACCGAAGACGAGCAGGAGGCCGAAAAGATCCTGTCGGCTGAATCCGATTTCGAATTCACCGTTGCCTACGAAATCATTCCGGCCATCGAACTGAAGGCCAATGACGGCATCAAGGTTACCCGCGAAGTTGTTGAAGTCTCCGAAGACGAAATCAACGAGCAGATCCTCAAGATCGCCGAAAGCGCCCGCACCTTTGAGCCCAAGAAGGGCAAGGCCGCCGATGGCGACCGCGTCACCATGAACTATCTCGGCAAGGTTGACGGCGTTGCCTTCGACGGCGGCGCGGCCGAAGATGCCGAACTGGTTCTCGGTTCGGGCCGCTTCATCCCCGGCTTCGAAGACCAGCTGGTCGGCGTCAAGGCTGGCGATGAAAAGACCATCACCGTAACCTTCCCGGCCGACTACCCGGCTGCGAACCTTGCCGGCAAGGAAGCCAACTTCGACATCACCGTCAAGGAAGTTGCTGCTGCCGCTGCTGTTGAAATCAACGACGAACTGGCCACCAAGCTCGGTCTCGAATCGGCTGAAAAGCTGAAGGAAATCGTCAAGGGCCAGATCGAAAGCCAGTACGGCAACATCACCCGCCAGAAGGTCAAGCGTCAGATTCTCGACCAGCTGGACGAAATGTACAAGTTCGACACGCCGGCTGGCCTCGTCGACGCCGAGTTCGACAACATCTGGCGCCAGATCAACACCGATCTCGCTCAGTCCGGCAAGACCTTCGCTGACGAAGACACAACTGAAGAAGAAGCCCGCGAAGAATATCGCAAGCTGGCTGAACGCCGCGTCCGTCTCGGCCTCGTTCTCTCCGAAATCGGCGAAAAGGCCGGCGTTGAAGTGACCGAAGAAGAAATGCAGCGTGCGCTGTTCCAGCAGCTGCAGCAGTTCCCGGGCCAGCAGAAGGAAATCCTCGATTTCTTCCGCAACACCCCCGGCGCTTCCGCTTCGCTGCGCGCTCCGATCTTCGAAGAAAAGGTTATCGACAAGCTGCTCTCCGAAATCTCGGTAACGGACAAGACCGTTTCCAAGGAAGAGCTTCTGGCTGACGACGCCGAAGAAGCAACGGAAACCAAGAAGAAGGCCCCGGCCAAGAAAAAGGCCGCTGCCAAGGCTGACGACGCCGCTGAAGGCGAAGAATCCGCTCCGAAGAAGAAGGCTCCGGCCAAGAAGAAGGCCGCTGAAGGCGACGCCGAATAATCTTCTTCAGTGCAAGCTGATTGAACAAGGGGCCGTAGCGAAAGCTGCGGCCTTTTTGTTTTGGGCGTCCGGTTTCTGGGCGGTCGCGCGGGCTTCCCTGCCTTCGTCCCGATCACAATGCAGTGCAGCATGATTTTTTGCTGCATCTGCTCTTGTTCATCTCCCGTTCATCTGGCACCCTGCGCAGCATGATTTGCCCCGGCCGCTGCATGCGGTCGTTCGGGCATTATGTGCCGCTCTTGTGCGGCCTTATCGCTGCCAAACCATTGGCCTTAAGCTTTTACCGTGCCTGCCGGGTTCTCCCGGTGCGCCCTTAATTTGCAAGGGGACAAGATATGTCGCCACGAACGGGTTTTACCCTTCTATTGTCTCTTTTCACCGCCGCTGGCACCGCGGCACACGCCGATGAGGCCGGGCTGATCTGGAAGCCGGTCAAGAATTCCGACCGTTCCTATACGGCGCGTATCGGCGCGAAACTGCCGGTCGATACGCCCATTCGAGCAGGGCTGGAGATGGGCATGAGCGCTTCCAAGACGGGGCAGGTGGTGGATGCGCCGGTGCGGGTGTGGGGTAATGTCACGCTGCTGGCCGAACAGTTGCCAGGCGTCTCGCTCGCTCGCGATGTCGGCGTCATCTTCAATGCGCTGACGGGGTCGAGCAGCGTTTCCGTGACCTCGCAGCAGAAGCGCATCGTTACGCCGGAGCTGGATATCGAGGCGAACCGCAATTTCACCGTGCGTTATGACGGCACGGCGCAGCAATGGAACGGGCTGGATGTGTCGCAGTCGCTGCGCCTTTCCCGCTCCGAGACCGGCACGGCCTTTGTGCTGACGGGGGCGAGCCGTAACAGTTTCAACGAGTTCAGCAGCGGCGTGGCGGTGGAGCAGAAGATCGGCGACAATCTGACTGTGCGGGGGACGCTCGATCAGGGCTATGCGGATCATTTCCGGCCGGGGGTGAGTGCGCGGTATAGTATTCGGTGGTGAGGGGCGGGCTGGCTGTATACGGTTAGTTCGCAGGTGAGAAAGTCTCTTTAGGGGCGAAAACCTTTCCTCCGTCATGCCGGGCTTGACCCGGCATCCAGTCACGGCGAGTCTGCGCCGTGAAAGAGTCTTTCGCTATCAAAGACTTGATCGCGCTGGATCCCGGCTCAAGGCCGGGATGACGGGGTGGGGATGCTATGCTTTCTCAAAAGGCCGATTACGGCAACTCCGCCGTCTCAAAAGCCGCCCCCCGGTGCAACCTCAATCCTTCTTGATCTCACCCATGCGGTTCCACGCATCCAGCCCGGCAATCTTGTAAGCCTCGGCAAGGGTCGGATAGTTGAACGTATTCTCGACGAAATACTCCACAGTGCCTTTGAGGTTCAGCACCGCCTGGCCGATATGCACCAGTTCGGTGGCACCTTCGCCGACGATGTGGACGCCGAGCAGGCGGCGGGTTTTGAGCGAGAAGATCATCTTCAACAGCCCGCTGTCGAGACCCATGATGTGGCCGCGTGAGGTTTCGCGGAAATGGGCGATGCCGCATTCATAGGGAATGCCGCGTTCGATGACTTCTTCTTCCGTCAGGCCGCAGGTGGAAATTTCCGGTACGGCATAGATGCCGTAAGGGAAGAATTGCGGCGGTTCGCCGGCCGGTGCGCCGACGGCGTGGCGGGCGGCGATGCGGCCCTGTTCCATGGAGGTGGAGGCAAGGCTCGGGAAACCGATGATGTCGCCGGCGGCATAGATGTTCGGCACCGAGGTCTGGAAGGTTTCGGGATCGACCTTCAGACGGCCGCGGCTATCGGCCTCCAGCCCACAGGCCGAAAGATTGAGCGTATCGGTGGCGCCGACGCGGCCGGCGGCGAAGAGGACGGTCTCCGCCTTCAGGACGCGGCCATTGCCGAGCGAGACGAGGCACTTGCCGCTCTCGTCGCGTTCCACCTTTTCCGCCTTCTGGCCGAAGATCAGTTTCATGTTGCGGTCGCGCAGCTGATAGGCGAAATCCTCGACGATTTCCTTGTCGATGAATTCCAGCATGGTTTCGCGCGGCTCCACCACCGTCACCTGCGTATCGAGCGCGCTGAAAATGGTGGCATATTCGATGCCGATGACGCCGGCGCCAACGACGATCATGGAGCGCGGCAGTTCCTTGATTTCGAGAATCTCGTCCGAATCGAGCACCGCTTCGCCATCGAAGGGAATATGCGGCGGCCGGTAGGGGCGGGTGCCGATGGTCAGCAGGATGGAGGTGCCCGTCACGGTCATGATCTCGCCGTCGCTTTTCACCACCTTCATGGTGTTGGCGTCGATGAAGCTTGCCGTGCCGCGAATGTGCTGCACGCGGTTGCGGGCGAACTGGTGTTCCAGCACTTCCACTTCGTGATCCAGCGTGATGAGCAGGCGGCGGCGCAGGTCTTCGGCATCGATCTCCTGCTTGACGCGATAGGCGCGGCCGTAAAAACCGCGCTCGCGCCAGCCGGTGAGGTTGAGCGCCGTCTCGCGCAGGGTCTTCGATGGAATGGTGCCGGTGTGCACGGAAACGCCGCCGACGCGGCTGCCCTTCTCGATGACCAGAACCCTCTTTTCGAGCTTGGCGGCCTGAATGGCGGCCCGTCTTCCCGCCGGACCGCTGCCGACAACAATCAGATCGAACTGGTGCATGAAAAACCCCGGAACAGAATTATTGCGATGACCGGATGTCGCATCCGGCATGGCGTCGCCGCGAAATGGTCGTGATGCCATTTTGACGATGGGGAGTGATTCCCCTTCAGCCTTGCCCGCAAGAGTGCAATGCAACAAACGCCTGCGTCAATCTGTAGCGTAAGAATCTGACGGATTCGTAACTGGGGGTGGGGTTTCAGGAGGTTGTGCATTCATGGAGGGAGGAGGAGCGTGTGGCTTACCCCCCTCTGCCCTGCCGGGCATCTCCCCCTCAAGGGGGGAGATCGGCAGGAGGCGCGACCACCAGTTCATTCGCAAATGTAGAGATGGGCGAAACCTGCCCGCGAGTCGATCTCCCCCCTTGAGGGGGAGATGCCCGGCAGGGCAGAGGGGGGTAAGCGGCTTCAGTCCTCCTTGCGGGTGACATGGCGGTGAAGTGCTGCAAGGTCCTGACGGAGCGCGGCCAGTTCGGCCAGCACCTTCACATCGATCTTTTCATGCAGGGAAAGAACCTCAAGCTCGGCCTTCAGGTTCACCTCATAATCCTTGGCGGCCTCGAAACGGTCGCGGGCGGCCTGGCGGTTCTGCGACATCATGATGATCGGCGCCTGAATGGCCGCCAGCATGGAAAGCAGCAGGTTGAGGAAGATGAAGGGGTAGGGATCGAAAGCGCCGGTCGTCAGGATGATGGTGTTGATGACAGCCCAGAAGATCAGGAAAAAGCAGAAACCGAGGATGAAACCCCAGGAGCCGCCGACCTTGGCGATATTGTCGGCCAGCCTGTCGCCGAAACTCGCGCCAGCGGAAAATTCCGCATTGGTGTCGCTCGAAATCAGTTTCTTCTGGTGCGACAGTTCCAGAATGCGCCGCTCCACTTCGCCGATTTCGCGAGAGGAACGCTTGAAATGCGAAACGATATAGTCGGAGATATCTGACACGGTGTGTCTCCGGTTCTGATGGGGCGATGCGGATGTTATCCCGAGATAAACCCGCATGGCGGCGGAATTCAAACGATTTCCACCGCCATGCGGTTCAGGCGTCCCCGCCGAAAAACATCAGACCGATGGCGCGCCTTCGTGCAGCCAGTTGAAACCGGGGAAGAAGCGCTCGCGGCCATATTGCTGGCCGAACATCATGTCGAATTGCAGCAGGCGGTAGTCGCGCACCACGTCGGGAACGGCGTTCGGGGCAATTGACCAGTCGGGCAGGGCCTTGCCGTCGGTTGCCACCAGCATATGCCGGTCAATGACGGAAAAGGCCTGCTGCACGTCGCCCAGCGTGCCGGTGTAGAAGGGATCGGAGAAGCCCGCCGTTTTCAGCACGTGATAGGGCAAAAGTGCCGGGCTGATGGTGCCGATATTCTTGCGCACGCCCTGCTTTGAGGACCAGACGACGAGCGGCGTCTCGTGTTCCTTCTTCATCACCTCCAGCGGCGCGCGGCGGCTGGCCACCATGCCCGGCATATAGCCGCTTTCCACGAATGTCTGGCCGAGCGGCGGCAGATGGTCGCCGAACAGGACGACGATGGTTTCGCGGTCGCGCTTCTTCGCCCAGCGCATCAGTTTCAGCAGCGCTTCGTCAGCCTCCGCCACCCCTTGCGAATAGGTGGCCAGCGCCTGCGAGGCCGAGGCGGAAAGATCGCCTTCGACGCCGATGGTGTTTTCGGCATAACGGGTCGCCTCGTAGGGACCGTGTCCCTGAAGGGTGACGGCGAAGAGGAAGAGCGGGTTCTGCGCCTTTTCGGCCGTCGCCATGATCTCGTCCATCAGCGCATCGTCGGAGGCGAAGTTGCCGCGTTTTTCCATCGTCGGGAGCGTCTCTTCAGAGCGGAATTCCTCGAAGCCGAAGTTTTTGTAGACCTGCTTGCGGTTCCAGAACCATTCCTGGAAGGGGTGCATGGCGATGGCGGAATAACCTTCGCCACGGAAGAAGCTGGCGAGCGAGGGCACCGGGCGGCGGATATATTGCTGATAGGGAATGCTGCCATAGGGCAGGAAGGCGTTGGAAAAGCCGGTCAGTGCCTCAAATTCCACATTCGCCGTCATGCCGCCGAACTCGGGGGAAAAGACGTTGCCGGACTGTTTGGCGCGGATCGTCGGCATGGGATCGGCGGAGAGGTTCACATTTTCCAGCCGCGTCGGATCCCACAGCGATTCGCTCATCAGCATGATGACATCGGGGTAATCGCCCTTGTTGGCGGCAAAAGCGGCGGGTTCGGAGGTCAGGTCGGCAATGGTGTTTTCGCCGTAATCCTGCGGCGCCGAGACATTGGCCATCGGAATATTGAAGGCAAAGGCCATCAGGAAGCCGTTATGGCGGTAATTTTCCTGCTGATCCCACATCATTGGAATGATGTTGAGGCGATCGCGCACCCAGGAGTAATGTGAATAGTCCATAAGCGAGGCGAGACCCGCAAGGAGCGGCAGCGCCATCGCGAGACCAGCGGCGCGTTCGCGCCAGCTCAAGCCCGGTGAATGGCGGCGCGCCAGCAGCCACAATGCTGCGAGAGCGGCAATCGTGGCGCAGATGCCGAGGGCGACGAGTGCTGCCGTCATCGGCTGGGCCTTCAGCATGGTCGGCAGAAGCTCGAGAATCTGGCGGCCGAACAGCAGGTCGGATGGATAAAGCGGATCGGAAAGATAGGTCTGTTTCTGTGCCGAAATCAGCCCCGTCAGCGCGCAGAGCGGCGCAAGCGCGATCAGCGACAGGTAACGCCTGCCAAGAAGTGCATCCAGCGCCACGAGAAGGGCAAGCACGGCGGCAATGGTGGTCATGCCGGGGCGGGCGGAGGAGGTGAGGAAAGCGCCGACATCCGTGAGCGAGCCGCGGGCGATCCACTCCAGCGCCACGACCAGCACGACGGACGCGATCGTCAGATTGGCAAGCGGATAGGCGATGCCCGAAAGCTTGGAAAGGCTCCTTGTCCATGCAGGCGAAAAGACGAAACCAGCCTTTTCGGAAGCCGTTGTTTTTGGCGCCGAATCTCTCAAACCCATACTCCGGTATTGCAGGCGGCACGGCCGATCCGGGGAGGTGAATCGGGTGTCGCAAAAGTGTCATGTAACTGTCACATAAGCGCGATGAACGCGACATGAACTTTGAAGAGTCTGGCCGGGGCGGCGATAACCTTAGCGTGAACGCGTGCG
Source organism: Agrobacterium sp. ST15.13.015 (assembly GCF_027871645.1). Lineage (NCBI taxonomy): Bacteria > Pseudomonadati > Pseudomonadota > Alphaproteobacteria > Hyphomicrobiales > Rhizobiaceae > Agrobacterium > Agrobacterium sp. ST15.13.015. The sequence goes on from NZ_JAQAHF010000024.1 coordinate 13,732, forward strand.
GACGAAGCGTAACGGACGCCGCCATGCAATTGCCGCGTTGCGGAGCGGCCACGGGCGCGGTATTGAAAAGCCATGAGCGACAGACACGATATAGAGAACCATCTCCGGATTGCCGTCGGGCAGTTCAATCCCACCGTTGGCGACGTGGCGGGCAATCTCGCCAAGGCGCGCGAGGCAAGGGCAGATGCGGCGACGCAGGGCGCCGATCTTCTGCTTCTGACCGAGCTGTTCATATCGGGCTATCCGCCGGAAGATCTGGTGCTGAAGCCGGCTTTCCTGAAAGCATGCCTGAAAGCCGTGGAAGAGCTGGCGGCGGAAACCGCCGATGGCGGTCCGGGCGTCGTTATCGGTTTTCCGCGACAGGGTGAGACGGGCCGGCACAATTCCGTGGCGCTTCTGGATGGCGGCAAGATCATCGCGCTGCGCGACAAGATCGACCTGCCGAATTACGGCGAATTCGACGAAAAACGCGTTTTCTCCGAGGGCTCGATTTCCGGTCCCTATAATTTCCGCGGGGTCAGGATCGGCATTCCGATCTGCGAGGAAATCTGGAACGATATGGGTGTCTGCGAGACGCTGGCCGAAAGCGGGGCGGAAATCCTGCTGGTGCCGAACGGTTCGCCCTATTATCGCGGCAAGCTGGATGTGCGCCATCAGGTGGCGCTGCGGCAGGTTATCGAAAGCGGCCTGCCGCTCGTTTTCGCCAACCAGCTGGGCGGGCAGGACGAGCTGGTGTTCGACGGCGCGAGCTTCGGCTTCAATGCCGATAAGACGCTCGCTTTCCAGATGAGCCAGTTCGAGGCAACACTTGCCGTCACCGACTGGAAACGCACGGCAGACGGCTGGCATTGCGATAGCGGACCTTTCTCGAAGATTCCCGAAGGCGAGGAGGCGGACTATCGCGCCTGCATGCTGGGCTTCCGCGATTACGTCAACAAGAACGGCTTCAAGAGCGTGGTTCTCGGCCTTTCCGGCGGCATCGATTCGGCGATCTGCGCCGCCCTTGCCGTTGATGCGCTGGGTGAGGAGCGGGTGCGCTGCATCATGCTGCCTTACCGTTATACTTCGGAGGAATCGCTGAAGGACGCAGCCGATTGCGCGAAAGCGCTGGGCTGCCGTTACGATATTGTGCCGATCGTCGAGCCGGTGGAAGGATTCCTCTCGGCGCTTTCCGATCTCTTCGAGGGCACGGAAGAGGGCATTACCGAGGAAAACCTGCAGAGCCGCACGCGCGGCACCATTTTGATGGCCGTCTCGAACAAGTTCGGCTCCATGGTGGTGACGACGGGCAACAAGTCGGAAATGTCGGTGGGTTATGCGACGCTCTACGGCGACATGAATGGCGGTTTCAACCCCATCAAGGACCTCTACAAGATGCAGGTCTATGCCATTTCCAGCTGGCGCAACGCCCATGTGCCGCCCGGCGCGCTCGGCCCTTCGGGCGAGGTGATCCCCGCCAATATCATTTCCAAGGCCCCATCGGCCGAATTGCGCCCCAACCAGACCGACCAGGATTCGCTGCCGCCCTATCCGGTGCTGGACGATATTCTGGAATGCCTCGTCGAGAAGGAAATGTCGGTTGAGGAAATTCTGGCTCGCGGCCATGATGTGGCGACGGTGCACCGGGTGGAGCATCTGCTCTATCTCGCCGAATACAAGCGCCGGCAATCGGCCCCGGGCGTGAAGATCACCAAGAAGAACTTTGGGCGTGACCGGCGTTATCCGATTACCAATCGGTTCCGGGATAGGTGATTGAAGGAAGGCGCGGGTAGCGGATGTTTTGCCCGACGTTGCTGCTCGTTTCTTCTCCCGGGGAGAAGGTGGCCCGACGGGTCGGATGAGGGGGCAACGTTGCCGTAACTCACTGCCCTTGCCCCTCATCTCGCTGCCGCGGACTTCTCCCCGGCGGGGAGAAGAAACAAGGGGCATTCGCTCGTTCCATAACCTTCGCGTTTAAGCAAGCGGCGCGGAGAAATCCCCGCGCCGTTCGCTGATCTCAAATAACCTGCCCCACATCGATGCGGTTGCCATCCGGGTCCTCAAACACAAAGGCCCTGAGACCGTAATCCTTGTCTTGCAGGCCCTTGATGATGCGCAAGCCCTCACTCTTGCAGAGCGCATGCAGCGCATTGACATCGCTCACCATCATATGCGCCACATTGAAAGGCGCTGCCTTGTGGGTGGGCTGCAATGTCAGGTGCAGCTCGGCATTGCCCTGTTTGAGAATCATGAAGCCGACGGGAGTGCCGTTTTCGAAGGTTTTTGTGAAGCCCAGCACACCGACATAAAAGTCATGGGCTTTTTCGATATTTTTGACAGGAAGCATTGCGGCGATCCGGCCGAAGCGGATGCCGTGATCGGCGATGGTATTCATCGCGGAACCTCGGTTTTAGGAGAAACGGCAAGGGTCACGGACGGTGCCGGAGCGCTGGCGTTTTTTCCGGTTTGAATTTGCAGGACGGTGCCTGCCGCCCTAGGATCATAATCGAGGCGATGGTGGATGCAAACGGAATGTCTGCATTGCCGGGCGCTTTGAACGAGACACGGACACGCCCGGGAGGCAGAATGCGCAGCTCCATCGAAATCTTCAACATCCGCACCCGGCAGATGCGGGTGGTGTGGCAGACGCCTGATCTTTTTGAAGCGCCGAACTGGTCGCCGGATGGAAAATATCTGCTGCTGAACAGCGAAGGGCTGCTTTACCGCCTGTCACTTGCCGGTGATGTTTCGCCGGAAAAGGTCGATACCGGCTTTGCGACGCTCTGCAACAACGATCACGGCATTTCGCCGGATGGTTCGCTTTACGCCATTTCCGACAAGGTGGAATTTGGCAAGAGCGCCATCTACCTCATGCCCTCGGTGGGCGGTGCGCCGCGGCTGATGACGAAAAATCTTCCCTCTTACTGGCATGGCTGGTCGCCGGATGGGAAAGGTTTTGCCTATTGCGGCATTCGCGATCAGGTCTTCGATATCTATTCGATGGATATAACAAGCGGCGTCGAGACGCGGCTGACCCATGGCGAGGGCCGTAATGACGGGCCGGATTATTCGCCTGACGGTGAGTGGATCTATTTCAATTCCAGCCGCACCGGGCGAATGCAGATCTGGCGCGTGCGGGTGGATGGTTCAGCCGTCGAGCGCATTACCGACAGTCCCTATGGCGACTGGTTTCCGCACCCGTCTCCGAAGGGAGACAAGGTGGTGTTCGTTTCCTATGACGGCGACGTTTTCGACCATCCGCGCGATCTCGATGTGCGGGTGCGGCTGATGGATATGGATGGCGGCGATGCCGAGACGCTATTCGAACTTTTCGGCGGGCAGGGAACGATGAATTCGCCCAACTGGTCACCGGATGGGGATGAGTTCGCTTATGTCCGGTATTTCCCGGTGGAATAATGGGGGTGAGGCGGGCCACATTGCCGCACCACCGGCAGGATGCTTGCATTCGCAAACTTTTTTGCCCATAGCTTGCCTGTCAGGTGCCTGCCCTTGCGGCGGGAGAATCGGGAATCCGGTGAAAGACCGGAACGTGCCCAGCGCTGTGAGGCGGACGTTCTTTTTTTAAAGCCACTGGAGCAATTCGGGAAGGCGAAAAGGGCGGATGAAGCCTAGTCAGAAGACCGGCCTGACGGGGTAGACCGAACCGCGCGGACGGCGGCAGGTTGTTGTCGAGGCGGGGTGCGCATTTGCGCCCGGCCTTCGCATTGTTGGGGATAGACGATGCCAGCCAGTTCGTTCGATCATGCGCTCTCGCCCGCCCGCCCGTTTTCCTGTGAGGAACGCGAGGCCATTTACCGCGCCATCGAGACCCGTCGCGACGTGCGCGACCAGTTCCTGCCGGACCCGCTGCCGGATGATCTGGTGGAACGTCTTTTGAAGGCGGCTCATTCCGCGCCCTCGGTCGGTTTCATGCAGCCGTGGAATTTCACACTCATCACCGATGGCGCGATCCGTCAGGCGGCCTTCGTGGCCTTCAGCCGCGCCAATGAGGAGGCGGCGGCGATGTTTACGGGCGAGCAACAGGCGCTTTATCGCAGTCTCAAACTTGAAGGCATCCGCAAGGCGCCGCTCAGCATCTGCGTTACCTGCGATCCGACGCGTGGCGGCAAGGTGGTGCTGGGCCGCACCCATAATCCGCGCACGGATGTCTATTCCACCGTCTGCGCCATTCAGAATCTCTGGCTCGCGGCGCGCGCCGAAGGCATCGGCGTCGGCTGGGTGAGCATTTTCCACGATAGCGACATTCGCACCATTCTCGATATTCCCGACCATATCGAAATCGTCGCCTGGCTTTGCCTCGGCCGTGTCGATGCGCTCTATAACGAGCCGGAACTGGCGGTGAAGGGCTGGCGACAGCGCGTGCCGCTGGAGGAACTGGTGTTTCGTAACCGCTGGGGCGGGGTTTAGAAGCGGAGGCCTGTGAACAAGGCGGGGCCTTGCCGTGTGTTTCTTCTCCCCGCCGGGGAGAAAGTGGCCCGAAAGGTCGGATGAGAGGGCAAGCTCTCCGAATATCGCTGACGCCGCACTCTCATCGCGCTGCCGCGGAGTTCTCCCACTCGGGGAGAAGAAACAAGCGGCGCCTGCTCGCTCCGCGATTTATGTCACTGCTGCGGCTGTATACCCTTCAATGCCGGGTTCTTCAGGTCGATCCGGCCCGTCTGGTCGGGCAGGAATTTCGGGCCTATGACGCGGACGCGGCTGTCGTTGGGGTCATAGTCGCGTTCGGGAACGGGCTGTTCCGGCGGCTTGGCGGCCTGTCGCTGTTCGGTGGGTTTCTCAGCCTTGTCACCTTGCGGTGATGGAATGGTGGTGATGCCGGAATAGGGTTTTTCGGGCTGCGGCCGGGCGGCCTCTTCCTGCTTTTGCATTTCCTTGTGATAGGCGGCCATGTTGCAGGCGCAGCCCGGCGCTTTTGCCGTGGCGTTCCTGTAGGCGAAGGCGGTTGGCAGGTCCCTGTAGGGCTTGCCTGTTTCCGCAGACACCATGTCGGCGGTTTCCTGATCCGTCATGGAATGGAAATAAAGCTCCGTCTCGGTGCCCGGACACATTTTCTCGCACTGCTCCGCCTGGGCGCGGAAATCAAGCGGCGAGGCATTGGACGCGATGGGGAAAAACGAGCCGTCGCAGGTGCGCACGCAGAGTGTGCGAAGCCCACCCTCGGCGGCGGCGTTGGGGTAGGGCGAAAGCCCAGCCTGTCCCGGCTCGTCGTCGTTCTGCGGGCCATTCTGCCGAAAGGCGTCGGGATAACGCGTCACGTCCGGAGGCGGAGGCAATTGTGTTTCCGTTTGCGGCAGGGTGTTGCAGCCATTGGCATCGAGGGCGGCGAGGATGCGCTGACGCCTGATGTCGCCGTCGTTGTCACGCGCGGCCGCCATGGCGTCGTCGCGGTCACGGATGATGGCGTCGCGCTCGCTTTCCGCTTCCGCCAGCGCATCGCCGATCTCGGCGCAGATACCGGCATTGGGATTGCCATAGACGATGACGCTGCCGGATGAGCAGCCATAGCCGCGCAGGTCGTTCCTGATCTTGCGGATGACGATGTTCTGGCGGGCGAGCGCATTGGCATAACGGCGCACCTCTGCCGTGTTGCCGATGACGCGTGGTGGTTCGCGCAATTGCGCATAAAGCGTATCGCAGACCTGATCCGCGAAGGCGGCCGCCGGGGCGAGGAAAACAAGGGGAAGCAGGAGGCCGATGATGCGGCTGCGGCGGGTCAATTGTTCGATCCGTTCGATGTCCCCGGCTGGTGGCAGGGGCGTTATACTTCACGACATCCGTGTTTCGGGAAGATAACATAAGCTGTTGCCGCAATGCGGCAACAGCCTGTTCAAAATTACGTTAATGCGCCCGCAGCATCACACCGAAGGGTGCGAGGCCTGCACCACGGCAAACGCCGCCATGTTGACGACGCCGCGCGAGGTGACGCTGGGCGACAGGATATGGGCGGGCAGGGCCGTGCCGAGCAGGATCGGGCCGACATGCAGGCCTTCCGTCAAGGTGCGGGTGACGCCGAGCGTGATGTTGGCGGCATCGAGGTTCGGGAAGACCAGCAGGTTCGCTTCGCCGGTCAGCACGCTGTTCGGCATGGCGCGCTTGCGCAGCGCTTCCGAAAGGGCCGAGCCGCCCTGCATTTCGCCATCCACTTCCAGTTCCGGTGCGGCCTCCTGCACGATCTTCAGGGCGCGGCGCATCTTGCGGGCGCTTTCGGAATCGCGCGAGCCGAAATTGGAATGGCTGGCGAGGGCGATCTTCGGCGTGATGCCGAAGCGGCGGATTTCCTTGGCCGCGAGAATGGCCATTTCCGCCACTTCCTCGGAGGTCGGGTCGTAATTCACGAAAGTATCGGTGAGGAACAGCGCACCCTGCTGGGTGATGAGCAGGCTGAGGCCCGCGAAGGAACGCACGCCTTCCTGCTTGCCGATGATCTGGTTGACGTCGCGCAGGTGGCGGTCGTAACGGCCTTCGAGGCCGCAGATCAGCGCATCCGCTTCGCCGCGCTTCACCGACAGCGCGCCGATGACGGTCGTGTTGGTGCGCACGATGGTGCGGGCTGCTTCCGGGTTGATGCCGACGCGGCCGACAAGGGCGAAATAGTCATCGACATAGTCGCGGTAGCGCGGATCGTCTTCCGGGTTGACCACGGCGAAATCCGTATGCGGGCGGATGCGCAGGCCGAAGCGCTTCAGGCGCGTTTCGATGATCTGCGGACGGCCGATGAGGATCGGGATGCCGGTGCCTTCTTCCAGAAGCACCTGGGCGGCGCGCAGTACGCGCTCGTCTTCGCCTTCGGCAAAGATGATGCGCTTCTTTTCGGCGGCTTTCGCGGCATTGAAGACCGGTTTCATGATGAAGCCGGAACGCCAGACGAAACGGTTCAGCTGGTCGAGATAGGCTTCGAAATCGGTGATCGGCCGGGCGGCGACACCGCTTGCGGCCGCAGCGCGGGCAACGGCTGGCGCAATGCGCAGGATGAGCCGCGGATCGAAGGGCGAGGGGATGAGGTAGTTCGGGCCGAAGACCGGCGTTTCGCCGCTATAGGCCTTTGCGGCCACTTCTGAAACTTCCTCACGCGCGAGTTCGGCGATGGCCTGCACGGCGGCCATCTTCATTTCCTCGTTGATCGTGGTTGCGCCGCAATCCAGCGCGCCGCGGAAGATATAGGGGAAGCAGAGAACGTTGTTCACCTGGTTCGGGAAATCCGAACGACCGGTGCAGATCATCGCATCCGGACGGGCCGCACGCGCCGCCTCCGGCATGATTTCCGGATTGGGGTTGGCAAGCGCCAGGATCAGCGGGTTCTCCGCCATGCGCTCCAAGAGTTCCGGCTTCAGCACGCCTGCGGCGGAAAGGCCGAGGAAGACATCCGCGCCGTCGATGGTTTCGGAGAGAACGCGCTTGTCGGTCTTCTGGGCGTAAACTTCTTTCCACTCGTCCATCAGCGTGTTGCGGCCATCGTAAACGAGGCCTTCAATGTCGTGGACCCAGATGTTTTCTTTCTTCGCGCCCATGGAAACGAGCAGGTTGAGGCAGGCAAGGGCTGCCGCACCGGCGCCCGAGGCGACGATCTTGACGCTCGAGAGCGATTTTCCGGCGAGTTCCAGCGCATTGGTGACGGCGGCGGCGACGATGATCGCGGTGCCGTGCTGGTCATCGTGGAAGACCGGGATGTTCATCTTTTCGCGCAGCTGGCGCTCAACCTCGAAACATTCCGGCGCCTTGATGTCCTCAAGGTTGATGCCGCCGAAGGTGGGCTCCAGCGCTGCGATGGTGGAGACCATGTCGTTGATGCCGGGCGCATCGATTTCGATATCGAAAACGTCGATGCCGGCGAATTTCTTGAAGAGGACGGCCTTGCCTTCCATCACCGGCTTGGAAGCGAGCGGGCCGATATTGCCGAGGCCGAGCACCGCCGTGCCGTTGGAGATGACGGCGACGAGGTTGGCGCGGGCGGTATATTCCGCCGCCGTTTCCGGATTTTCATGGATGGCGAGGCAGGGGGCGGCAACACCCGGCGAATATGCCAGCGCCAGATCGCGCTGGTTGCCGAGCGGTTTGGTGGCCTGGATTTCCAGCTTGCCGGGGCGCGGATAGCGGTGGAAAAAGAGCGCCTGTTCCTCGATGTCGGCCTTTGCCGTGTTGGCGGGCGTGTTGTTCTTATCGTGAGAGGTCATTCTTCCACCGTCATGTCTGGTTCAATTCCGGACCCCTGAATACAACAAACTTCCCCGTGGTACAGCCGTTATTTGACCGCACCTTATGCAAATGCGGCCATGGCTTATTCGCGTTTTCGTGAAGGCTTTCGTCATATTCCCTATAAAAACCGGCGTCTGTCATGTTGCTGAAACACGAGTCTGGTTCTGAGAGGTAAGAAAGCCGCAGGGACGCAACCGAACAGGGGGATGAAATCCGTGGCCGGTCAAATCGAAACCAGACAGTTCAGAACGCTTTTCATTTCGGATGTCCATCTTGGCTCCAAGGCGGCCAAGACGGATTATCTGCTCGACTTCCTGAAACATCACGAGGCCGAAACGATCATTCTCGTCGGCGACATCGTCGACGGCTGGCGTCTGCGCCGCAGCTGGTACTGGCCGCAGGGCTGCAACGACGTGGTGCAGAAGCTCCTGCGCAAGGCCCGCAAGGGAACGCGCATCGTCTATATCCCCGGCAATCACGATGAATTCCTGCGGGAATTTCCGGGCATGCATTTCGGCGGCATCGAAGTGGCCGAGCGCATGATCCATGAGGCCGCCGACGGCAAGAAGTACCTGATCATCCATGGCGACGAGTTCGACGTGGTGGTGCGCAACGCCCGCCTGCTCGCCTATCTCGGCGACTGGGCCTATGACGCGGCAATTGCGCTCAACATCGCCATCGCCGCCGTGCGCCGCCGCATCGGCCTGCCTTACTGGTCGTTCTCGGCCTGGGCCAAGCTGCAGGTCAAACACGCGGTCAACTTCATCGGCGAATTCCAGCGCGTGGTGGCCGACGAGGCGCGACGCAACAATGTCGACGGCGTGATCTGTGGGCACATCCACCACGCTGTCATGGAAGACATGGACGGCATCCGCTACATCAACACCGGCGACTGGGTGGAAAGCTGCACGGCGATTGCCGAAAATGCCGATGGCAGCTTCGAGCTGATCACCTGGATGCAGACGAGCGACGTTACCGCCGAACACACATCGGACGAGATGGAGCCGGTGGATATTCCAGGGCTGATCGGGAAGCACGCGGCCTGAGTCGGCGCGTTTGGTTGCAGGCTCACCTGTAAACGAAGTGTTTGGCAAAAATTGTGGCATCCGCATACCGTCATCCCGGCCCTGAGCCGGGATCCAGTGCGACCAAGTCTTTGATCGCGTAAGACCTATTTCTCACGGCGCACACGCCGTGGCTGGATGCCGGATCAGGTCCGGCATGACGGAGGTGAGGCTTTAGAGCCTTCCCAGTAACCTTCCGGTTAGGCACCGGCGAGATGGTGCGAACGCAGCCTCTCGACACGAACCCAGTGCGGACCCTTAACGAGAGTTCTACCCCCACAATTCCGGCCGTGCCGGATAAACCAGCGAACCCTCATAAACCAGCCCCGGCTCACGATCCTGCGCCAGCAGCAGCGGTCCGTCGAGATCGGCGAAGGCCGCGCCCTGCGCCGCCAGCACGGCGGGCGCCATGCCGAGGGAGGTGCCGAGCATGCAGCCGACCATGATGGTGAAGCCGAGCCGTTCCGCTTCCGCCTTCATGACAAGCGCTTCGGTCAGGCCGCCGGTCTTGTCGAGCTTTATGTTGATCGCATCGTAACGGTCGCGCAGGGCGGCGAGGTCCTTCGTGGAATGCACGCTTTCGTCGGCGCAGATCAGCACCGGATGGTCGATGCGGGCGAGGATGTCATCCTTGCCGGCGGGTAGCGGCTGCTCGATCAGCGATATCTTCAGCTCTGCCGCAAGCCGCAGATAATATTCGATATTATAATCGTTCCAGCCCTCATTGGCGTCGATGATGATGCGCGCTTCGGGTGCGGCGGCGCGCACGGCCCTTAGACGCGCTTCGTCGTCCGCCGTGCCGGTCTTGATCTTCAGCAGCGTGCGGCCTGCGTTTTCCGCCGTTTTCGCGGCCATGGTCTCGGGGTCGGCAAGCGAGATGGTGTAAGCGGTGACGAGCGGCTTTGCCGCCTGTCGAACGATGCGCTCGGCAACGGTTTTGCCGGTGATCTTGGCTTCGAGGTCCCACAGCGCGCAATCCACCGCATTGCGGGCGGCGCCGGGTTGCATCGCCTGTTGCAGTTCCTGCCGTGTCACACCGCCGGCGATCTGCTCCGCCATCGCCTCGATATCGGCAATGACGCCTTCAATACTTTCGCCATAACGCGGATAGGGCACACATTCGCCGATACCGGTAAAGGAACCATCGCGGATGGTGCACGTTACGACATCCGCGTGGGTGCGGGTGCCGCGTGAAATGGTGAAGCTGCCGGCGACGGGAAAACGTTCCGTTGTGGCTTGAAGGTAACGGGGCATGTTTTTTTCACTTCCGATTGGGCGGCAAAAGACACATGACGCCAAATTTATCACGAATTGTCGGCCGTCACTGTGGCTTGCCGGAGGCCAAAACGTTATGAAACCTTTAAGAATCTCGTGACGGCTGCACTCGCTCGGAGCATTATGCAAGAACAGGACACACGGCAACAGGCGAACCCGGCCGCAATCACCGAAGACGATAGCGTCTCCGGCGGCGGCTTGCGTTTTGTCATGAGCGGTTCCTGGCGCAACAGCAATCTCGCCGGTGTTTTCCCCAGTCTTGAAAAGCTCGAAAAGAGCAAATCGGCCGGCCCGGTGGAAATCGATCTTTCTTCCGTCGAGGCCATCGATACGACGGGCGCATGGATCATCCAGCGCCTGCGCAAGGACCTCGAGGCAAATGGCGCCACCGTCACCGTGACGGGCAATGACCGTATCGAAGAGGTCATCGGCCAGTTGCCCGAAAAGGTGGAGATGGAGGGCGAGGCGCCCAAGAAGGTGGGGCTCGCCGAGCGTATTTTTGCGCCCATCGGCAAGGCCGTCATTCAGAACGGCGCGGATTTCCTGGCGGGCATGTATATTCTCGGCTCGGCCGTGCGCGGCGCGCAGATGAAGCTCGGGCGCGGGCGCGGCGTCTCGCCGGCGGCGATCGTCAACCAGATCGACCATATGGGCGTGCGCGCCGTTCCGATCATCATGCTGATGTCGTTCCTGATTGGTGCGATCATCGCCCAGCAGGGTGCGTTTCAGCTGCGTTATTTCGGTGCGGAAGTCTTCGTTGTCGATCTGGTCGGCATTCTGCAATTGCGTGAAATCGGTGTGCTTCTGACCGCGATCATGATCGCCGGCCGCTCCGGCAGTGCCATCACCGCCGAAATCGGCTCCATGAAGATGCGCGAGGAAATCGACGCGCTGAAGGTGATCGGCCTCAACCCCGTCGGCGTGCTGGTGTTTCCGCGGTTGGTGGCGCTCACCATCGCGCTGCCGCTTTTGACCATTCTCGCCAATTTCGCAGCGCTTTTCGGTGCGGCCATCGTGGCCTTTGCCTATTCCGGCATAACCTTCGAGGTGTTCCTGTCGCGCCTGCATGGTGCCGTGGAGGAATCGACCATTGCCGCCGGCATGATCAAGGCGCCGTTCATGGCGCTCATCATTGGCATCGTCGCGGCCGTTGAAGGCATGAAGGTGGGCGGTTCGGCCGAATCGCTCGGCCAGCACGTCACCTCCTCGGTGGTGAAGTCGATCTTCGTCGTCATTCTGGTGGATGGTCTTTTCGCCATCTTCTACGCAGCCATCGATTTTTAGGGAGGGCGCGTTGGAGAAACTGGACCAGAAACCGCATGAGACAAGAACCGGGAAAGACGGACGCGAGGTGGTGCTTTCCGTCGAGGGCGTGACTGTCGGTTTTAACGGCCGCAACGTGCTCGAAAATCTCGACCTCGATGTCTATCGCGGTGAAATTCTGGGCTTCATCGGCCCCTCCGGCGCTGGCAAATCCGTGTTGATGCGCGCGATCTTGCGGCTGCTGCCACGGCAGGCGGGTGCTATCCGCATTCTCGGCACCGATTACGACAAGGCGAGCGAAGACGACCGCATGATGCTCGACCAGCGGCTTGGCGTGCTGTTCCAGCAGGGCGCACTGTTTTCCGGCCTGACGGTGAAGGAAAACATCCAGCTGCCAATGCGGGAATATCTCGACCTGCCGAAGAAGCTGATGGACGAGCTTGCCTACCTCAAGATCGAGATGGTGGGGCTGAAGCCCGATGCGGGCGACAAGTACCCTTCCGAGCTTTCCGGCGGCATGATCAAACGTGCGGCCCTTGCCCGGGCGCTGTCGCTCGATCCCGACCTCGTCTTCCTCGATGAGCCGACATCCGGCCTCGATCCCATCGGGGCGGCGGAATTTGATATGCTGATTGCGCGCTTGCGCGATTCGCTCGGCCTGACCGTCTATATGGTGACGCACGACCTCGACAGCCTGTTCTCCGTCTGTGACCGCATTGCGGTGCTGGGACAGAAGAAAGTGCTGGTGGAAGGGACATTGCAGGACATGTTTGCCTGCGACGACCCGTGGGTGCAGTCCTATTTCCGCGGCAAACGGGCCCGCTCTGTCGTTCTTCCGGACGGCAGACACGAAAATCCGGTGGAGTAACAAGAAGCATGGAAACCAAGGCGAACTACACCATAGTCGGAATTTTCACGCTGATCGTGATCGCCGCCGCATTCGGCTTCGTTTACTGGATGGCCGAGTTTGGCCGAGGTGGCCCGACGGCGCAGCTTGTCGTGCGTATTCCCGGCTCCGCAAACGGTCTTTCCGTCGGGTCTCCCGTGCGCTTCAACGGTATCCCGGTCGGAACCGTGCGCGGGCTTGCGATCGACCGCGACGATCCGGCCTATTCCATCGCCTTTACCGAAGTGCAGGCCGATGCCCCGGTTTTCCCGTCCACTCGCGCCGTGCTTGAAATTCAGGGCCTGACGGGTGCTGCCTATATCGAGCTTTCCGGCGGTAACAAGGATGGCGAGCGCATTCTGCAGAAAGCTGTCGAAAGCGGCGTTCCGGCCGAGCTGACAGCCGATCTTTCGAGCGTTACCAACCTGCTCGCCACCGCCGACAAGATCCTGAAACGCGCCGATGGCGCCATCGGCGAATTGCAGGGTTTCGTGCAGGATGCGCGCGGCCCGCTGACGCAGACGGTGCGCAATGCCGAGAAATTCTCCGATGCGCTGGCGGCCAATTCCGACGGCATCAAGAATTTCATCGCCAGCCTCAGCTCGCTTTCCACCACCGTGCAGTCGGTCTCGGTGCGTCTCGATGGCACGCTCACCGCTATCGAGGATCTGGTGAAGGCGGTGGATGCCGGCAAGATCGATTCCATCCTGTCGAATGTCGACAAGGTGACGAAGGATGTGGCGTCCGCCTCCAGCGATATTCAGGGCATCATGGAGACGGTACAGAGCACGGCGAAAAACTTCGAGGCGGCGAGCACGGAAGTGCAGACCGTGGTGAAGCGCGCGGATGAGCTTCTCGCCTCCGTTGATCCCGCCAAGGTGGGCACCGTGGTTGATGACGTTTCCTCTGCGACCGCCGATGCGCGCGATGCCGTGGCGAACTTCAAACGCATCGCCGACGATGTCGGTGCCCGCCGTGCCGATATCGACCAGGCGGTTTCCGACTTTACCGAAATGGGCCGCAAGCTGAACCTCGCCTCCAGCCGCGTCGACGGCATTCTCGCCAAGGTGGACGGTATGCTCGGCACCGATGACGCCAATTCGCTGTTTGCCAAGGCGCGCGAAACGCTCACCTCCTTCAAGGCGGTGGCCGACAATCTCAATGCCCGTATCGGGCCGATTGCCGACAATCTGACGCGTTTCTCCAGCTCGGGCCTGAAGGATTTCCAGGCGCTGATCGGCAGTACGCGGGTTACGGTCGACAATCTCAACAATGCCATCACCAATATCGACCGCGATCCGCAGCGGTTGATTTTCGGCGGCGAAACCGTGAAACAATATGATGGCAGAACAAGGCGCTAAGAGGGGTATGGGCCAATGACACGATCGATGAACGGCCGTCAGCGACGCGCCCTCATTCTGGCTCCGCTGCTTGCCGCCTTGATGGCCGGCTGCGCGGGTGCGCCGAAGAACGACACTTTCGATCTTTCCGTCTCTTCGGCGGCGGTTACCCAGGGGCCATCGCTGAAAAACCGGCAATTGCTGATTGCCGATCCGACCGCCCTGAAGGCGCTCGACAGCGAAAACATCGTGGTGCGCCTTTCCGGCTCGGAGGTGCAATATCTCGGCAATTCGCAATGGAGCGACCGCCTGCCGCGCATGGTACAGTCCAAGCTGGTGGAAGCCTTTGAGGATACCGGCAAGCTCGGCGGCGTCGGCCGGCCGGGGCAGGGGCTGGCAATCGACTATCAGGTCGTGACCGATATTCGCGCCTTCGAAATCGATACGGCGAGGAATATCGCCAATATCGAAATATCGGTGAAGCTGCTGAACGACCGCAACGGCACGGTGAAGGCGCAGGAGGTGTTCCGCGCCAGCGCCCGCGTCAGCGGTTCCGGCAACGCCAATTTCGTAAAGGCGCTGGATCAGGCTTTTGCCGCCGCCACGCGCGATATCGTGGCCTGGACGCTGAAATCGCTTTAAGCGTTCGGCGTCATTGCCGCCACAGGAAACCGCTTTATGTTCGCGTAGCGCCGGTCACCGATCGGCCTGTGCATAATGGTCCCGATCCGTGAGTTGGCGATGCGATTTCTGCTGCTGCTTTGCCTTATGTTTTCCGCCCTGTCTGGAACGGGCGCCGCCATGGCGGCCGGTCTTCGGCTGATCGACGTTCCAGCCGCGAACGGCAAAGCTGCCATGAAGGCTGCGGTATGGTCGCCCTGCGCGGCCGCGCCGGAAGAGGTCAGGATCGGTCCCTTCCTTTTGCCCGCCGTGCGTGATTGCCCTGTTCCTGAAGGGAAGTATCCGCTCGTCGTCATTTCCCATGGCTTTGGCGGCACCTATTTCAGCCATCGGGACACGGCGGCGGCGCTGGCGGATGCCGGCTTCATTGTTGCGGCTATCAATCACCCCGGAGACAATGCGCTTGAAATGAAGAAGGCGGGCGAGCTTTCCGCGCTGACGGGCCGGCCGTCGGATATTGCCCGGTTGCTCGATCATCTGCTTGAAGGTTTTAGCGACGCCGGTTCCATCGATGCCGGGCGGATCGGCGTCTTCGGATTTTCGCGCGGCGGCTATACCGCGCTGGTGCTTGCCGGCGGCACGCCTGATTTTGCCAATGCCGGGCTGCCCTGTCCCGACCCTCAGGCGCCGATTTGCACGCAGATGCGGCAGAATACGACATTGCCGCAGCATGGCGGTCAGGATGCGCGTGTGAAGGCTGTGGTTGCCGCCGACCCGTTGAATGCCTTTCCCGGCGCGGGCGACCTGAAGAATATCACGATCCCCGTCCAACTCTGGAGTTCGGAACGCGGCGGCGATGGTGTCGCGCCCCAGGATGTTGCAAGGCTGCGCGACGATCTGTCGGTGAAACCGGACTATCGGATGGTAAAAGGGGCGGGGCACTTTTCCTTTATCGCCCCTTGCCCCGCCGAGATGGAAAAGGCCGTGCCCCAGATTTGCAGCGATGCGGCGGGTTTCGACCGGGCTGGGTTTCACCGCAGCTTCAACGCCGAGGTGGTCAGCTTCTTCAAGGCGTCGCTGCTCTGAGGCGCTGTTCCTTTCCGTGCCGGTCAGGCGGCGTCCTGCTGCGACTTCCATTCAGGCAGCGGGAAAACCCGGTCGTAGCTCCAGTTGAAGACAAAAGCATAGACCACGTAAAACAGCGCAAACGAGATATCCATCACCAGCGCGTGGGCAAGGCTGATATTCAGATACCAGGCGATGAAGGGCATCAGCACGATCAGGAGGCCCAGTTCGAACAGCACGGCATGGGCGACCCGGAGGGCGGGCGTCTTCAGCGTCGTGCCTTTCAGCCGCTGCATGGCGTGGTCGAAACCGAGATTGTAGACATAGTTCCAAACCGTCGCCAACGTGGCGCTGACGAGGCCGACAATGCCGATATCTTCCATAGGCATGCCAAAAAGCAGCGCGCCCAAGGGAATGACGAGAAGAAGGCCGATGATTTCGAAACTGAGGGCGTGGCGGATACGATCTTGCAGGGAACGCATTTCATTCTCCGGTATGTGACCGGGCCGTCCCGCATGCTGTCGCCACTGTGGCCGAGGTCGTCC
The DNA here is from genome assembly GCF_027871645.1 of Agrobacterium sp. ST15.13.015. Lineage (NCBI taxonomy): Bacteria > Pseudomonadati > Pseudomonadota > Alphaproteobacteria > Hyphomicrobiales > Rhizobiaceae > Agrobacterium > Agrobacterium sp. ST15.13.015. The sequence continues at coordinate 29,984 of NZ_JAQAHF010000024.1, forward strand.
TCGCGCTGAGGCATATACAGGTTTTGGGCGAATTTTTCAAGCGCGGGCGTTGAGGACAGTCGATGTCACGGGGAGGGCGCCACTTGTTTCTTCTCCCCGCCGGGGAGAAGTCCGCGGCAGCGGGATGAGGGGGCAAGCTCTCCGCATATCTCTGCGCTAGCCCCCTCATCCGACCCTTCGGGCCACCTTCTCCCCGGCGGGGAGAAGAAACAACTGGCAGCACCTTGACCTCTCTCGGAGCAAAGAGAGGGCGATGGGGAACAAGACCGGCGCATTTTCGTTATCGCTCATGGAAGGAGGCGTGCCATGCAGCAGAATTCCTCTGAGGGGAGAACGATAAAGGCCGCCAACACGGCGAAGGTTTCGACTTACACGCCAAGCCTCATTTCTCTTAAGGGAAGTTATGTGGCGATGATATTTCGCAGACCGCTTTGCCGAAATCCGCTGGATGTGCGGAAGAAATAAGGGCGACGGCATTTGCCTGTTGTCTGCCACGCACATCGATGACGACCACTGCCGAAATGATCATGAGCTTTAGATGTCTCTAAAGTGTGATTTTCAATCCGGCCCGTCTCCACCTAGACTGGAGATCGCCACCAGAGCGAAGGGAGAATGACATGAAATCAGTTCTCAGTATCGCCGCTGTCTTTGGTTTTTCCGCCAGTGCAGCGCTTGCGGAATGCGCAGGTCATCAACAGATCAACGCTTCCGTTCCTGCCGTAGACCGTGAATTCAAAACCGCAAGCATCGTTCCGCCGACAGATCCGGTGGAAAAGCCAGTCGTCATCCTGAAAAAGACCGACCGCCTTCCGCCAGCGGTTGCGACGACCGGTGAACCAGAAGCCGCAATGCAACGCATGCAATAAACACGCACAACAACCTCTTCATTCTAAAAATCCCGTGCGTGAGTTGATCCGCACGGGATTTTGCTTTCGGGAGGAAAGTGGGGCAGCCTCCGCTTTCACAGCGCCACGCTTGCCGGTTCTTTGCATCGGCGAGTAGAGCATTTCCAGTAAAAGTGCGAAGCGGTTTCACGTCCGGAAATGCGTAAAAACAGAGAGGTAGAGCACGCCCACCGATTCCGTTTAAACCGGGCGTGCCCTAGCTGTCGAGTTTCAGCGACAGCTGTTTCGGACCTTCGTTCTTTTTGAGCACGTAAAGCGGCCGGGTGATGATGACTTCCGTTCGCCGCTGCAGCTCGCGCCGCCGCTCGAGCGCGCGTTCGCGCATATCGCGGGAGCGGGCGACAACGGAAAGGGCATTTTCTATGGCTGCGTCTGCTGTGTTCATCGCTGACCTCCATAATGTTCACTTTATGTTCTCATTATTGGTGGCTTGTGTCAACACTATGGCGGGGTTGGCGGCAGGCGGTTTGGCGCCCGGCGCGGTGAACGCGGCGCGACGGGCTGCGTCCGGGTGCCGTGCGGGATCGACTTTGCCCAGACGTCGGCCTGCACCGCACGAACCTGTTCCGGCAGTGTCTACAGGGACACTCCGGACCTGCTGTGTTGATTTTTGCGATGATGTTTCGATGGCGCCGGCGCTGATCCGCCCGGCTTAAGGAGGGTATCAGGAGAGGGGGCGTTGATCCGGCGCGGGAGCGCCGCCGGCGGACAATAGATCGGTGAGATGCTCGCTGGCGAGCGCGACGATGGCAAGGGCGGCTTGCTGGCGGTTCCAGCCGGCATGTTCGGCTTTTTCGATCAGCCCGTGAATGGAAGGTTCCAGTGCGAACTGGCACTCGGCCTGATAGTCCATGGTGTCGATCGAAAGCGACGGGGAATTGATTGCGGCCCGCATCCTTTGGTCTCCCTGTTTTCCGTCATGTCCACATACGCGAGACGCAAATCGGAACATGCACATTCAGAGGCCGGTGATATCGGGTTGCTCATGAGGCCCGCATATCACTGGCAGCGAATCCCCCAGCAGGCGGACGTTAGCGGCAAGTCTTGATCGCTGTCAACGCGTGCGCGGCGGCGATGACGTCGCCATCTAAGTTTTCAGAGCCTTCCGTTCCGGAAAGGCTTTCGCCGCCAGATCAGCAGCGCCATCACATAAAGCGCAAAAAGCACGAACCATGTGACGGGAAGCACCATGAAAAGCGCCGCATAAGCGCAATTTCCTTCAAAACAGGAGCCGAGAAATCCGGAATCGGCGAGCGCTGCCGATAATAAAAACGCACATATCCCGCTCCCGACCGCGCCGAGAATGAAAAGCAATATGTTGATGAGCAATCTCATGGTCCCGATCATAAGGACGATTGAGACAGCTTTGGGGAAACGGCGTCACGGAGAGATCTATATTCACCGTTTCGGCCGCCTTTAGAAGGAATGAACATCTTTTCGCGCCGCAGCGAGTTGATGAAAACATTAAGTCGAATTTTAAATATGACTCGCGTTTTACGGGAATTATGGTTTTATTACTTCGGGGTTATAAAGGGGGATTTTCAGATGATCAGGGTCGTTTTTATTACGCTTGCATTTTTTCTCTTCGCCATATCGCCCTCCGTTGCTCAGGATTCAGCTCCTGACTGGAAAAGATTTGGTTCCGAATATTTGACCTATAACGGTCAATCCCTGACGTTCGACGCGGCAGACCTGCAGCGCCATCAGAACCGCTTGCGTTGCGTAAAAATGAATAATTACGGATGCGTTATGGGGCGAAGCTGGCAGGGAGCAGTTGGCAACGACAGGGTCGGTCATGCCATCTTCGAGCATCCGAAATGGTCGGTGCGCGCAGTTGTCCGGGATTATTGCTCTAAGAACCGCAGGGGATTGCGATCTGCAATGCAGATTGCCGAGACCTACTCACCATGGTGCGATACGCTGGGCACCGTCGGGGTTCGAAACGGCTGGGGCAGATCATGCACTGGCGGTCCGCAGCCGCCTGCAGGCTTCAACGGTCCTCTCTGCGCAAAACCTGCAAACGGCACTCCGGTGGCCGGCCAGTGCGGGAGCTGCAATTGCCCGGATGGCGTTGCGCGGGGTATGGCGGCCAGCGTGAACGTCGGGGTCAATGACAATCTTGAGCTTTTCGGTGCTGACGGCTCCCCGAATGTCAGCAATCTGGTTGCCGTTCTCGGTAGCAAATTCCGGCGGGAGACCGGTTTTGCGGTCAATGAAGGGTTGATCAAGGAAGGTGTCGAGCTGGCGGGGCAATGCCGCTGAGAGGCTTCTAGCTACGCGTGAACAATGCGCTTTGGAAACACCCACAGAGGCGGCGCAAGCCGCCTTTTTTAACGGGCGGCGTCCAAGGCTCGCAGCTTACCCCGGGCCTCATCGGCCCGTATGGCCGACGCTGGCTGCGTCCGTTAATTTTATGATAAATCAAGGAGTTAATGGTGGGTGATGTAGGGCTCGAACCTACGACCCGCTGATTAAGAGTCAGCTGCTCTACCAACTGAGCTAATCACCCGACCGGCACCGTGTGGCGGTGTGAGGGGGCGTATAAAGGGGAAGTTTGGGCTTGTCCAGCGCGGAAATGAAATTTCTTCGATTTTTGTGACGAAAAAATTTCAGTCGCGCTGGAAAAGTCTGGAAATCCGGGGTTTTACGGATTTTTCCTTTTATTCATCCGCGCCTGAAAGCCCGGCCGATAAGGATGAGGATGCAGGCGCCGATGAAGCCGGCGATGAGATAACCGAGCCAACCTTGCAGAACGATTCCAAATACCGAAAGGATGGCGTTGGCGACGATCGCGCCGACGATTCCAAGAAGGATGTTCATGAAAACACCCATATTGCTTTTCATGAATTGTTCGGCGAGCCACCCGGCGACACCACCGATGATGATGGCTGCGATCCAGCCAATGCCAGCAGATTCCATGATTTCCTCCCATGTTGCTGCATCATCAAAGGTGATGATTCTTGTGGTGAAAAGCAAGGCAAACTCCTGAAAACCTCGCTTTATGCGGGTGGTTTTCCGCGCGGCAGGCGCTAAAAAGCCTGATGCGGCGCAAAGAGACGAAAGGCATGGATGTGCGGTTGATGTTCGGCGGATTGATGGACGGCAGAAGGATGTTCGACGGCCTGGTGCGGGATCGACGGCAAAGGGGCGCCATGGCGGTGATAATGGCCATGGTGCTTTTTCTGGCCGGCGGTCTTTTGTCGGCAATGCCGGCGGCGGCGCAGGGGGAAACAACATCGCCCGCCCCGGTGGCTATCCAGGCCTCGACCGTCGAACAGGCGAGGGCGGAGCTGGAGAAATGGAAGGCCGATGTCGCGGCGATCGCCAAACAGGTGGAAGCGGGCGGCAGCGACGATGCGCAGCTTGTGGACCTGAAGGGCCGCGCCGACACCATTGCCGCCGATGCCGCCGCCGCCAACACCAAGCTGCGCACCCGTCTCGACCAGATCAAGACCCGGCTGGATGCGCTGGGTGCGGCGCCTGCGGACGACCAGCCGCCGGAAGCCAGCATGGTGACGGAGGAACGAAACCGGCTGACGGCGGAACGGGCCGAGGTGAATGCGATTGCCGGCGAGGTGGAGAGCACGGCCACCAATGCCGCGCAAATTTCCAATAACATCACCGCCGTTCGCCGGGCGCTTTTCGCCGCCACGCTGTTCAAGCGCACGGAAGTTTCAGCACAGACGCTGGGCGATGCCTCCTCCGCCTTTCTGACCGAATTGACCAACCTCAACAACGCTTTCAGCAGTTGGGCGAGTTTCGTCTGGAATTACAAGCGCCTGCCGATGTTCGGGGCGGTGACGCTGTCGATCATGGCTGCCCTGCTGTTCCTCGTGGGCGGTTACCGCTTTTTCGGCAGCCGCATGGACCGGCGGGCCTTTACGGGCGAGCCTTCCTATCTGAGACGGCTTTCGGTGGCCTTCTGGTCGACAATGGTGCAGTCGCTGTCGCTGTTCCTGTTTCTCGTCACCTCCGCCTTCTTCCTCGATAATTTCAACGTGCTGCGGTCAGACATCGCGCCGATCCTGTTCGGGGCGATGGCGATCACCGGTTTCGTTTATTTCGTCTCGCGGCTGAGCTATGCGATCTTTGCGCCGACGCAGCCGGAATGGCGCCTTCTGAAGGTGTCCAACAAGGGCGCGCACACGCTGTCCTCGGCGGTGCTGCTGATGGCGCTCGTCAACGGGCTCGATTACCTGCTCGGCACGATCAGCGAGACGCTTTATTCGCCGCTGATCGTTACCGTCGCCAAGAGTTTCCTCGCCTCGATCATCATCGGCCTTATCCTGCTGACCGTATCGTTCCTGCGGCCGGTGATCGGCGAGGGGCAGGATTACGAGACCGGCAATCAGCGCCTGCCGCGCTGGCTCGTCATTTTGCTGCGGGTGGGCGGCCTCGTTCTCATCGGCGCCTGCCTGACGGGTTATGTCGGGCTTGCGCGCTTCCTTGCCACGCAGATCGTCGCCACCGGCGCGGTGCTGGCGACGATGTATATCGGCATTCTCTCGGGCAAGGCGATTTCGCGGCAGGGCGCCTTTGCGGAATCGCTTGCCGGCCGTTATCTCGCGCGGCGTTTCGGTCTCGGCGTGGTGGCGCTCGATCAGGCCGGTCTTGCCGCGGGACTTGGCATCTATGCCGTCGCGCTTGCCTTCGGCGTGCCGCTCATCCTGTTTTCCTGGGGCTTCCAGCCGGGCGATATCGAAAGCTGGGCCTATCGTCTGTTGACCGGCATCACCGTCGGCAATGCCTCCATTTCGCTGATCGGCCTCTTCGGCGGCGTCCTCGTCTTCGCCATCGGTTACATCATCACCCGCTGGTTCCAGAAGTGGCTGGACAATAACGTCATGGCGCGCGGCCAGGTGGATGCCGGGGTGCGCAACTCGGTCAAGACCGGTATCGGTTATCTCGGTATCGCGGTGGCGGTCATCTTCGGCGTGTCGTCGGCCGGTCTCAACCTCTCCAGCCTGGCGCTGGTGGCTTCGGCCCTTTCGGTCGGTATCGGTTTCGGCCTGCAGAACATCGTCTCCAACTTCGTCTCCGGCCTCATCCTGCTGGTCGAACGCCCCTTCAAGGTGGGAGACTGGGTGGTGACAGGCACGACGGAAGGCACCGTCAAGCGGCTCTCCGTGCGCGCCACCGAAATCGAAACCTTCCGCGGCCAGTCGATCATCGTGCCGAATTCGGAATTCATCAATTCCTCGGTCGGCAACTGGACACACCGCAACCGCATCATGCGCGCGGAAATTCCCGTTTCCGTCTCTTACGATTCCGATCCGCAGAAGGTGATGGATATTCTGCTGGAACTGGTGCGGGCCCAACCGCCGGTGTTGCGCAATCCCGAGCCGCATGTGGAGTTCCTCCGCTTCGGCGATTTTTCGCTGGATTTCGAACTGCGTTTCCACCTTGCAGATCTCTCCAACGGGCTTGGCGTGAAAAACGCGCTCCGTATTGCAATCCTTCAGCGCTTCCGGGAGGAGGGGATCGACATCCCGTTCCCGCAGCGCAACCTCAATATCCACGTGGAAGGCGACGCCAACCCGCAGATGCTGGCGGCGCTGCTTTCAGAGGAGGGCGACAAGGCGGTGGTGGCCCATACGGGGGCGGCAACGGCAGAGAAAGAGGCCTCGAAGAGCGAGAAGCTGACTGAGCCGAAGGAGAAACCCGACGCGAAAGCGTAGATCGCTGTTGCTTGTGGACGTCGAGTTCCGGGCAGCGGGACGAGGGGGCTAGGGTAGACGTATTTAGACAGCTTGCCCCCTTCATCCGACCCTTCGGGCCACCTTCTCCCGGCGGGGAGAAGAAACGAGCAGCAAGCTGTGCTGCATTCATCCGGCGTGCTCCGCAATTTCTTCCCTGTCGCAGCACCCTATGGCCATGTCGCAATCAGGCGGCTGAACAACCCGCAAGCGCTTCATATTCCTCCCATCCAATGTCGGCGGAATAAGGCAAGGCCGGCGCTTTTCAGGGGTTCTGTAAATGAAGACACATGCACGGGCGGTGGTGATCGGTGGCGGCGTCGTTGGCGTTTCGACGCTTTATCATCTTGCCAAGAAGGGCTGGAGCGACAGCGTGCTCATCGAGCGCAAGGAGCTGACTTCGGGTTCCACCTGGCATGCGGCCGGGCTTCTGCCGCTGTTCAACATGAGCTATTCGGTTGGCCAGATTCACAAATATTCGGTGAAGTTCTATGAGGAGCTTCAGGAAGAGACCGGCATGAATGTCGGTTTCTCCAAGGTCTCGAATATCCGTCTCGCCCGCACCAAGGATCGCTGGGACGAATATATGTATTATGCCGGCATCGCCGAGACCATCGGCGTGCGCGTCAACATGCTGACGCCGGAGCAGGTGAAGGAAATCTGGCCGCTCTGCGAGACGGACGGCCTGCTCGGCGCCATCCAGCATCCTGATGACGGTTATATTCAGCCTGCCGATCTGACGCAGGCGCTCGCCAAGGGCGCGCGTGATCGCGGGGCGACCATCTATCGCAACACCACCGTCACCGCCATCGAGCAGCTGGAAGACGGTCACTGGAAGGTGACGACCGACAAGGGCGAGATCATCGCCGAGCACATCATCTCCTGCACGGGCTCCTTTGCCCGAAAGACCGGCGAGATGGTCGGCATCAACATTCCGGTCATTCCGGTCGAGCATCAATATATCGTCACCGAGCCGCACCCGGCCATTCAGGAGCGCCGCCGCCAGGGCCTGCCGGAAATGGGCGTGCTGCGCGAATCCGACTCCGCCTGGTATATGCGTGAGGAAGCGGGCGGCCTGATCCTCGGTCCTTATGAAGTCGGCGCGCCGGTCTGTTATGTTGACGGTCCCTCCGACGACAGCGAATATGAGCTGTTCCAGGAAGAACTCGACCGCCTGATGCCGCATATCGAAACCGCCATGGTGCGCGTTCCGGCCTTCGGCGAAGTGGGCATCAAGAAGGTCTATAACGGCGCTATCGCCTATACGCCTGACGGCAACCCGATTGTCGGTCCCGCGCCGGGCCTGAAGAATTTCTGGCTGAACGAAGGCCATTCCTTCGGTATCACCGCTGCTGGTGGTGCCGGCTGGCAGCTGGCGGAATGGATCGTTGATGGCGAGCCGACGCTCGACCTGATGGGTGTCGACCCGCGCCGCTTCGGCCCTTACGCAACGGAAGGGTACCTCATCGCCAAGAACGAGGAAGCCTATGCCAATGTCTTCACCATGCATTACCCGGATGAGGAGCGCTCCGCCGCCCGCCCGCTGAAGACGACACCGGTTTATGATCGTCTGAAGAAGCTCGGCGGCGTCTTCGGTTCCGTCTATGGCTGGGAGCGTGCCAACTGGTATGCGCCGGAAGGTTATGCGCTGCGCGAGGAAGATCTCGGCGTGGGTGCCGATGTCATCACCAGCCACAATCACGCACCGGCCCTGGATGACGGCCGTATCGTCGAGAAATGGTCGTTCCGCCGCTCGAACTATTTCGAACATGTCGGCAACGAGGTGAAGAATGTCCACCAGAATGTCGGCGTGCTCGATATGTCGGCCTTCGCCAAGATGGAGGTCTCCGGCCCCGGTGCGCGGGCATGGCTGGACAGCATTCTCGCCAATGCGGTGCCGAAGAAGCGTGGCCGTATCGCGCTCACCCATCTTCTGACGCCGAACGGCGGTGTGAAGGCGGAATTCACGGTCTATGAATGGGCGCCGGGCCGCTTCTACATGGTTTCGGCCGGTGGTCTCGAAGCCCATGACCATGACGTACTGTTCCGCCTTGCGCCGACCGATGGTTCGGTTGTGCTGCAGCCGATCACCCAGAAATACGGCGTGCTGGTTCTTGCCGGTCCGAAGTCGCGTGATCTGCTTAAGAAGTTGACCCGCACCAGCCTTGAGAACAAGGACTTCCCCTGGCTCACCGGCAAGCAGATTTCCGTCGGCGTTGCGACGGCGCATGCGCTGCGCGTCAACTTCGTGGGCGAGCTTGGCTGGGAACTGCACCACCCGATCGAGATGCAGAACTACATCTTCGACCGGCTGATGGAAGCGGGTGCCGAATTCGGCATCAAGCCCTTCGGTATCCGCGCCATGGTGTCGATGTCGCTCGAAAAATCCTATCGCAATATGGGACGCGAGCTTTCGGTCGAATATAACGCCTATGAATCGGGTCTCGACCGCTTCCTGCGCCCGGAGAAAAGCTTCATCGGCCGCGATGCGCTGGTGGCCTATAAAGAGGCTGGGGTGAAGTGGGTGTTCTCGACGCTCACCGTGTCAGGCAATACGGATGTCGATGCGCGCGGTTCGGAGGCAATCGTCGATGAAAACGGCGCGCTTGCGGGCCGCGTGACGAGCGGCGGTTTCGGCTGGCGTCTCGGCAAATCCATCGCGCTCGCCATGCTCAAACCGGAATATGCGGCCGTGGGCACCAAGCTCAAGATCCGCATTCTCGGTACGTCCTATGATGCCGAAGTGGTGGAAGAAAGCCCGTTCGACACGGATAATGCGCTTCTGCGCGCCTGAGACAAAATACCCCTCCCAAAGTCGGAATACGGCCCCTCGCGGGCCGTATTTCCGTTTAGGTAAGCATGTGCTCAACTGCTTTTCCGGCAAAAGTGTTATTAATGATTTTGAAAAATGAGCCTGCTATCTTTCCCTGACATACGATGGGGAATCGGGGCAGAATGAATTTTCTAGGCATTACGGGCATGCAATATTCTGGCGTGCCTTTTACCAACAGCCGCATCTTGCTGGCGGAAGATACCAATGTGTTCACTCAGATGGTGAGCATGCGCCTGAAGGAACTGCTGGGCGTTACCGTGGAAGTGTGCCGCAATTTCGAGGAATTGCAGGCCTGTTACGAGCATTCTCCCGAACCGGTGACGCTGGCGATTTCCAACATCAACCTGCCGGGGGCGGAAAAGGGCGAGGCGCTGGAATATCTGATCGATCTTTCGATCCCGACCATCGTTTTCACCAGCACTTTTCATGAGGCGACGCGCGAAACGCTGATCGCCAAGGATGTGGTCGATTATATTCTGAAGGACAATATTTTCGCCGTGGATATGCTGACGGAATCCGTCTGCCGCTTTCTCACCAACCATCGCCATCACGTGCTGATCGTCGATGACAGCCCGACGGCGCGGGCACTGCTTTCGAGCCGCCTCAAGCGTTATAATTTCCGCGTCAGCCTGGCGGTTAGCGGTGCGAAGGCGCTCGATATTCTGAAGGCCAATCCCGATATCGGCCTCGTGGTGACCGATTACAACATGCCCGATATTGACGGCTTCGAACTGACACGGCGCATCCGCACCATGCGCGGGTCGCATGAGCTGCGCATCATCGGGGTGTCTTCCTCCACCAACCGGCTGCTTTCCGCGCGGTTCCTGAAGGCGGGCGGCAATGATTTCATGCTGCGCCCCTTCATCGACGAGGAGTTTTATTGCCGGGTCAATCAGAACCTCGATACGCTGGTTCAGATACAGCTGGCGAAAGCGGGGGTAAGGCCGGCGGCCTGAGCCCAGGCTTTTTCCGCTAAAGCTGCGATTCCAGCGGCAGGAAGCGCATGATACCGGCAACGATGCGGCGGCTGATGGCAGCGTCGGGTTCGCGCCGGTATGTCCTTGTCCGCCCCTGTTCTTCAGTCATCCAGACGATGTGCCTGCCTTTGTCGATTTCCAGCTCGAAGCTCATGGTGCGGCGGATTTCGCCGGCAAATATCTCGTCCATACAGGCAACCAGCGGCGCCGAGTTGAAGACGACGCCCATTTCCGTATTCAGCGAGGCGGAACGCGGATCGAAATTTAGCGAACCGATATAGCCGGTCCTGCCATCGCGGGTGAAGGCCTTGGTGTGCAGGCTCGCCTGTCCCGAGCCTCGCAGGGTGAAGTTCGACTGATCCGCCTGCGCGCGCAGCTCGTGCAGGCGCACCCCGCCGGAGAGAAGCGGTTTTCGATAGCGGGCATAACCGGCGTGCACGGCGGCCACATCTGTCGCGGCCAGCGAATTGGTGAGGATGGCGACCGACACGCCGTTTTCTGCGAGCTGTTGAAATATCCCCACACCCTGTTTGCCGGGAATGAAGTAGGGGGAGGTGATGTGCAGACTGTCGCTTGCCGCCTGCATCAGCGGCAGCAGGCTTTCCATCAGGAAGTTATGACCCTTGCGGCGTTTGCCCGCCGCCTTTTCCGGCGGGTCGGCGAGGATATCCGCCGCCTCGACCCAGTGCAGACGGTCCGACATCAGGAAATGGTCGCGGCCATACTGGCTATCGACGCGCTCCAGATAGGGTTTTGCCGCTTCGCTTTTCGGCAGGGCATCGAGTTCGCGCCGCAGCTTTGCGAGTTTGCTCGGTCTGCGCGCCAATAGCGAACGCACGGGCACGGAAACGGCGCTGTTCCAGTAATCGTCGAAGATTTCGGTGGCGTCGGCGACGATGTTGCCGAAACCGAGAATATCAAAATCGTGGAAATTTGCCCGCTCGGCGGCGTCGAAATAAGCGTCGCCAATGTTGCGCCCGCCGACGATCACGGCGCGGCCATCGGCAATCCAGGCCTTGTTGTGCATGCGCCGGTTGACGCTTCGGAAGCGCAGTACCAGCTCGATGCTTCGATGCAGAATGTTTTCCCGCGCCCGGGTGGGGTTGAACAGTCGCAACTCTATATTCGGATGGCTGTCGATGGCGTGGAAGATACGGTCGGAGATGGAAACACCGAGATCGTCAAGCAGAAGACGCACGCGCACGCCGCGATCGGCGGCGGCGATGACTTCGCGCATCATCAGCCGTCCGGTCAGGTCGGCATTCCACATGTAATACATCAGATCGAGGCTGCGCCCGGCGGCACGCGCCGCCGCCACGCGCACCGCAAAGGCATCGAGGTTGGAATGTAGCAGGCAGAGCGCATTTTTCTCGTTCCAGCCGTTTCTTATCGATTGCCAGTGCCGGTCCAGCGTCGTCGCGTCTTCGGCAAGGGGCAGGGCGGTGGAGGGGCGCTTGGGAATGGCCTTTTCCCGCTGTTTGCCGATGACGACAAACAGGCTCGGTCCAATGACCATAAGAAGAATGATGATGAAGACCGTAAATGCAGTCACTTGTTTTGATCGCTCCCGGCCCGAAGAGTATCAGGCGGGATGAAAACGCGCGAGGGGATAAAGCGTTCACGGCACCTCGTGCCATCAGCGTGAAAAAGACGCGTTTTCCACGCGCCGAAAGGGCTTGTGAATCACATAAGTGTGTGCTTATGTGTTGTCATGACAGAGAACGATATTTTCCGGGCGCTGGCCGATCCGACGCGCCGCGCCATTTTCGAAAAGCTGGCGGATGGCGCCATGAACGCTTCCGCCCTGCGTGAGGGGATCGAGATCAGCCAGCCGGCCATGTCGCAGCATCTTTCCGTGTTGCGCGGGGCAGGGCTGGTGGTCGAGAAGCGGCAGGGCCGTTTCGTCAATTATGAGGTGGATCCGGACGGGCTGACGCGCATTGCGGTCTGGCTCGGCAAATATCGCGCCTACTGGCCGCAGCGCATTGAGGCTCTCAAACTCCTGCTGAAGGATATGGACCAATGAACAGGCAGACACCGGAAGCGCCGAAAAACGGCATCGAGCTTGAATATGATCTGGACGAGCCGCCGCAAAAGGTCTGGCGCGCCATCAGCATTCCGGCGTTTCGTGAAAACTGGCTGCCGAAGGAGGCTTTGGCGGAGCCCGAGGCGATCGATATCAAGCCCGGCGAGGAGGTTCGCTACCGGCTGCGTGAGGATAATCCGCCATTTCTGGAAAGCACCGTCACCTTCAGGATCGCGGCGAATGCCCATGGCGGCACCAGCCTGCGCATCATTCATGACCTGCCCGTCAATACCGGCCGGATGATAAAGGCCGCCGCAAACCACAACGGTTCGCCGATCAAGCTCGCCGCCTGATCCGTAACCTTCCCCGACATTTCAACGACAGGAGTTCGCCGATGCGCGAAGCGATGCAACTCGTCCCTATGGTAGTCGAACAATCGTCAAGGGGAGAAAGGTCTTTCGATATCTATTCCCGGCTGTTGCGGGAAAGGATCATCTTCCTCAACGGCGAGGTGAACGATGCGGTTTCGGCGCTGGTCTGCGCGCAATTGCTGTTTCTGGAGGCGGAAAACCCGAAGAAGCCGATCCATCTCTATATCAATTCGCCAGGCGGTGTGGTGACCAGCGGTCTCGCCATGTATGACACCATGCATTATATCCGCGCACCGGTTCATACGCTCTGCATGGGAACAGCCCGCTCCATGGGATCGTTTCTGCTGATGGCGGGGGAACCGGGCGAGCGGAGCGCCCTTCCCAATGCCAGCATCCACATTCATCAACCGCTGGGCGGTTTCCAGGGGCAGGCTTCGGACATGCTGATCCATGCCGAAGAGATGAAGCAGACGAAGCACCGTATGACGCGGCTTTATTCCGAGCATTGCAAACACAGCTATGAAAAATTCGAAGCGGCCATGGACCGGGATTTTTTCATGACGGCGGAGCAAGCTCTGGAATGGGGCCTGATCGATCGCATTCTGGGCGTTCGTGAGGATGTCGCGGCATAAGGCCGGACGTTTATTCGGATTTCCTGCTGATATTGGCGCCCACAGGCAGGACCTCCAGACTGCGCCGGTCCAATTGTGCAAGTACCTCGCCGAAGCCGAAGCGGGATGTCCAGCCCAGGCCCTCGGCGGCGCAAGCGGGTGAATAGATCCGGTCAATCGTTGCCGGTAGCGCCCATTCCCTTTGCGTGAAAGCGTCGGCGAGGGCCGGGGTCCGCTGCCGGAGAAAGGAAGCGGCATCCTCGGCGAGGCTGCCGCAGTCATCGGCGGAAAACGGGGTGGTTGCCGATATGATATAGCGCTGGAAATCGTCTCCCGCATTGGTCAGCGCCAGCACATGGGCATCGGCGACATCGCGCATATCGACGCCGCGATGCAGCCACTCGGCCCGGCCTCGTAATTTTCTGAAGCTGCACCATGCCGTGTTTGCTTGGAAAGTGCGGGGAACTGAGCCGGTGTCACCTCTCAGTGCCAATCACTTCAGAACGCCATGAACCTGAGAAATAGCCCGGATCAGGACACAACAAGCGCCATATTTGACCACTCTCTCTACAGCGAAACTTACGCTCGGTCGGTTCAAAAACAGCCGAGGCTCTAATCGCAGCCGGATGAAACTTCAGTGGCAGGTCAGATATGCCAGACCAATTTTCACAAATTCAAGTTTCCGGAAGCAAAATCCAGAAAAAAATCATATATACTCACGTCAAAAACCTTGTTAATGTTCGGACCTATAATGCACATTCTACTTTCCGAATAAAATAGAGTGTCCATATATATATAGTTTCCAAATCCATCTTCTGAGATCGCAATTAGACTTGGCCGCTCCGCCCCCACCTGTTTCCATTCTCTCAATTGTTGAGTCACTGAAACAACGTTTTGCCAAAGGGGCGGATCGTTATTTTCGGCGCTAGGTAAGCCGAATATCGTGAAGCCATCAGCCAACACAGCACCATACGTTCTTAACAAATCCGCGTATTCTAGGGGGAATTGGACACCCAACTCCGCTTCTGCGTGTTGAATTTCATGAGTCTCAACTGGTCCTGAAATTTGCCCCTCGTAGCATAGTGCATCAAACTCTTTGCGTCGTGTTGTCACCAAAATTCTCCTCAGGGTACAATTTGTCCAGAGCTTACAAAGCTTTGATAACGCTGCTTCCAATAAGATTGCGAATAACCCGATTGTCGCACAGGTCCTCCCGGACCAGGAATATGTAGTGGGCCACCATTCACAGAATTATAGGCATTTTGTGAGCGGGTCACCTCAATCAACTGACCTGTCTCGCGTCCAACGTGGTGCAACTGCACCGGTTCCCAATTACCGTCGGCACCCCGAACGAAGGGAGCTTGGCCATTCTTCATCAAGATCACATTCTGTGGACTCAGTTCAATATCTGAACGTTGGACGACCAATTCCCCATTATGACGAGTAACTCCCGTCCAGACGGTACTGTTACTGAACGTTGTTTTAACATTCGCTATAAATTGCTCTTCATCGATGTTTTGAGCTTTAACATTTTCAAAACGTCCCGTCGTGCCTTTAACACTTTCAAATTTTCCATCATAAAACCTCACGCCAATTGCCGCCATAGCAACGGACATGGCGATGCCTTGTGCAAGAAGCTGCTTAACTTCCTTGGCTTGAGGCGAATCCGGGTTCTCGGCGATGAACTTGTGCACCTGCTGCTCGGCTGCCGCATCTGCCACATAATCGTCCAGCATCCTGTGAGAGAGAGCTTTCAGATAGGCCGAACCGGCATCGCCGAGCGTTCCCAGAGCAACCGCAATTCGGAAGCTTGCCGCCTGACCGCTTGGCCCGTCAGTTTTCAGGATGTCGATCAACTGATTGAATTGCGCGGCGTCGATCCGACCGTTTTCGCTGGCCATGACGATCTTTGTTAGCGCCATGGTGATGTCGATACCATCGGCAGCAAGAGCGGGGGCCTCGTTCTGCAGATTGCTACCGACGATGCTCGTCGCCGCGTCCGCGTATTTCTGGATCGCCACAGCATCAAATTTGCCTGATGATTTCAGGGTTTCAAAGTGACTTACGTCCCCACGAACGAGTGCATAAGCCAAGGCACATTCCAGTGCCTCCTGTAGGGCTGCATCGTCCCCTTTTTCCAACCTCTGTTCGATGAAACGCGCGACGGTCTCCGTTGCTTCCAGCCGCAGCTTGGAGATCTCGACACCACAGGGCCCGTTTGTGCCGCAGGCGGTGCGAACCATAAGGTTACCGCTTGTCGGATCGCGATAGAGTTCCTCGCCCTGTTGGATCAGCATAATCGATTTCAGCAAGTCCTCGCTGTTGAGGGCGCCCTGCTTCAAAGCGTCGAAGGATTTGCGCTCCTGCAGCATGGCCTGGAAGCGCGGTGTCTTCATCAACTCTTCGGCTTCGGCAGGTGTCGCCCCGCCATAGAGGATCGCCTCACGATACTGGTCGATAGCGTGCGGGCCTTCTGCCGCAATCCAGCCTGGAACGGCGGCATCCTGCGCCTGGCTGTATCGAAGAGCAAAATCGAGATTGCGTTTCAGATTACGCAGAGCCTCGACATCGAGTTCGCCCGACAGCTTGGTGTAGCTGTCCTTGGTGATTTCCTGATACTTCGAGGCATCCTTGTTGATGGAGGCGAGAAGCTCCTCGGCGGCAGCCTTGTCCGCTTCCGTTCCGGCAACACCATCCTTGTCGGCATCACGAATCGTGACATTCAATTCACCGGAGGCATCGAGCGTCGTGCGGGTCTCGCCCTGCTTGTCCTTCTTCTCATAAGAGAAACCGACGGAGTTCAGCCCACCGCCGCTGATGCCGATAGACCCGCCAACGTTCTTGTACTGGTCGGTATCCTTCAGGTCGGCCACCGTCAGTGTGCCGGTATCGAGGCTGATATCGCCATCGGTCGCCTGAAGCAGCGCGCCGACCAGCGTGGTGTCTTCGGCAACCTTGATGTCGATGCCCTGTGCCGCGACAATCCCAGAGCCGGAGGACCATGCCTTGAAGCCGTCCTCCTTCGAGCCGCGAACACTCCAGTCGGCGGGGTTGACGCCAACCGTCAGGCCGAAGGAAAAGCCGTCGCGCCAGCCCTGAGCCTGCGGCGAGAGGATGGCGAGGTCGCGCCCGACATCGAGATCGACCGTCCTGCCGATGATGTTGCCGCCCAGAAGCGCCGTATCGCGGCCCGATGTCAGCGAAACATTGCCGGCGGAGGTGATGGAGGCATTCGTCAGCGTCTCGTCATAGCCCTTCGACTTGCCGATATCGAAGCCGATCGAGGACAGGGAGAGCTGCAGGCCGAAGGAAGACGACTTGTCTTTTGCATAATCGACAAGCGCTGCCATGAGGATATCGCGGCCGGCATCGATGGAGACATCGCCGCCGGAGACCATCTTCGTGCCCTGATCCAGAATGACGTCCAGCCCGGCCTTCATGACGATATCGCCGCCAGCCGTCAGTTCGGAAATCTGGCTCTCGCTCCAGCGCTGCTCGCTCTTCCAGACGGACAGGTTGATGCCAAAGTTCTTGGCCGAGAAGTTGCCGTTTTCATCAGTGAATTGCGATAGCGGATTGAGGCGGTCGTTTAATCCTTTGCCAACCGCCGCACCACCGCCATCGATACCCAATTTGCTGAGTTCGGACGCTGGCTTCCCGAAAACGGAAGCACCTGTGGTCGCCAGATTGACGGCAGCCAGCCCCGCCGCAAGTCCATTGTCGGCATTGGCAAGCGTTGCGAGTTTGGCGGTGATGGGATTGATGCCGGCAAGGCCGGACAGGATCTGTCCGCCGGAGCCGCCCTTCAGTGCGGCGTCTATGCCGGCCGATCCCGGGAAGCTCAGCCCGACGTAAAAACCCTTCTCCGTGAAATAAAGCGCATCCTGCGCCGCTTCCAGCCGGATCGTGTCATCGGTCTTCATCAGAAGGTCGTTGACGGCGGCGATCTTCACGCCCGTACCGGTGATCGGACCCTTGGCATTGAGCGAGACGTCATTGCCCGAAAGGCGGGTGACGGTCGTATCGACATCGTTCCACGCCTGTTTGACCGAGCCCCAGCCCAGACCCTTGAAACCCCATTCCTTGTAGCGGTTATGGACTTCCTCACTAACGACACCCATGTCGATTTTGCCGGTGGCGTCGATCGAGAGCTTGTCGAAGGCGCTGACCAACGCGCCGTTCAGAAGAACATCGCCGGGAGCGGTTCCCTTCGCGCACAGGCTGCCACCGTCGCATACGCTGTAACCGGCAAGGATCGAGACATCGCCAACCAGCGACTGGACCTTTGAGCGCTCGGCTTATATCTTCGCAAGGTTCCTTGCTCAAAATATTTTTGTCAAACATGTATCAAGAATCTACGACAAGTTTTATCTTTCTATACCGTTTGAATGAATAAAATCTTCGACTTTTATTATAAATCGACGGATTTCATCGTCTGTAAACCCAGTGTAAGTTGGTAAAGATTTCTTTGGGACATGCTGAATAACAGTAAAGCTCGCAGCCACGATATATAGTATCTCCTCTTCAGTGAGACCTAACTCGAATAACTTTGTCATTTCAGTAAGTTCTCCCGTTCGGTACTGAATCATGCTCCAGCGGCAATTTATTTTTCGGAACACTTGAGGAATTGATGTAGGTATCCCACCCTACATCGAATTCGGGTCTAAATGCGGTTGCTTCCCCTCTCTGTCCACTTATGACAACCGTTCTAGTTTTGTGATCCAGATAAAAAACTGTTCCATCTTTAGTGTATCGACGATCAACTGCTGGATTGGATACGATTCCTTCAACGAAATCCTGAAATTGTCTTCGTGTGGTTATACCCAAATCAGCAAACTCTCCGCCCAGCAAGTGCTTCTCAAACGCATGGCCGCTTGCAACCTCCAGCCCGATCAGTTGGCTATTCAGACGTCTTCCTGTCGCGATGTTTTCCGCACTTTGCCGGAGCCGCAACGCGTCAGCAATATCGTCCGCTTTTGCGATCGCACCGGCACTTACTACCAGCGTCCCGCCGCCGAGGGCATCTCCCGCCGCGATTTCCCCAGCCGTTATACCGATGGTTTGAACAGGGACTCCTGCAGCAGCATAACATGCTGGGCTAATACCGCACAATTTTACGATCGCAACAAGCTCAGGCGCGACAGCAATAGTAATCCCGCCGACAGCTACTGTGGTAATAATAGTACCGACAACTACGAGCTCTGCCGTGGTCATTGCGCGTGTGGCGCCTGTAAAGCTTTCAGCGAATACAGTCCCGTTACGATCCTGTTCGAAATCAAGAAGGGCGGAAATGACACTCGATGCGCTTGCCTGACCTTCCGCTTGCCGCAACATGGAGTGGACAAGCGTCTGATTGCCCCTATAGGCTGCAAGCAAATCCTCTGCTCCGCCAGCGGGGTCGCCCTCGACACATTGAAGGAGCGCCTGAAACGCGACATAGGCCGCCGCCAGAGGGCTGCTGCTGTCGATGATTGCCGAAACAAACCCTCCGCACCAGCGCAAGTTGCTTATTGACCGCCTCGACGTTGTTAGCAAGCGACGCCTCGAATTCTGCTAACTCAACGCTGCATGTCCCGAATGTGCCGCATGGAACGGAAATCCGTACTCCTGCATCACCGCCAGACTGGCCGAAGAGAACAAGCTGACCAAGCGCTATTGCCTGACGAACGGAAACGGGAATCGCAGCCTCCGAGCCGTAGTGCCGCAGGGCAGAATCATGGCTTTCTAGCATCGAGACCGTTGACGCAAAAAGATCGCTCTTACCAAGCGCTGTTGCTTCTTCCGGTGACGCACCATTGATGATCATTTTGCGCCAGACATCGACAGCCCGGCCACCCTGAGCCGCGATCTCTCCCGGAGCCAGCGCATTTTGGGCTCGCTGATAGTTCTGGATCGCCTTGATGTTATCGCCAAACTCGATCAGGTTCTGAACATCAAGCTCACCCGACAGCTTGGTGTAGCTGTCCTTGGTGATTTCCTGATACTTCGAGGCATCCTTGTTGATAGAGGCGAGTAGCTGCTCGGCGGCAGCCTTGTCCGCTTCCGTCCCGGCAACGCCATCCTTATCCGCATCGCGAATGGTGACGTTCAGATCACCGGACGCATCGAGTGTCGTGCGGGTCTCGCCCTGCTTGTCCTTCTTCTCGTAGGAGAAACCAACCGTACCGAGCTTGCCGCCGCTCATGCCGATGGACCCACCGACATTCTTGTACTGGTCGGTATCCTTCAGGTCGGCCACCGTCAGCGTGCCGGTATCGAGGCTGATATCGCCATCGGTCGCCTGAAGCAGCGCGCCGACCAACGTGGTGTCTTCGGCAACCTTGATATCGATGCCCTGTGCCGCGACAATCCCCGAGCCGGAGGACCATGCCTTGAAACCGTCCTCCTTCGAGCCGCGAACGCTCCAATCGGCGGGGTTGACGCCAACCGTCAGGCCGAAGGAAAAGCCGTCGCGCCAGCCCTGAGCCTGCGGCGAGAGGATGGTGAGATCGCGCCCGACATCGAGATCGACCGTCCTGCCAATAATGTTGCCGCCGAGAAGCGCCGTATCGCGGCCCGATGTCAGCGAGACATTGCCGGCGACGGTGATGGAGGCATTCGTCAGCGTCTCGTCATAGCCCTTCGACTTGCCGATATCGAAGCCGATCGAGGACAGGGAGAGCTGCAGGCCGCTTCATAACGTCGAATACAGCCAAAAACGTTAACCCGCCTCAAAATTTTTGCTGAAGGAACTCAGAATCTACGAAATATCCAGATCCCAACTCGTCCTGTAATTCTCGGGATAGCTCAACTCCTGCGTCGATATAATTAAATTTCTCTTCTTGGTCCGTAAATCCAGATCGTTCTGGATCATTCTTGTTAAAAGTAAGCTGGTAAATCTTGTTCCATTGGCGGAGATTTACTTTCATTCTCTCTGTGATTGGTAAATCGTCTATTTCGACATGCCCTATATAATTATCATCACTCCGAAAAATTGGAGTATCAGCTAAATATTCGGGCAAAAAAATTAACCTTATCATCTCAAGGGCTTCCATTCAGTTACGGGGTTTGCTCGCACAATGTATCCGTTTGATCCGATTCCAACGGCAACGTTTTGTTCCACTCCGTTGAATATGACTCGGTATACTGGAGCCGACCCCGACGTACCCACTATATTTCCTGCCTCGACGGCATTCATGATTAATTTCGGAATTTCAGCAGGCTTTATTCCCTTATTTAAAAAATCGCTTTCGTGGCGTGTAAGTACGTGCTGCAATCCTGCGCTAGGTGTGCCTTTCTCAAGCCAAACGATTCTGCCGTCATTTAATCGTCGGATGTCGATCACGTTAGGCACAGTAATCTTTTCTCCGTTCCTTAGGACGACATTGATAAGTTTTAGTTTGTCCGCACCCAATGCAAAAGATGGTAGTTTAGACCAAGCGGGCCCTTGAGCCTCATTGTGGCGCGTCCCACGGGAACAGCGAAATCCCCGCTCAGTTCGTTGGTCTCGACGCCGCTTCTAAGCGTCAGCCCCCACATGTCGTTGATGCCGATCAGATTGTCTTTCTCCGCCGTGATCCCAAAGCGAAGCTTGTCGACGCCTTCGATGGATTCCGTGTCGTAACCGCCGTAGAGCCTGAACGCGTCATTGATGCGGTTCGTGATCTGCACGTCGGAGGTCGCCGGCCTCTTGCCCGGAACAAGCTCCGCCTTTGCCTTGTTCGAAGGAACCCTGTTGAGGCTATCGAGTGTGTCCTGCAGGCGATCGACATGCAGGACATCGTCTTTGGCAATTGTGCCAGTCATCGCGATCCGGGCGGATGGCGGCAGCAAGGTCAGGCGTTCGAGATCGTCATCAAGGCCCTCCCACCAGGCATCTGCCTGCTGCACGAACTCGGAAATGGACGAGGATCGTGCAACGTTGCCACTTAGTTCGGCCATGCGGGGAAAGAACGCCTTATAAGGCTGCTGCTCCTCCTTGTAGACGACCGCATCGATCCGCCCGGGCACAACGCGCAGGACCAGCGTTCTGCTGGCGGCAATGTCTTGCTCCGGCAACCAGGCCTGCGTCGTGGCAAAACCCTTGTCGGCAAAAAGACCGTTTACCGCCTTGAGCAATCCGCCGACGCTTTCATTGCTCTGGCAGGACAATGCGAAGGGTCTTGTCACGTCCTCCACAGCTTCGCTGCCAATGAGTTCGTGGCCGCCTTCGATACGGATCGTGTCCACGGGAAAACATGGTGAAACACCGGACGTCGCATTATCAGATGCGGGACCCGCAAATGTCTGGATGGTCAGGGCAGGCTCCTGCGATACGGCAACACCTGGATCTGCCTGGTCGGCGTTTGCCTCTGCCGGCGGCCGCCCTTTGAGATCATCCCGTGACGATGCCGTTTGTGGAGCAAGGCAAAGAGCTGCGCAGAGAACGACGACCGAGTTTCGCAACACGGGTGAGGCGGGTGCGATACCGCCGATCACCTTCCTGTCGAAACCACCTGCTGTAGATGATTTGGTAGCTGCCGGAACGACAAATCGCGCTCTGGCCAGATATCTGGTCATCAATAAACTTCAACCCCATGTTGCCCAATGCGACGCATTAATCAATAGAGGGTATTTTGCAAGACAACTCTGGCGCGCTTATCAAAAGAATGAGAATTGAGTTACCAATTTGCATCAGTTATGCGTTGCATTTCGTTGAGATCGAAGCTCGCACGGTGCTGGCCAGAGTGGATTCAAGGGGCGATACTTCATGTCAGAATTATAATTAACTGTTTAATATTGATTGTTTTATTGCGCTATCCGAGATTAAGAACGCAGCCGTTTGCCCGCGCTTGGATTGGTCATGGGGTAAAATGCAAAAAGTCATATGTGATTGTTTGTGATCTGCCCCGAATGCCGGCATGGGCACCAGACGCGACGAAATCCGGGGCAGATTTTTGATTTTTCCGGCCAGTAAGGGCGAATATGAACGACCTTTGCGTGTATTTTTCATGGGGGCGATCGGGAAGGGCCGGCGGGCTCGCAGGCCTGGCCCTATTTTGGCTGAAGCCGGAAAGAGCCAAGCGCTCGGGGCTAGAAATCCACCTTTCCAGCCGGAGATCGGGTAGTTTCCCCTGACAAACAGGTAACTCGCTTAATCAGAAGTGGTGGGCCGTCTCCACCCTAAACGAAAGGCGTTCAGTTTGGCCCGGGGTATACCGCACGACGACATCATCGAAGCTCTTTGGGCCATTGGTCTCGTACGAGACCTCGACGACATACGGGGTCTCAGGATTGCGAAGGCCTGAAGCATATATCCAGAAGAACCGAGCCTGATAGTCGTGCCCGTCCCAACTTGCAATCACCGCATCTGCCATAACCCAACACCGGGCCTGTCTAGTCTATCCTGTTTTGTTCCTTAAGGCATTCTCCGGGCACCTTTCAGCACCCGGAAACAGTAGAATGTGGTTTGGCCAGTTTTAGCTTCCAAAATGGCCAGATCTAACGCCTTTTGGTCAATACTTAGATCGGTTTCCCATCAGATGAGAAATGTAACCGAATACTGGCCACTCCCGCTCTAACCCTTTGACACTTGAACCCACGAACCTCAAAGCACAAGTAGTTTTGGCCACCCAGGATGTCAAAATTGGCCAATGGCATGAACCGAAAGAAAAGCCGGGATGAAACCCGGCTTGAATTCGCGTAAATTGTCTCGATGTCTACAGTAGCAATTGCCGATTGGGACTGCCGTGCGGCTGAGGTCCCACCATTGAACGCTTGCTCTGCCGATCCGAAATGATCGAGTTTTGACGCATCATCAGAAGCCGCATTTCGATTGGATCGACTCGAAGGGCTGCGAGTCCGATTTTACTTTCGTCCCAGCCAACTTTTGAGAGTTTTTCAGAGCGGATCAAATTGATTGCCTCGATGAACGTGCATCCGCAACGCTTGATCGAACTATGTAAATCGTGGAGCTCGCTCATGTCCGTGCAGTTGGCGACGGCTCGAAGGTTCGCGAGTAGAGTGATAACTTGCTCGGCCGGGTATCGAGGAATGATCCTGGCGCCGGGTCGCTGTTTCACTTCGAAGGATGGCTTCAGAAGGCCGCCGTTGATGAGCTGCCGGCCTAGTCACCTGGAACCAAAGTAAGCCTCATTTTGTTCAGCTTCTGTCACAAGAGCAGGAGTTTGTTTTATGGTTGGCAGGCAGGCGGACCTCGTCGTTCTGAGCGACGAGG
>NZ_JAQAHF010000025.1:0-51799 GCF_027871645.1 Agrobacterium sp. ST15.13.015
CACCGGCG
Source organism: Agrobacterium sp. ST15.13.015 (assembly GCF_027871645.1). Lineage (NCBI taxonomy): Bacteria > Pseudomonadati > Pseudomonadota > Alphaproteobacteria > Hyphomicrobiales > Rhizobiaceae > Agrobacterium > Agrobacterium sp. ST15.13.015. The sequence goes on from NZ_JAQAHF010000025.1 coordinate 9, forward strand.
GCATGACGAAGAAGGGCGAGATGATCATGATGCGCACGATGCCCTGGCCGAAAATGTCATTGTCGAGCAGAAGCGCAATGGCGATGCCGCCAACCACCGTGATCAGCAGCACGCCGCCGACGATCAAAAGCGTGTTCCAGATCGACTGGAAGAAGGCCGGGTCGGTGTAGAAATACTGGTAATTGAACAGACCGGCGAAGCTGACATTGGCCGGGTTGAGGAGATTGTAGTTCTGGAACGAGAACCAGAGCGTCATCGCCAGAGGCACGATCATCCACACCAGCAACAACAGTACCGATGGCGCAAGCATGACCCGCGCTAATCCGCTCGTGTTTCGGGTTGCCATTGCACTCACCTCCCCTTGGGCCGGGGCGTCACGACATGCGCCCGGCATATCCGGAAGAACCGGCTCATTCTTGTGTCGATTTGAAAGGCTTAAACGCCACCGTACAGACCGGCGGCTTTCCATCCCAAGGTTCGCTGCCCGGCATTGGCGCCGGGCAGCGATCTTCGGGAGGATTACTTGATGTAGCCGGCGCGGGTCATTTCACGCGTCGCGGTCGACTGGGCGCCCGCAAGCGCATCGTCAACGCTGGACTGACCGGCAACGACCGCCGAGAACAGCTGACCGACCGTGGTGCCGAGCGCCTGGAATTCAGGGATCGCCACGAACTGACCGCCGGTGTAAGGCACGGGCTTTACGGTCGGCTTGGTGATGTCGGCGGCATCCATTGCGGCAAGCGTCGGCTTGGCGAAGGCGGCGGCCTTTTCATACTCGGCATTCTTGTAAAGCGAGGTGCGGGTGCCCGGAGGCACGTTTGCCCAGCCTTCCTTGGAGGCGACGAGCTCGGTATATTCCTTGCTGGTTGCCCAGGAAATGAATTTCTCGGCCGCTTCCGCCTTCTGCGAGCTCTTCGGGATCGCGAGGTTCCAGGACCACAGCCAGTTGCCGTGGTTCTTCAGCTCGCCATGCGTCGGGAAGATGGCATAACCGACCTTGTCGGCAACGGTGGAATCCTTCGGGTTGGAGACGAAGGAAGCAGCGACCGTGGCGTCGATCCACATGCCGCATTTGCCCTGCTGGAACAGCGTCAGGTTTTCATTGAAGCCGTTGGAGGATGCACCGGAAGGGCCGGCATCTTTCATCAGATCGACGTAGAACTGCAGCGAGCTCTTCCATTCAGGCTGATCGAACTGCGGTTTCCAGTTTTCATCGAACCAGCGGCCGCCGAAGGAGTTGGTCAGCGCGCTGATAAAGGCCATGTTTTCGCCCCAGCCGGCCTTGCCGCGCAGGCAGATGCCGTTGATATCGGCCTTGCGGTCGGTAATCTTGCGGGCGGCGTCGCCGATGAATTCCCAGGTCGGGTTATCGGGCATCTTCAGGCCGGCTTTTTCGAACAGGTCCTTGCGATACATGATCATGGCGGATTCGCCATAGAAGGGCGCGGCGTAAAGCTTGCCTTCGCTGGAGAGGCCACCGCGGATCGCCGGCAGCAGATCGTCGACGTCATATTTGTCGCCGAGCTTCTCGAGCGGCAGCAGCCAGCCCTGCTTGGCCCAGATCGGCACTTCGTAATTGCCGATGGTCATGATGTCGTATTGGCCGCCATTGGTGGCGATATCGGTCGTCACGCGCTCACGCAGGACGTTTTCTTCAAGCGTCACCCACTCGACCTTGATGTCGGGGTTCTTGGTGGTGAAGTCCGAGGTCAGACCCTGCATGCGGATCATATCGCCGTTGTTCACGGTCGCGATGGTCAGCGTCTCGGCGGAAGCAAGGGTCGAAAAGGCGAGTGCCGAGCATGCGCCCAGCAAAATGGTCTTCAATGTCATATCTTCCTCCCAGAAGAAAAATGATGAGCATTCGCTTTGCTCTAGGGCATTTACTCACCTCATCAGCAAAAAAGTCAAGCGACATCCTGTGCTGCGACGCACATGGAAAAACCAAGCCATTGATTTTATGTGTTTAATTTTTGCTCAATGCGTGAGCAAATATTCGCTTGTGACTTCATCGGTGATGAGGCCGTTCAGCAGACCACCCCTCAACGCCGCCAGAATCGAGGCGTTCTTGCGTGCGCCCTGCGCCATGCCGATGACTGTGCAGGTCTCTCTTGAAGGGATGGGAACGGAGGCGACGCGCTCGTTGACGGAATGCTCGAGAATGCGGCCATTGGCATCATACATCCAGCCGCAAATCTCGCCGACGGCACCGCTTGCCATCAGCGCCTTCATCTCATCCACGCCGAGGAAACCATCAACGCAGAGCGGTGCGTTTTCGCCAAGTTCGCCAACACCGACGAAGGTGACATTGGCGGCAGAACCCAGCGCCAGCGTGGAACGCACCATGGACTGGTCGTGCAGCAGTTCCCGCTCTTCCGCAGAAGAACATAGAACCGGCAGCGGCATCGGAAAATGCCGTGCCTTGATGGCATCGGCCATGCTGAAGATGACATTATAATAGGCGGCCGAGCCATCCGGCCCGATATTGCCCGTCAGCGACACGATGCGATGCTGGGGGCATTCCATCGGCGGCAGCTGGTCGACAGCGGCCTTCAATGTACGGCCGGTGCCGATGGCGAGCACGATGGGATCGGCATTCTTCAGCCAGCGCTCGATTTCCGCCGCCCCGGCCTCGGCAATGCCGACAGTGGAGGAGACGCCGGCCGGATCGCTCGGCACCACTTCGATATATCTAAGGTCGAATTTTTCCTTGAGACGTTCAGCTTTTTCGAGACAGGCGGCGATGGGGTGATCGAGCCGGACCTTGATCAGCCGTTCGGCAACAGCAAGCGATACCAGCCGCTGCGCCGATTGCCGGGAAATGCCCATGGCGGCGGCGATCTCATCCTGCGTGCGGCCCGCGACATAATAAAGCCAGCCGGCACGGGCCGCATCGTCCAGCCGTCCATGTGCGTCGTTTCGTCTGGCCATGCCGCTGCCCTTTGAGAATTATGCTTGCGCATTTGCTGGCATTTTTTTGCGTCGGCTGTCAAACGGCGGATGCAGAAGAGAGCACTCAGTGGGCCAAAATCATCTGGCGTGACGGTGCGGCAAATTTCTTCTCCCCGCCGGGGAGAAGGTGGCCCGAAGGGTCGGATGAGGGGGCAACGTTAGCGATATACGGAGAACTTGCCCCCTCATCCCGTTGCCGCGACCTTCTCCCCCACGGGGAGAAGAAATGCGCGGCGACCGCTCGGTTCCTTACCAGCTCTCCGCCCATACCCTCAATCAAGCCGCTTCCTGCACCAGATGCCCGGCGGAAACCTCGCGGTAATGGCGCTGCGGCGGCACATAGTCCACCGGCCGGATCGGGCTTTTGATCTCGTCGGTCGCCATGTTGCGCCGGATCTGCCGCCGCGCCGGGTCCGGCACCGGAACGGCGGACATGAGCTTTTTCGTATAGGGATGCTGCGGATTGTCGAAAACCGCCGCACGCGGGCCGATTTCGACGATCTCGCCGAGATACATCACCGCCACACGATGGCTGACGCGCTCCACCACCGCCATGTCATGGCTGATGAACAGGAAAGCGAGGTTGAGGCTCTGTTGCAGGTCGAGCAGCAGGTTGCAGACCTGCGCCTTGATCGAGACATCGAGCGCGGACACCGCCTCGTCGGCGACGATGACCTTGGGGTCGAGCATCAGCGAGCGGGCGATGGCGATACGCTGGCGCTGTCCGCCGGAAAATTCATGCGGGAAACGCCGCATCATATCCGGGCTGAGGCCCACCTTTTCCAGAAGATCGGCCGCCTTTTCGCGAGCCTGCTGCTTGGTTCCAAGGCGATGCTCGATAAAGGGCTCCATGATCGCCGTGCCGATGCTCATGCGCGGATCGAGCGAGGCGAAGGGGTCCTGGAAGATCATCTGCACGCTGCGGCGCATGGTGCGCAGCGTCGTCTTGTCGAGCTTCAACACCTCGTAACCATCGAGCATGACATTGCCGGATGTCGGCTCGATCAGCCGGGTGATGGAGCGGCCCGTGGTGGACTTGCCGCAGCCCGATTCACCCACGAGAGACAGGGTTTCGCCCTCGGCGAGATCGAAGGAGACCTTTTCCACCGCATGCACGGCGCCGGATTTGCGGCCGAAAAGGCCGGTGCGGATATCGAAACGGGTGGTGAGGTCCTTGACCGAAAGAATGGGCGTGCGGCCGCCGGAGACCGTATCCTTCACCTCCGCGACGGGCTGGCTTTCGCCGGTCTTGATATCGATGATCGGGAAACGGGCCGGCAGCACCCTCTCCTTCATCGAGCCGAGCTTCGGCACCGCCGAAAGCAGCGCCCGCGTATAAGGATGGCGGCCACGATGGAAGATGTCGTCGGTGGTGCCGGTTTCCACCACATCGCCGCGGAACATGACGATGGTGCGGTCCGAGACTTCCGCCACCACGCCCATATCATGGGTGATGAACAGGACCGACATGCCCTCCTCTTCCTGCAGCGTCTTGATGAGGTCGAGAATCTGGCCCTGAATGGTGACGTCGAGCGCCGTTGTCGGCTCGTCGGCGATCAGCAGCTTCGGTTTGGAGGCGAGCGCCATGGCGATCATCACGCGCTGGCGCATGCCGCCGGAAAACTGGTGCGGGTAATCATCGAAACGGTTCTTCGCATTGGGAATACGGACCTTCTCAAGCAGGCGGATGACCTCGGCGCGCGCGGCGGAAGAGGAAATATCCTGATGCACGGTCAGCGCCTCGGCGATCTGCTTGCCGATCGGGAAGATCGGGTTGAGGCTGGTCATCGGCTCCTGGAAGATCATCGAAATGTCCTTGCCGCGAACCTTGCGCATCTCTTCTTCCGGCAGCGCCAGCAGGTCGCGCCCGCCGAGCATGACCTTGCCCTCGATGCGGCTCGTCTTTTTATCGAGGAGCCGCATGATTGAGAGCGAGGTAACGCTTTTGCCCGAGCCGCTTTCGCCGACGATCGCCACCGTTTCGCGCGGCGCGATCTCGAAACTCATATTGCGGACCACGGATTTCCAGCCGCCATCGACGCGGAAGGATGTGGTGAGATTTTGAACCGATAAAACCGGGCTTACCGAACCGCCGGTCTGTTCCATGGACGTTGCCGCCAAAAGCATGCCGATCTCCTGAAAAGCAAAAGGCGGCCATGAAGGCCGCCGGATGTCTTACGCAGCAAGTGCGGTTTCGGCCATCGAAACCCAGTAGCTGATGCCGTAAGGCAGCGCATCGTCGTTGAAATCATAGGCCGCATTGTGCAGCCCGGCGGTATCGCCATTGCCGATGAAGATGAAGGCGCCGGGGCGCGCTTCCAGCATGTAGGAGAAATCTTCCGCCCCCATATGCGGGTTCGGATTGGTGTTGACGGCGTTCGCACCGGCCACGCCCATCGCCACGCCGGTCGCGAATTCGGTCTCGTCACTGTGGTTGAAGGTGACGGGATAACCGCGATGATAATTCACCTCCACGGTGGCGCCATGCGCCATGGCGGTGGCGGTCGCCACTTCCTTCAGGCGCTTTTCGGCGAAATCGCGGGTTTCCGGCAGCAGCGTGCGCACCGTTCCCGTCAGCGTCACCGCACCGGGAATGACATTGACGGCCGTGCCGCCATGGGTGGTGGCGACGGTGACGACCAGCGATTTCAGCGGGTCCGTCTCCCGCGAGACGATGGATTGCAGGGCGATGATGATATGCGCCGAGGTCAGCACCGGATCGATGGAAAGATGTGGGGCGGCCGCATGGCTGCCCTTGCCGGTGATGACGATTTCGAAACTATCCGCCGCCGCCATGGTCGATCCCTTGCGGATGGCGAAATTGCCGACCGGAATGCCCGGCTCGTTATGCATGCCATAGACCTGCGAAATGCCGAATTTCTCCATCATGCCATCGTTCAGCATGGCGAGCGCGCCAGCGCCGCCCTCTTCCGCCGGCTGGAAGATCACCGCCACGGAGCCCTTGAAATTGCGGGTCTCGGCCAGATATTGCGCCGCACCCAAAAGCATGGCGGTGTGCCCGTCATGACCGCAGGAATGGGCCTTGCCCGGCGTCTTCGAAGCCCAGGGCTTGCCGCTTGTCTCAAGGATCGGCAGCGCGTCCATGTCGGAACGGAAACCGATGGTTGGGCCATCCCCGTGCCGGCCCTTTATGATGCCGACTACGCCGGTCTTGCCGATGCCGGTCTCGACGACGTCGCAGCCGAAGGATTTCAGTTTTTCGGCCACGAATTTCGATGTTTCGAAGACATCGTAGAGCAGTTCCGGGTGTTCATGCAGATGGCGCCTCCAGCCGGCAACTTCTTCCTGCATTTCAGCCACACGGTTCAATATCGGCATTCTCTTTTTCCCTTTTTTTGTTCCCCGCCGGGTTGTCGGACGCCATATTGCGTTTGGAATTTCTCGTTTTGCAAGCATGAAATTTGCTGCATGAGCGAAAAATAGGCCCAAAACTGAATGGCTCAATTTTTGTTCATCAAAGGAACATTGGGACTTGCTTTTCAAAAAAACTGACAATAGCATCATCGGGAATGGAGGAATATTCCTTAGCAAAGTCAAATACTTAGAATAAGAGACCTTGCACATGACGACGGGAAAAGCGTCAAACATTCAAACAGATAAAATCCAAAAAGGGGAAAACTACAATGAAGAAGCGCAGCGTTCTCTTTGCCAGCACGGTGGCGGCCATGGCCCTGGCAGGCTCTGCCGCCCATGCCGAGCGTGGCAGTGACGGCGAACTGAAAATCCTGTTCTGGCAGGCTGTATCGACACTTAATCCTTATCTTTCCGGTGGCACGAAGGAAGTCTACAGCTCGTCCATGGTGATTGAGCCGCTGGCGCGCTACGACGAAAAGGGCGAGCTGGTGCCGATGCTGGTCACCGAAATTCCGACGATCGACAATGGCGGCGTCGCGAAGGATTTGCTCAGCATGACCTGGAAGCTGAAAAGCGACGTGAAGTGGTCGGATGGCACGCCGTTCACCGCCGAGGACGTTATTTTCACCTGGAAATATTGCACCGCACCGGATGGCGGCTGCGCGCAGGCGGCGCAATATGAGGGCGTGAAGAATGTCGAGGCCGTCGACGCCCACACCGTCAAGGTCAGCTTCACCGAACCGAAACCTTACCCCTATTCCGCATTCGTCGGCGCACAGTCGCCGGTCATCCAGAAGAAGCAGTTTGAAAAATGCGTCGGCGCTGCCGCGCCCGGCTGCACATCCGCCAATTTCGGCCCCATCGGCACCGGCCCCTTCGTGGTCAAGGATTTCAAGCCGAATGACGTGATCAGCTTCGTCGCCAACACCAATTACCGCGACCCCGCCAAGCCCGCCTTCGCGACGGCGACCCTGAAGGGCGGCGGTGATGCCGCCTCCGCCGCACGCGCCGTGCTGGAAACCGGCGAATTCGACTATGCCTGGAACATGCAGGTGGAGCCGGAAATCCTCGCCACCATGGTGGCCGCAGGTAAAGGCAAGCTTGAGACAGCCTTCGGCACCCAGGTCGAGCGTATCAATCTCAACTGGTACAATGCCGATCCTTCGCTGGGCGACAAGCGCTCCACCAAGCAGGCCGGCCCGCACCCGGCCCTTTCCGATCCCGCCGTGCGCCGTGCATTGTCGCTCGCCATCGACCGCGATGTCATCGACGAAGCGGGTTATGGCGAAGCGGGCAAACCGACCTGCAACATCGTGCCGGCTCCGGAAGCCGTCGCTTCCACCAAGAATGACAGCTGGTGCCTGAAGCAGGATGTGGAAGGCGCAAACAAGCTGCTCGACGATGCCGGCTGGGTGAAGGGCGCCGATGGCATCCGCGCCAAGAATGGCGTAAAGCTCTCCTTCCTCTACCAGACCTCCACCAACTCGGTTCGCCAGGCCACGCAGGAACTGGTGAAGGACATGTGGTCGCAAATTGGCGTTGCCTCCGAACTGCGCAATGTCAGCGCCTCGGTCTTCTTCGGCGGCGACCCGGCAAGCCCGGATACCTTCCAGAAATTTTATGCCGACGTCGAAATGTACACCAACAATTTCGACGGCACGGACCCGGAAAAATATCTGGCGGAATGGCTGTGCGACAAGATTCCGGCCCCGGAAAACGGCTGGCAGGGCCAGAATATTCCGCGTTATTGCAACCCGGAATTCGACAAGCTGGTGGGTGAACTCTCCAAGACCGCCGAGCTTGCCAAGCGCGCGGAAATTTCCAAGCAGCTGAACGACATGCTGACGGAGGAAGGCGCGCATATTCCGCTCATCCACCGCGGCAGCGTTTCCTCGCATTCGCTGACGCTGGAAGGCGTTCGCATGAATGCCTGGGATTCGGAACTCTGGAACGTCGCGGACTGGTCCCGCAAGAAGTAACACGCGGATGCGCCGGCTTCTCCCCCCGGAGAGGCCGGCCTTCTGCATGCCCCTGGACCATGATCTGAAGACACATTTGCCGCGTTAAGGCGAAAACGCTCCCAATTTTCGTCCTGTCGCGCTCTGGGTCTGGAGAGTTTCAGATGTTTACCTTTACGCTCCGGCGGCTTACCTTTGCCGTACCGACGCTGCTTGTCATCAGCTTCGTCATCTTCGCGCTGCTCGATCTTGCGCCGAACGACCCGACCGGCGACCTGCCGCTCACCATCCCGCCGGAAGTGCGCGAGCAAATCCGCGCCTCGCTTGGCCTCGACCAGCCCTTCTTCATCCGCTACCTGATGTGGCTGCAGCAATTCTTCATCAACGAACCGCTGAACCTCATTGAAAGGCTGACCGGCTGGCAGATCGGCGATGGCAGCCGCATGCGGGTGCTTTCCTGGGCGACACGCAGCCCGGTGGTCGATCTCGTCATTCAGCGCATGCCGCAGACATTGTGGGTGGTGGGCCTCGCCTATCTCTTCGGCGCGCTGCTGGCGATCCCGATCGGCGTCATCTCCGCCTATAAACAATATTCGATCTTCGACCAGATCGGCACCTTCGTTTCGATGGTCGGTTATTCGGTGCCGACCTTCTTTACCGGCGTGCTGCTGGTCGTCATCTTCAGCTCCTACCTGCAATGGTTCCCGTCCGTTTACGACACCAACCTTCAGGTGACCGACTGGGGAAGTTTCGTGGCGCAGGTGAAGCAGATGTTCCTGCCGGTACTGGTGCTAACGCTCTACAATGTCTCGCAGATCAGCCGCTTCGTGCGCGCCTCCATGCTCGACAATCTGCATCAGGATTATGTGCGCACCGCGCGCGCCAAGGGCGTGAAGGAAAAATCCGTGCTGCTCATCCACGTGCTGCGCAACAGCCTGATCCCGGTCGTGACCGTGATTGCGCTCGGCGTGCCGACGATCTTTTCCGGCGCCATCATCACCGAGCAAATCTTCCGCGTGAACGGGCTTGGCCAATTGCTGATCACCGCCGTTCAGGGCGCGGATATTCCGCTTGTACAGACGCTGACCTTCATTTTCGCGGTGCTTATCGTGCTCTTCAACCTGATTGCCGACGTGCTGTACGGCATTCTCGACCCGAGGATCCGCTATGACTGACGCCACCATCGCAGCGCCGACGGTTGCGGCCACCCCCACGCAATCCGCCCTTGCCGATATCTGGAAACAGTTCCGCGTTCACAAGGGCGGCGTGGCGGGCCTCATCGTCTTCGTCTTCATCCTGCTGGCGGTCTATGTCGGCCCCTATATCCACACCGTTGCACCCAACGCCATCAATGTGAAGGCGCGCAACCAGTGGCCGTCGCTTGCGCATCCTTTCGGCACCGATAATCTCGGCAAGGACATGCTGGCGCAGGTTCTGGCCGGCGGGCGCATTTCGCTTGCCGTCGGCATCACCGCCATGCTGCTGGCGCTGTTTCTCGGAACGCTGGTGGGCGTGCTGTCCGGCTATTTCCGCAGGCTCGACGGCCCGCTGATGCGGCTGACCGACCTGTTCCTGGCGCTGCCGCTCTTGCCGCTGCTGCTCGTCATCCTGATGCTGTTTCGCGATACGCTGCGCGCCGCCTTCGGGCCGGAAACCGGCATCTTCATCCTCATCGTCTTCGTGATCGGGATAACCAGCTGGATGCATACGGCCCGTATCGTGCGCGGCGATGTGCTGACGATCAAAAGCCAGGAATTCATCATGGCGGCGAAATCGAGCGGCATGCGCGAATACCGCATCATCCTCAGGCATATATTGCCGAATGTGCTGAGCTCGATCATGGTCTCGGCCACGCTCGGCATTGCCGCCGCCATCATCACGGAATCCGCGCTGTCCTTCCTCGGCCTCGGCTTCCCCTCCGATTTCCCGACCTGGGGACGGCTGCTGTTCGATGGCGCCAACTTCCTGCAACTGACGCCCTCGCGCGTGCTGTGGCCGGGGCTGGCGATTTCGCTGACGGTTCTGAGTGTGAATTACATCGGCGATGCCGTGCGTGACGCGCTCGATCCAAGAGCGCTTAAGAGTTGAGCGCTCCCCTTCCCTCATCCCTGTGCTTGTCACAGGGATCCAGCCAGCCCAAGTCCTTGGGCTGAAAGAACTCTCCCCGCCGCGCAGACGCGCGTCGGCTGGATTCCTGTGACAAGCACAGGAATGAGGTTGAGGGGATGCCCCGGCACATAAAAAACGAACGTGCCCTAGTGATAATTCACCTGCTCCGCCTCAATGATCCTGTCCGCATCCAGCGCCGCAATCGGAATATCGCTGCGCGCCGGAATATCGCCGGAAAGCTGAAGTGCCAGATAACGCCCGCAGCAGACCCGCAGGAACGAGGTGAAATTGCCGAGATCGTGCCCGGCATCGATCGATTCATTATAAAGCTTGGCGATGAGCTGCACGCTGTTCATGCCGTCACGCCGCGCGATCTCGTCCAGCGTCGACCAGAAGAAGTTTTCAAGCCTGACACTGGTGACCATGCCATCGATCCTGAGCGACCGCGTATGGCTCTCCCAAAGCGCCGGGTCTGCCTTGATGAAAAGCTTGCACATGGTTTCCTCCCTCACCACGCCTGAAAGATAGGCGGAAAACGGGGCCGGAAAAAGCCCCGTTTCGCCGGTCTCATTTGCCGAGCACGGCCATGAATTGCGAAAGCCAGGCCGGATGTGCCGGCCATGCGGGCGCCGTCACTAGCTTGCCGTCAGTAACGGCCGCATCGATGGCGATATCGGCATAGGTGCCGCCCGCCAGTTCCACTTCAGGGCGGCAGGCGGGATAGGCCGAGCAGGTGCGGCCCTTCAGGACGCCCGCAGCGGCGAGCAATTGTGCGCCATGGCAGACGGCGGCCACCGGCTTGTCGGCCTCGAAGAAATGTTTCACCGCCGAAAGCACGTCCGCGTTGAGCCGCAGATATTCCGGCGCGCGACCGCCGGGAATAACCAGCGCATCGTAATCCGCAACCTTGATATCGGCGAAGGTGGCGTTGAGCGCGAAATTATGGCCGCGTTTTTCCGAATAGGTCTGGTCGCCCTCGAAATCATGGATGGCCGTGGCAATGGTCTGGCCCGCCTTCTTACCCGGGCAGACGGCATGCACCGTGTGGCCGACCGCGAGCAGCGTCTGGAACGGCACCATGGTCTCATAATCCTCGGCAAAATCGCCGGCGATCATCAAAATCTTCTTTGGCATGTCTGCTCCTCCCGTTTTCGAATGCCTTTGGGCACCCTAACAGGCGGGATCGAGATGCGGGTATTATGGCAATACTACAGGGTCGATAAAGCTGGGATCAGCGGGCCTGCGGCGGCGGCGGCCAGCGCCGCACACCGCCGCCCCAATTCTCAAAGGCCTTTGAAAGCTTCAACACGAACAAATCCTCGTAACGCGGCCCGACGATTTGCAAGCCGATGGGCATTCCCGATCTGGAGAAGCCGCAATTGATCGAGGCGGCCGGCTGTTCCGACATGTTCCACGGCACCGTGAAGGCTATATGTTCGAAGGGAAGTTCGGGATCATTGGTGGGCGAGGCCCAGTCAGCCGGATAGGACACGATGGGATTGACGGGAGAAATAACCGCATCAACGGACTGCATCAACCGCCCGCAAGCCTTACGCATTTCCATGGTCTGGTTGAAACCGAAAACGGCGCGCGAACCGGAAATATCCGCCCCCTTCTGCGCCCATTCATGAATATAGGGAAGGATCGCGGCACGGCGGTCCGCGCTCAGCGCCGCCATGTCGCCCCAGAACTTCGCCCGCCAGAAATCGTCCAGCCCGTCCAGCATCTCGCGTGTCAGCACCGGCTCGACCGGGATGACGATGGCGCCAGCCGCCTCGAACAGCTTCGCGGCGGAGAGCACGGCGTCGCGCACCTCTTCGTCCAGCGGCAGGCCGCAGCCGGCATCCAGCATCAGGCCGATTTTCAGGCCCTTCACATTCATATCGAGGTCCATCCAGTCGATATCGTTGGGCGGCAGCGCCGTGCCGTCGCGCCAGTCGGGACGGGAAAGCGTCGCCATTGCATAGGCGGCGTCGGCAACGGTGCGGGTCATCGGTCCGGCGCAGCGGCCGGTATAATAGGGATCGACCGGAATGCGGCCCTGGCTCGGCTTGAAACCGAACAGGCCGGTCCACCCCGCCGGCAACCGCACCGAGCCGCCAATATCCGTGCCGATATGCAGCGTGCCATAACCCGCAGCCCCGGCCGAAGCCGCGCCGGCGCTGGAGCCGCCGGGGTTCTGGGTGGGATCCCACGGATTACGGCTGAGCTTGTGGAAACTGGAAAGGCCGGAGGAAAGCATGCCGTAATCCGGGCAGGTCGTCTTGGCGTAAATAATCGCGCCATCCTCACGGCAGCGGGCGGCCACCGGCGCGTCCTCAACCGCGGGCACCAGTTCCACCGCCCTCGTGCCAAGCGGCACCGGATGGCCTTTCGTGGCGATCAATTCCTTCAACGAGACCGGAATGCCATCGAGGGGCCCGAGCGTTTCGCCCTTTTGCCAACGTTCCGTCGAGGCCAGCGCCTGCCTGCGTGCATCTTCCGGATCATAGGCGTAAAGCGCATTCACCAACGGTTCGAAAGCATCGATGCGCGCCTCCACCGCCTGCCAATACTCCGATGGCGAAAGCTTCCTCTCCCGGTAAAGCGCCAGGATTTCGAGCGTGTTGAGGTCTATGAGATCGGTCATGGCATCGTCTCGTCAGAAAAACAGGAAATAAGGGCGATATCGGCTTGAAACGGTCAGCTGGTATCGCGCGGGTCCAGCAGGTCGCGCAGGCCATCGCCGAGAAGATTGAGGCCGAAGACGGCGAGCGCAATCGCAAGGCCGGGCATGATGGCGAGCCAGGGTGCTGTGCCGAGATAGGTCTGGGCATCGGCCAGCATCCGCCCCCAGGTGGCGGCGGGTGGCGGCATGCCGAGACCGAGGAAAGAAAGGCCTGCTTCCGTCAATATCGCAAGACCGAGCTGGATCGTCACCTGCACGATGATCTGGTTGGATATATTCGGTACGATGTGGAAAAGCGTGATCTTGGCGCGGTTCTGGCCGATGCTGGTGGCGGCGGTGACATATTCCCGCGACCATATCTGCAACGCCGCCCCCAGCGTCAGCCGGGCAAAGACCGGCACCATGAAGGTGGCGATGGCGATGATGGCGGTAAAACGGCCCGTGCCGATGAAGGCGCCCAGCATCATCGCCGACAGGATGGGCGGCACGGCGAAGATGATGTCGCAGATGCGCATGACCATGGTTTCGGTGAAACCGCGCAGCGCTGCAACCGCAACGCCAATGGTCGTGCCGATAAATGCGCCGATGGCGACGGCGGCGATGGAGGTGGAGAGCGAGTTCCACGCGCCGGCCATCAGCATCGACAACACGTCGCGGCCGAAATGATCTGTGCCGAGGCCGCCATAAACGAAGGGCGATTTCAGCTTCTGAACGATCTGCATCTTGGTGGGGGACACCGGCGTCCAGACCAGCGACAGCAGGGCGACTGCGACCAGAAAGACCGTGACGGCGATGCCGACGACAAAGGCGGGGCGGCGGCGGATCAATCGCATCATCGCGCACCTGCCCGCAGTCTCGGATCGATGAAGAGATAGGCGATATCGACCACGAAATTCATGACGATCACCAGCGCCGAGAAAAACAACACGACGGATTGCATGACGACGATATCGCGCTGGGTCAGCGCCTGATAGGCAAGCCGGCCGAGGCCCGGCAGGTTGAAGACATTTTCCACCAGCACCGCGCCGGCAATGAGGAAGGTGAATTGCAGGCCGATCATGGTGACGACAGGGATCATCGCATTCGGCACCGCATGCCGCCACAGCGCCACCCGCTCGCTCAGGCCCTTGGCGCGCGCGGTGCGGACGAAATCCTCATTCATCACTTCCAGCACGGCGGAGCGGCAGACGCGGGTGAGAACACCGGCCTGCGACAGCGCCAGCGCGACCGCCGGAAGGATGAGCGCCGTGAGACCCGCTGAAAAGCTCGGCGTCCAGCCGGGAAAACCGCCGGCCGGCATCCAGCCGAGCGTGGTGGAAAAGACGATGATGAGCAGCAGCCCGACCCAGAAACCGGGCACGGCAATGCCCACATGCGAAAACAGCCCGGCTGCAAAATCCAGCGCCCCGTTGCGGCTCCGCGCCGCCGCCACGCCGAGCGGAATGGCGATGGCCACCGAAAGGCAAACGGCCAGCAGCGCAAGCGGCAAGGTAACGGCCAGCCGCTCCAGGATCAGCCCCGCCACCGGCACGCCATAGGTATAGGATTGCCCGAGATCACCATGAAACACACCGGCCAGCCAGTGGAGATAACGCAGCGGCAGCGGCTGATCGAGGCCCATCTGCTTCTGCAGCGCCCCGAGCGTATCGGGGCTCGCCGAGGTTCCGAGCATGATGGCGGCAGGATCGCCCGGCAGCAGGCCCATGACGACATAGATGATGAGGGAAACGGCAAACAGGGTGATAACGAGGCTTAAAAGACGCCGGATGAGGACGGCTAACATCTGGCATCTTCTCCTTGCGTCGTTTTGTAGCCGGATATCGTGGAGAGATTTGTTGTCATCCCCGCACACTCTTCCCTCATCGCTGTTCCCCGGAACAAGCCCGAGGATGTCACAGGGATCCAGCCGACGCGCGTCCGCGCGGCGGAGAGACTCCTTTCAGCCCAAGGACTTGGGCTGGCTGGATTCCTGTGACAGGCACAGGAATGAGGTGGAGGGGAAAACTGCGCCCTACCCCTCACAACAAACCTATTCTTCCCAATGCACATCCGTCAGCACATTCGAGGGAATGGGCTCGTTTTCCCAAAGCCCCTTCACCTTCTTATCCCAGACGCCGAGTTTCGGCATGACGAAAAGATAAAGGGCGGGTACATCTTCCGCGAGGATTTTCTGGGCTTCGCCATAGAGCTTTTCCTGCTCACCGGCATCCGCTGTCTTTTCGACATTCGCCACGACCTCATTGAAGGCCGGGTTCTTGTAATTGAAATAATAGGGGTCGCGCGCATAGATATCGATATCCATCGGCTCGGCATGGGCAACGATGGTCATGTCGTAATCCGCGCCTTTAAGAACATCCGCCACCCATTTTGCTGGAAACTCGGTGGTCTCGATGGTCATGGTCACGCCGATTTCGGCAAACATCGCCTGCAGGATTTGCGAGGTGCGCTGGGCATAGGCCATTTGCGGGGCTTTGATGGTGAAGCTTAAACCATCCGGATAACCGGCTTCGGCAAGCAGCGCCTTGGCCTTGTCGATATCGTAAGGATGTACCCCGGTCGTATCGATATAGCCGCGGTCATTCGGCGTGTAATGGCTGCCGATGGCCGTGCCGAAGCCGGACCAGGCGCCTTCAATGACAGTGCCGCGATCCACCGCCATCATCAGCGCCTGACGCACGCGCTTGTCATCGAAGGGCTTGCGGGCATTGTTCATGCCCGCCACGACCTTCAGCTCGGTATTGCCGACGAAGGTGCCGAGGCGCGCGTCGCCATCGAAGGAGGTCATCAGTTCCGGAGCGCCGAATTCCGGGAAGGCATCGATATCGCCAGATTTCAGTGCGGCGGCCTGCGCCTGTGGATCGGAGACGAAACGGAAGGTCGCCTTCTCCAGCTTCACCGCCACGGCCTTGTCCCAATAGGCGTCGTTCTTCCGCAGCTCGACCTTGTCGCCCTTGGCCCAGGCCACGAATTTGAACGGGCCGGTGCCGATTGGTGTGGTGCGGTTATTCTCCGCGCTTTTCGGCGCCACCATCACGGAGGCCGGCCAGCCGAGCCAGTAGAGAAGGCTGCCGGCCGGCTGCTTAAGCTTCAGCACCAGCGTTGCGGCATCCGGTGTCTCGATACTTTCTATCGCCGCAAAGAAGCGTTTCTGCGGATTGACCGAGCTTTCGCCACGCGCCCGATCCAGCGAAAATTTGGCGACAGACGAATCGAAAGCCTCGCCATCATGGAAGGTCACGCCCTTGCGCAGCTTGAACGTATAGGTTTTGCCATCAGGGGAAATTTCCCAGCTTTCTGCAAGCTGCGGCTTTACCTTGCCCTCGCGGTCGATCTTCACCAGACCTTCGAAGACATTCTGCCAGGTGACCTGACCGATGGCGACGGGGGCGGCGATGGTCGGATCGAGACCGGCCGGCTCCACCGCCATGCCAAGCGTCAACGCGGTTTTCGGCGCGGCTTCGGCAACCGTTGCCGAAAGCGGCAGCCAGAGCGCCGTGCCCAATGCAAGGGTCAGCGCGGTACGGCGCGAAAGCGTTGCCGCCTGCGAAAGATAAATGCGTGGCATCATTGTCCCCTGTCTGGCGGCCGGGGCATTTTTGCCCTTCCGAAGACCGCCCGTTGCAAAAAGAGTGTCATGTTGCGGGCGCACACACAATCTTGATTTTTGTGTGCTCCGTGTAGCTGAAATGGCTACACGGAAATGCGGATGGAAATCAACCTTCCGGGCGGAAAGACCAAACCGTTCCGCTTATCCCGCCGTCGCCTCGCGCATGAAGCGCTCGATAAAATCGGCAAGTTTGGAGGCGGCGAAGGACAATTGCCGGTCGGGCGCAACGCAGAGATCGATCTGGGTGTGGATGCCCTTCTTGCCGGAGAGCGGAACGGCGACCATCTGCCCGCTGCGGATTTCCCGCGCCACAGAAAGCGCCGGCAAAAGCGTGGCAGCGGCGTGGCCCAGCACCAGCTCCTTCAGCATTTCCAAAGAGCTGGTGATGAAGACAGGATCAAGCTCGATGCCCGCATCGGCAAACAGCGTGTCGAAAGCCTGACGCGCCGCGAAACTCTTGTCCGGCAAAGCAAGCGGCAGGCTGGCCAGCTCTTTGAGCGAGACTTCCGTCTGCCCGGCAAGCGCATGACCGGCGGGAAAGATCGCGTCGTAGCTGATGCGGGTGCGAGAGCGCACTTTCACGCCGGAAAGCTTCGGCGCGAACAGGCTGACGACCAGATCCGCTTCCGCAGCACCCAGCGCCTCCATTGCCTGGCGGGCGCTAGTAATATGCACCTCGAAGCGCAGTTTTGGATATTTCAGGCTGAACTGCGCCAGCACCGGCGCCAGAAGGTTCGCCACCGTCGCACCATTGGCATAGACCGTGACGCGGCCGCGCTGGAGGCCCTTCAGATCGTCGATCAGCTGATGCACATGGTCGAGTTCCCGCAACGTCTTGCCGGCGCGGGCAGCGAGCAGCTCTCCCGCAGCCGTCAGTTTCACGCCCCGGCTGGAACGCTCCACCAGCGGCGAGCCGAAATAATATTCGAGGTTCTCGATCTGCCGGCTCACCGCTGTCGGCGCGACATTCAGGTTTTCCGCCGCGGCGCGCATGGAATTGGTGCGGACCAGTTCGTCGAAATACATCAGGGCGCGCAGTTGCATCGTCTGGATACCTTGTTTTGGCCGACACCGTCCGTCATGCCGGGCTTGACCCGGCATCCAGCGCGATCAAGTCCTTGATCGCAATATAGTCTCTGACCGCGCAGACGCGCGGTCGCTGGATTCCGGCTCAAGGCCGGAATGACGGAAGATGTCATTTGACCCGACTATAGCGGCACCTCAAACGCGCTTGAAGCCCTCGCTCGCCACCAGCAGCTGCCTTGTATAATCCGCGCTGAATTCCCGGCTTTCCAGCGCCTCGGCCTCCAGCATTTCCACCACCCTGCCGCTTTTCATCACCGCAAGGCGATCGCACATATGGCTGATGACGCCGAGATCGTGGCTGACCATGACGAAGGTGAGATTGCGGTCCTTGCGGGCCTGTTCCAGCAGGTTGAGGATTTCCGCCTGAATGGAGGCGTCGAGCGCCGAAGTCGGCTCATCCAGCAGCAGGATTTTCGGCTCGACGATCAGCGCACGCGCAATGGCGATGCGCTGGCGCTGGCCGCCGGAAAGCTGGTGCGAATAACGGAAGCGGAAGCCGGAACCGAGGCCCACCTCGTCCAATGCCCGGGCAATGCGCTGCTCGCGATTGTCTAGACCGTGGATGACCAGCGGCTCGAGCAGCAGCGCATCCACCGTCTGGCGCGGGTGAAGCGAGCCATAGGGGTCCTGAAACACCATCTGCACGTCGCTATAGAAGCTCTTGTCGCGGTGCTTGCCGGTATAGGAGCGTCCGGCCACCATCAAGGAGCCTTCATCGAAATGGTTGAGGCCGGCAATGGCGCGCAGCAGCGTCGATTTGCCGGAGCCGGACTCGCCGACGATGCCGAAGGATTCACCCTCTGCCACATCGATGCTGACGCGGTCGAGCGCGATGTAACCGTCGAAATCGACCACCATGTCGCGAACGGAAAGAACTGAACTCATGCGCGCCACTCCGGCTTACGTTCCAGAACCGGCAGCGGATGCCGGTGGCCGCCGATTTCCGGCAGGCAGTTCAGCAGGCCCTGCGTATAGGGATGTTTCGCTTCCTTCAGATTGGCGGAAGACAGCTCTTCCACCACCTTGCCGGCGTACATGACGAGAACACGGTCGCAGAAAGAGGAGACGAGCCTGAGATCATGGCTGACGAAGATCAGCCCCATGCCACGGTCGCGCACCAGCTTGTCGAGAATGTCGAGCACTTCCAGCTGCACCGTCACGTCGAGCGCCGAAGTGGGTTCGTCGGCGATCAGCAGTTCGGGGCCGCAGACCAGCATCATGGCGATCATGACACGCTGGCCCATGCCGCCCGAAACCTCGTGCGGGTAAAGATCGAAGACACGCTCGGGATCGCGGATCTGCACGGCTTCCAGCATGGCGAGCGTGCGCTGGCGCGCCTCGCCGCCGCCGATCTTTTCATGGGTGCGCAGGGTTTCCATGATCTGGCGGCCGATGGTCATGACCGGGTTCAGCGAATATTTCGGGTCCTGCAGGATCATGGCCATGCGCTTGCCGCGCATGATCCGCCGCTCTTTTGCAGACGCCTTGAGCAGATCAATATCGCCGAAGCGCAGCGCATCCGCCTCGATGCGCGCGTTTTTCGGGGTCAGTCCCATGATGGCGCGGCCTGTCTGCGATTTACCCGAGCCGGATTCGCCGACGATGCCGAGACGCTCGCGCCCGAGCGTGAAGGACACGCCGCGCACCGCCTCCACCAGCCCGGTGCGGGTGGGGAAGGACACGCGCAGGTTCTGAACGGTCAGAAGCGGCGCACTCATTGGCCCGCCTCCTTGGGGTCCAGCGCATCGCGCAACCCGTCGCCCAGGAGATTGAAACCGAGGCTGACGATGAGGATCGCCACGCCGGGCATGGCCGCGACCCACCATTGGTCGAGAATGAAGCGGCGGCCGGAAGCGATCATCGCGCCCCATTCCGGCAGCGGCGGCTGTGCGCCGAGACCGAGGAAGCCGAGGCCTGCGGCGGTAAGGATGATGCCCGCCATATCCAGCGTCACGCGCACGATGAGCGACGACAGGCAGAGCGGCATGACGTGTTTCAGCACGATACGGAAGGGCGACGCGCCCATGAGCTTGACCGCGGCGATGAAATCGGAATTGCGGAAAGTCATGGTTTCGGCGCGCGCGATGCGCGCATAGGGCGGCCATGAGGTGAGCGCGATGGCGAGCACCGCGTTTTCAATGCCCGGCCCAAGCGCCGCGACCAGCGCCAGCGCCAGAACGAGCTTCGGAAAGGCAAGGAAAATATCGGTGATGCGCATCAAAACCGCATCCACCCAGCCGCCGGCATAACCGGAAACCGTGCCGACGATGAGGCCGACGGGGGCTGCGATGATGGCGACCAGAAGCACGACGAAAAGCGTCAGCCGCGAACCGTGAATGAGGCGCGAGAGAATATCGCGGCCCTGATCGTCGGTGCCAAGCAGATAACCTTCCGTACCGGGCGGCAACAGCCGGGCATTGCGCAGATCGCCCTGCACCGGGTTATGCGGGGCCAGAACATCGGCAAACAGCGCCACGAACAGCAGCGCGATGATGATGCCGAGCCCAAGCAGCGCCAGACGGTTTTCCGAAAAGCGCCGCCAGATGACATAGGCACGGCCAAGCCGCGCCTGCCTGCGCGAGGCCGGCCGGTCAGAGAGCAGCCATTCGCGGCTATAGGGTTTGATCGTATCGGTCGAAAGGGTCATCGGCTGCGCGTCCTTGGATCGAGCGTCCGGTAAAGCAGATCGGAGAAGAGATTGATGCCGACGAAGATGGCGCCGATCACGATCGTGCCGCCGAGAACGGCATTCATATCCGCATTCTGCAGGGAATTGGTGATGTAGAGGCCAAGCCCCGGCCAGGCGAAGATGGTTTCGGTGAGCACCGAACCTTCCAGCAGACCGGCATAGGAGAGTGCAATCACTGTCACCAGCGGCACGGCGGCGTTGCGCAGCGCGTGGAACCAGATGATGCGGGTTTCCGAAAGCCCCTTGGCGCGGGCCGCGACGATATATTCCTGGCTAAGCTCGTTCAGCATGAAGGAGCGCGTCATGCGGCTGATATAGGCCAGCGAAAAATAACCGAGCAGACAGGCCGGCAGGATGATGTGGCGGAAGAGATCCCACAACACGTCCCATTGCCGCTGCCAGATCGCGTCGATCAGGAAAAAGCCCGTGACCGGCGTGAAGGTGAATTCATAAACGATATCCATGCGGCCGGGATAAGCCACCCATTGCAGCCGGGCGTAAAACACCAGCAGCGCCAGAAGGCCGAGCCAGAAGATCGGCACGGAATAACCGATGAGGCCGATGACGCGCACCACCTGATCGGCAAAGCTGCCACGCTTGACGGCGGCAAGCACGCCAAGCGGAATGCCGAAGACGGCGCCGATGATGGTGCCGAGCGTGGCGAGTTCTATCGTCGCCGGAAATACCCGCTTGATATCCTCCATCACCGGATTGGTGGTGAGGACGGAGGTGCCGAAATCGCCCGATAGCGCCTGTTTCAGATAAAGGAAGAACTGCTGCCAGAGCGGCAGGTTGAGGCCGAGCTGCTCACGCACCCGCTCGACCACATGCGCAGGCGCACGGTCACCGACGATCGCCAGCGCAGGATCGATCGGCACCACGCGGCCAATGAAGAATGTGACTGCCATCAGCCCCAGAAAGGTGGTGATGACGGTGACGGCGAAGCCGAGAACGGCTTTCACGCGGGCATTGACACGGCGTTTGCCGTGCCTCGCCCTGCTGTTGCTTTCAACCATGCTCAAGAGACCGATCCTTCCGGATCATTCCTTGGAAATGGTGTAGACGAAGTTGGTGTCGAAGCTCGGTCCGAGCTTCAGGCCCTTCAGCTTGGCGGAATATCCTGCCACTTCCGTCTGCTGGAAGATGATGACGAAGGGGCCCTTCGCCAGAACTTCCTTCTGCAGGTTTTCATAGATGGCGGCGCGCTTGGCGCTGTCCTTCTCCAGAAGCGCCGACTGGGTTTCCTTGGTCAGATCGGGAACGTCCCAGGCATTGCGCCAGGCGAGCGTCTTGTTCTTGCCCTCGTCGGAATTGTCGTAGTTGATGGTGAAGGTTTCCGCATTCGAGTTCGGGTCGAAATAGTCCGGACCCCACTGGCCAATGTAGATATCATGCGTGCGGGCGCGATATTTGGTCAGCGTCTGCTTGCCGTCGCCGGGAATGATTTCCAACTTGATGCCGGCCTGCGCCAGCGTCTGCTGCACGCTTTCGGCAATGCCGGTTACCGGCTGTGTGTTGCGCACATCCATAGACACGGTAAAGCCGTCCTTCAGGCCGGCCTTTTCGAGAAGTTCCTTCGCCTTGGCGACGTCGAGCTTGTAGGGGTTCTCGTCAAGCGCGCCGAGCTGGCCCTTCGGCAGGAAGGTCTGGTGAACTTCGCCGATGCCCTTGATGATCGTCGCACCGATGGCGTCGTAGTCCACGAGATATTTGAAGGCTTCGATGACCTCGGGCTTCTTCAGGTTCTCGTTCTTCTGGTTGAGGCTGAAATAATAGACGGTGCCCTTCGGCGCGGAGGTGACGGCAAGGCCTTCCTTCTTGGAAACGGCTTCCATGTCGCCCGGCTCGAGGTTGCGGGCCACATCGATATCGCCGTTTTCAAGCGCCAGGCGCTGGCCCGAGCTTTCCTTCATGTGGCGATAGACGACGCGCTTCAGCTTCGGCTTTTCGCCGTAATAATTCGGGTTGGCCTCAAGAATCACCGCCTCATTGGCCTTCCAGCCGAGGATTTTGTAAGGGCCGGAACCGGCATAGCCAGTCTTCAGGAATTCGTTGCCGAAATCGGTATCGTATTTGTAATCGGCGCTCGGCGTGACCGACTTGGCCTTTTCCGTCACGAATTTCTTGTCGACCACCGAAGCGACGGTTGCGGTCAGCACGTTCAGCACAAAGCTCGGCGCATAGGGCTTGTCGACCGTCAGAACGAAGGTGTTCGCATCCGCGGCCTTCGCCTTTTCGGTGACGTTGTCACCGCTGAGGCCGAACTGCGTCAGCAGGAATGCCGGCGACTTGTCGAGCTTCACGGCACGTTCGAAGGAGAAGGCCACATCATCGGCCGTGACCGGATTGCCCGACGCGAATTTCAGGCCGGATTTCAGCTTGAACGTATAGGTCAGGCCATCCTCGGAGGTCGTCCAGCTTTCGGCCAGATCGCCGATAACCTTGGACGTGTCGTTAAGATCGATGGAAACCAGCTTGCTATAGGTGTTGCCGGTGACTTCGGCGGCGGAAAGTTCGAAAGCCTCGCCCGGATCGAGCGTGATGATGTCATCGATGGCGAAACCTTCGACCAGCGTATCGGCCGGCGTTGCGGCAAAAGCATGGGGCGCGGCCAGCATCATCAGCGACAAAGCGGCGCTGGTGCTCAGAATGCGCATGGATTTGTTGAGCGATTTGATCATAGGATCTCCCCTTTTGTTATAAGCTTGATTTGGTTCGCTTCAGCTCTTCTCAGGCCGCCTCGTGCCAGGCCTGAGACAAAACACGCAGCCAGTTTTCCCGGCATATTTTAGCAAGTTCTCCATCACCGTAGCCCGTCGATTTCAGCGCCGCAACCAGATTGTGATTGCCGCTCGCATCGGCAACGCCGACGGGTATCGTCGCGCCGTCGAAGTCCGATCCCAGCGCCACGCAATCGATGCCCATGCGCTCCACCATGTAATCGATATGGCGCACCATGTCGGAAAGCGGAGTATCGGCAATGTCGCGCGCATCCGCGCGCAGCATGGTCACGGCATAATTAAGCCCCACCAGCCCGCCGCTTTCCCTGATGGCATCCATCTGCCTGTCGGTGAGATTGCGGGCCACGGGGGTAAGCGCATGTGCGTTTGAATGGCTGGCGATCAGCGGCTGGTTGGTAGTCTTCGCCACATCCCAGAAGCCTTTTTCGGTAATATGCGCGAGATCGATGAGAATGCCGAGCCTGTTGCATTCCTTCACCAGCGCAAAACCGGCATCGGTGAGGCCGGGCGCCGTATCGGGAGACATGGGATAAGAGAAAGGAACGCCATGGCCGAAGATATTGTGCCGGCTCCAGACCGGGCCGAGCGAGCGCAGGCCGGCGGCGTAAAACACCTCAAGCGCATCGAGATCGGCGTCGATCGCCTCGCAGCCTTCCATATGCAGCACGGCGGCGAAGATATCCTCGGCAAAGGCCTTGCGGATATCGGCCGTGGAGCGGCAAAGCCGCCACGCGCCGGCGCGGTCGAGCCTCAGCGCAATCGCCGCCTTTTCCATGGCGATATCGAGCGAAGGCTGGCGCTCCAGTGGGGAAGCGAGCGGCGTGTTGTAATGGCCGCTTTCATCCGGTTCCTGCAGGATAAGATCGCCGGAGGGAATATAGATGGCGCAGATGCCGCCGCCGAGACCGCCTGCCCTCGCACGCGGGCCGTCTATATGGCCTTCGCGCGTGCCGTTCCTGAATTCGGCCACCGGATCGGCACCGGCCTTGCTGTTGCGCCACAACCGAAGCAGCACATCATTATGACCGTCGAATACTGCATGCATGGGAAGAAATTCCAGTCATCGGAAAGAACAAAACGGGGGCGGGCAGACGCCGGGATGACACCGCGCGAAAGCAAACCGGCGCATTATTCGCCGACCGCTATTGTCTGTCGGGGGCGATCTTAGGACGATCTCTTCGAGCTTCGCAAGACACAAATTAGGCAGCGGTGAAATTATCACCACTTGCCTTTTGCCGGAATTTGCGCTTCGTCAGGCGCGCCAGCCGCCTTCCGCTTTGGTGAGCAGCGGCGTTGAAAAAACACCCCTCACCCGCTCCGGCCATTCCGGCCCGAAAGCGGCGATTTTTTCCCGCCAGCGATCTGATTGCAGCATGGCCGCGCCGATGACGGCGGGCCGAATGCCGGAGGCGGCGAGAAGGGAAAGACCCGCTATGATGGAGCTGCCGCTGGAGATCACATCATCCACCAGCGCCACCCGCCGGTTCTCGATAAGCGGCAGCATGCGCGGATCGATATAAAGCCGTTTTTCCTGCCTTGTGGTGATGGAGGACATCGGCACCGACAGTTCCTCCAGATACCAGAATTTGCGTGAAGTGCCGAGCGGCACGTAACGGGAATGGCCGAGATGCCGGGCGACGGCGGCGGCGAGCGTCAGCCCCAGCGTCGGCAGGCCGATGACGACATCGGGCTTGAAGGGAAGAAGCTGTACGGCAAGGTCGGCCGCCAGCGCCTCAAGCACCTCGAAAGAGGCCTGATTGACGATAAGCGAGGCGAGCGCATGTTCGCCATCCGCCAGCGGCCTTATCGGCAGGCATATCTGCCTTCCGTCATCCAGCGCCGCCGGAAAAAAGGTGGAATGCGGGCCTGCCGTTTCGAAGCTGCGGAGCGGATGGATCTCCTGCCAGAACTCATGCGGCGCGGCGGGAGAATGGGCGGCAGGCGATGCGGATGGCGGCATCGGTTTTTCCTTTCAGAACCGGGATGGCGCAAGGCGCAGGCGGTTTTCGGCCACGCCAATCCCGTTCGGCAGATTAGTCATTTTAGCAACCACAGAGACACTGCGGGTTCATTTCATTGGCTTTTTCCGCTAGGGTATTTCCGTTTTTATCCGAAACACGGAAATACCCTGGCTCTTTGGTTTACGCATTTCCGAACGCAAAACCGCTACACACTTTTGCTGGAAATGCTCTAGAAGAGAAAAAAGCAACAGGCATTCGGATGAACCCACCTATGACGCGGGTTTTTCTCATATTCAAGGACAAGCTGCCCATGAGACTGCTGGACCGCATCGGCGAGGACCTGCCATTCCTGACGGAGCTTCGCCACGACCTGCACGCGCATCCCGAACTGGGCTTCGAAGAGGAAAGAACCAGCGCCATCGTCGCCGATCTTCTCGAGCGTGCCGGGCTGAAGGTGCATCGCGGTCTCGGCGGCACCGGCGTGGTCGCCACGCTGCAGGTGGGCAACGGCACCCGAAGCATCGGCCTGCGCGCCGACATGGATGCGCTTGCCATGCCGGAAGTTCCCGACCGGCCCTATAAATCGAAATTTCCCGGCAAGATGCATGCCTGCGGCCATGACGGCCATACCGCCATGCTGCTGGGTGCGGCGCGTTACCTCGCAAAGACCCGCGATTTTTCCGGCACCGTGCATTTCATTTTCCAGCCGGCCGAAGAAGGCCGCGGCGGCGCGAAAAAAATGGTGGAGGACGGGCTTTTCACCCTGTTTCCCTGCGATGCGGTCTATGGCCTGCACAATATGCCGGGGCTCGGCATCGACGAAATGGCGGTGGTGGAAGGCCCGCAGCTCGCCTCTTCCGACAGCTGGCGCGTCACGTTCAAAGGCATCGGCACCCACGGCGCCAAGCCGCATCTCGGCCGCGATCCGGTGACGGCGGCGGGCACCTTCCTCGCCTCGCTGCAAACCATCGTCGGCCGCGTCGTCGATCCGCTGCAACCCGCCGTAGTCAGCGCCTGTTCGGTGCAGGCGGGCGACCCGAAGGCGCTCAACGTCATTCCCGACCTCGTCGAAATCGGCGGCACGGCGCGTGCTTATGCGGCTGACGTGCGCGACCAGCTGGAAGCGGAAATCGGCAGGCTGGCAAAGGGCACGGCGGCGATGTTCGGCATCGAAGCAAGTTATGAGTTCATCCGCCGGATTCCACCCGTCATCAACGAGGCGGATGCGACGAAACGGGCGCTGCGCGCCGCAAGAACCGTCTTCGGCAACAGGACCCGCAACGCCTTCCCGCCCTCGACCGCCGGCGACGATTTCGCCTTCTTCGCGGGCGAAGCGCCCGGCTGCTATGTCTGGCTCGGCAACGGTCCGGCGGTGGATGGCGCGCTGCACCACAACACCTCCTACGACTTTAACGATGCGGCCATCGTGCCGGGCGTGGCGTTCTGGGCGACGCTGGTGGAGCAGGAACTGGCGGCGGAGTGAAAGTGGCCTTTCCGGCACAGCTTTCAGATGTGAAGCGTCCGATCAATAATCGCCCCGCGGCATCGGGGCGAAACAATACTGCTTACGCGCAATAATTCTACCCCATATACATCGACATCCAATAGACTCAACCGTTTATTTAGTATACATACACGGTATAGTCGCATTTGTTATTTATTTCCGGTCTAATTTTTCAAACGGGCAAGCATCATGACGAGACTTGTTGTGCCAAAAAGTGCGATCAACGGGCGTCTGGCCTCCAAGTCGCTAAAAAACCTGCCGCCTGACGATTATCGCGACCGTCTTATCAAATATATTCCGGCAGAGTCCGTGGCCCTATATGTTGCAGTCGATAAAATGGTCAATTCCCATTACGGGTTGAGCATGCTGACGGCGGACAGCGTCGTCCCCACGCAGGCCGTGATCGTCAGCTGGGCAATTCTCGCCCTCGGCATCATCGGTACTCCGATCTATCTCTACCGCCGTAAACTCTCGGGCCAGCCATGGGTCTTGAATGCCATCATCTCCACCATCGCCTTCGTGCTCTGGGCCTATACGCTGAGCGGCTCCGTCTTTCTCGTCCACCAGTGGTACAGCGTTTTCGCGGCCGGCCTGCTCGCGCCAATCTTCACCTTTGTGGCCGGGTTTTT
This sequence comes from Agrobacterium sp. ST15.13.015, assembly GCF_027871645.1. Taxonomy (NCBI): domain Bacteria; kingdom Pseudomonadati; phylum Pseudomonadota; class Alphaproteobacteria; order Hyphomicrobiales; family Rhizobiaceae; genus Agrobacterium; species Agrobacterium sp. ST15.13.015. The sequence continues at coordinate 27,288 of NZ_JAQAHF010000025.1, forward strand.
CGAACCCAAACCGGAGTAAGCGGCCATGCCGACCTATGAGGACCTGCGCGCCTATTTCGACGCTTCCGAAGCCATGACGCAATTGGCACGGGCGGCCTCGGAAATCCCCATCGTGCATGGCTTCACCCTCGACGTGGATCCGTTATGGATGCTGCTTTACGATATAGAAGATGGCGTCTTGCCGGAAAGCGAACGCTACCGGTATGAGTATCTTCTTGACGGTCGCCCTTTTCGCGACTGGTGGAGATTGCCCCTCGCTTTTCCGGAATGGCCGTTCCAGACGCCCTATCAAGGATATAGGCGCCGCGACCTCAAGCGCAACGTTTCGCTGTGGGACGCAATCCCGCGCCCAACGAGAAGCGGTCCTGTCGTGATGACCATCGTTTACGGTCCACTCAAGACCCCGGCAAAAGCTGCGCCCGAGACTCTGGAGGACGGTAGCGACATTGCGGCGCTTCGCCAATTAACCGCTCTCATTAATGGGAGTGTCGCTTCCGCCCGGATAGAGGAACGTCCAAGGGCAAGGCTTGCCTTTGCGGCCGGCGATGAAATCACCACCAGCGCCGGCGAAACCGGCACCTATGGCGGGACGCTGACCAACGCGCGCAAAAAACAATACGGCATGACCTGCGCCCATGTCGCCAACACCGGTGACGATATTTTAGATGTATCGGGAAAACGGATCGGCACGGTGATACATCATACCAAGCTCCATCCCTTACCGGCGCAGACGGTCTGCGATCCTGTGGTACTGCCGATACCCAATCCCTATCCCGGCAACGATCCGCCTGTGAATATGTTCGACTTCTCGCTGATCGAACTGACCAAAGCACCGGCAGCGTCTTCATTGGGCGGGGTGGCCGCCAGCCTGACGCCGGGGCAAAACGTGACCCTCAGGGGCAAAAGCGGCACCTATAAGTGCAAGCTCGGTTCGCTGGCGATCAGCTACGCCTTCACGGACGGCACGTCGACCTATTGTTTTCGCGACCAGATCGAACTCAAGCCGCAGCCGGTCATTCCGATTGGCGGCGCGCTCGGGCATCTCGTCACGCCCATGCCGACGCAGGGCGATTCAGGCGGCTGGGTTCTGACGGACGATGCGACACCGCTCTGGGCCGGCGTGTTTTTCGGCGAAGACGGCAGTCGCGGTTATTGCTCGCGCGCCAGCTGGGCGCATGACTGGGCCGAAAAGCAGGTAGGCGGCTCCCTCTCTGTTTAACCGCCGCTCGCCTGAACCCATTCACAGGGTCGGAAAAGAGCGCGCAGTAAACGCCTGCGCTCACCCCACCACCGAAATCACCGGGGTTTCCATCACCCTGCCCGTCAACACATCAGCAATGCCCATATCCGTCTGGTGCGGGCCGATATTGCAGGCGAGCGTGGCGCCGAAGCAGGCCTTGAAGACGAGATAGGGCGGCTGCCATTCCACCAGCCTGCCGACGGCTTCGCGCAATTCTTCGAAAGCCTTTGCCACGTCGTCAAGCGGGGCATCGGAAACGAGGCCGGAAAGCGGCAACGGGAGAAGTGCGGTCACCCTGCCTTCGGAAGCGACAGCCATGCCGCCGCCGGCCTTTATCACCGCATTTGCGGCGAGCGCCATGTCCTCCGCATTACCGCCGAAAACGGTGAGGTTGTGGCTGTCATGCGAGACGGTGGTGGCGAAGGCGCCGTTCCAGTTTCCCCAGCCGGTGAGAAAGCCGGTTCTGGTGATCGGCTCGGCCATGCCGTGGCGATGGGTGACGGAAATCATCGTGGCGCCCTCAGGGGGAACGACGAAACCGTCCTTCACCTCGGCTTCCGCCTCGCCCCATTGCGTGAAGCGCGGGCGGTCGATGGTGGCGAGGCGTACCTTTGCCCCTTCGCAGGCAACCCGGAAATCATCGGCTGCGCGCAGCGGCAGCTTCATCGAGCCTTCGAGCGCCGCCGCATCGCAGGCCTGAACGTCGACGAGCATATGCCCGCCTTCCGCAACCGCCCTGCCCTCGGCCAGAACGTGGCGGGCGGCAAAACCGCTCAAATCCTCAAAGACGACGATATCGGCGCGACGGCCGGCGGCGATGAGGCCGAGATCGGCACGGCCGAGCCTTTGCGCGGCATTGAGCGTTGCGGCGCGCAGCGCCCATTCGGGCTTCAGGCCATAACGGACGAGGCGGCGCACCACATCGTCAAGCCCACCGCCTCGTAGCAGATCATCGGGGAAGACGTCGTCGGTACAGAGTGTCACCGTCTGCGGCAGGTGGCCGAGGGCGTTCAGCGCTTCCACGAATTCCGGTAGCAGGTGATCGTGCGAGCCGCGCAACTCAATCGTCATTCCTGCCCGCAGTTTCGCCATCAGGTCTTCGCCCGAGACCAGCTCGTGATCGGAAGAAACGCCCGCCGCCATGAAGGCGTTGAGATCGGCGCCCTTCAGGCCGCGTGCATGGCCGCAGACCAGCTTTTCCGAGGCAAGCCCGGCCTGCACGATGCCGCTCATGCGCGGATCGCGCTCGATGACGCCGCGCATATTCATGATTTCCGCGACACCGCCGACCTGCGGCCACGACAGGATATCGGCGAGAGTGGCAGCGTCGAAATCCGCCCCGCCGCGCTCCAGCCCCGGTGCGGAAGGCACGCAGGAGGGCGCGAGCAGAATGGCGCGCAGGGGCAGGTTCTGGATGGATTTCGCCGCCCAGCGCACCCCTTCCACCCCATGCACATTGCCGAATTCATGCGGGTCCCAGACGATGGTGGTGACGCCACGGGCAACCACGGCTGCCGCATAGGCGGCCGGCGTGACCATCGAGCTTTCGATATGCATATGTGTGTCGATGAGGCCGGGCGAGACATAGGCGCCTGCCGCATCGATGATCCGTGCAGCGTCGCTGCGGCTTGCTCGCTCGTGCACGCTGGCGATCAAAGCGCCGACAATGCCGATATCGGCGGCGCGAAGCTCTCCCGTCACCACATCCACCAATGTTCCGCCGCTGACGAGAACATCGAAAGGTGCATCGCCGCGTGCGGCGGCGACCGCGCGGCTGCGCAGCGCATCATCGGTGAGATCGGCAGGCTCGCGTGTCGGAAAGTTCGCGCTCATCGGGCGGCCTCCCGGCGCAACGCCTCGAGAATCGCCGTCTTCGCACCTTCGGCATCCACCGTTTCGGCGAAATGCGCGTTGAAGGCGTGAGCTTTCTCAGCGCGCGTCTCGACCACGGTTCGCCCGCGCGTCAGCGTCGCCTGAAGCTCGACATCGATCCGCGCATGACGCCAACCGATGAGACCGGAGACGAATGCGACGGCGGCAACGGGATCGTAAAGCGCCATGGCAGCTCTGCCACGGCTGGTGGCGATGCCGATGAAACCTTCCAGCAGATCGGCGATCAGCCCGGCATTCTTGCCGCCGGCATTACGGATCGGCAGCACATCGGCCGGCGAGGCGGTGACTTTGCGGCAGGCGTCCAGATCGACCATGCGCAACGGCAGGCCGTGGGAGAGCACGATGGCCAGCGCTTCCGGATCGGCAAAGGCGTTGAATTCGGCCGAGGCCGTGTGGTTGCCGCTGGTCACGCCACCACCCATCCAGGTGAGATCGGAAATTCTGGCGGCAAGATCAGGCCGGGCAAGGCAAAGCGCGGCGATATTGGTGAGTGGGCCGAGTGCCAGAATGCGCTTCTCACCATCACCCTCAAGCCAGTTGCACAGGGCGGCAAAGGCATCGCTTTTCGGCAAGATCGGCGCATCCGGCAAGTTTTGGCCGACGGTCGGAATGCCGTTATCGCCCAGAATGCATTGCGCGGTTTCGAGTGCACCGAGCACCGGCATGGTGCGGCCCTGATGGATCGGCATCGACCAGCCGAAGGCTGAGACGGCGCCTGCGGCATTGCGGCAGACGGCCTGAAGTGTCGCGTTGCCGAAGACCAGCGAAATGCCGTCGATGGCAAGGCCCGACGATTGCACCACCATGATGGCGGCGATATCGTCGAAGCCCATATCGGTATCGATCCATACACCCATGGTCAGTTGAACACCTTGAGGCTCGCCGCTTTTTCGACCGGCAGGTCGAAGGCGAGCGTATCGCCGATTGCGTGGGAGGTCAGGGCGGCGTCCGTTTCCGCCTTGATGGGGCCAAGCGGCGTATCGAGCAGATATTCGCGGCTGTTGCCGGCAAAGGAGGTGCCGCGCACGGTTCCCTGGAAAGGACCTGAACCGAGGGTGACCATGCGCGGCCGCCAGGCCAGTCCGGATGCTGAAAGGACTGGTCCGGGAAGCGGTGTTGCGCCGTTTGCGGTTTTGAGCGCGCCGCCTTCCAGCGCGAAGATGTTTTCGAAGCCGACGAAATCCGCCACGAAGGATGAAACCGGCGCGTTGTAGATCTCTTCCGGCGTACCGATCTGCTCAATCTTGCCGCCCTTCATGACGACAATGCGGTCGGCGAGCGCCAAAGCCTCGATCTGGTCATGGGTGACGAAGATCATCGTCACGCCGGTTTCCTTCTGCACGCGCTGCAATTCGGTGCGCATTTCAAGGCGCAGGCGGGCATCGAGGTTGGAGAGCGGCTCATCGAGCAAGAGCACCTTCGGCTCCATGACCATGGAGCGCGCCAGCGCCACGCGCTGCTGCTGGCCGCCGGAAAGCTCCGCAGGCTTTCGCGAGGCGAAGCTGGACAAGCCCACCGATTTCAGGCCGGAGGCGACCTTGTCTTCCAGCGCCTTGCCGTTCATGCCCTTGAGCTTCAGGCCGAAGGCGACGTTTTCATAGACCGTCAGATGCGGGAAGAGCGCATAGGACTGGAACACCAGACCCACGGCACGCTTGTTCGCGGCCACCCGGGTAATGTCTGCCCCATCGAGATCGATACGTCCTCCCGCCACCGGCATCAGCCCGGCAATGGCGCGCATCGTCGTGGTCTTGCCGCAGCCGGAAGGCCCGAGAAGCGCGAGCAGCTCGCCCTTGCGGATATCGAGATCGAGGTCCTTGACGGCGACATTGCCGCCATAGGCGAGCGAGACTTTGTTGAGCGAAAGGTAATTTGCGTCAGACATAACGGGAGAACCCCAGAAAACGTTCGGCCATGAAGACGATGCCGATGGAAAGGAAGGCGAGCAGCGAGGAGAGTGCGGCCACGGAAGGATCGAAGACGATTTCCATGTAACCCAGCATGTCGATGGGCAGCGTGCGAACGCCGGGGCCTGACAGGAACAGCGACACCGGCACCTGGTTGAAGCTCGTTACGAAACCGAGAATGAAGGCTGAGAGAATGCCGCCGCGAATATTCGGCAACACGACGCGGAAAAACGCCCCGACCCGCGACGAGCCGAGCAGCACCGCCGCCTCCTCGATATCCGAGCGCAGATTGTTGAGGCTGGCCGACACCACCCGCACCGCATAGGGCAGGATTAGCGCGGTGTGGGCGAGGAACAAAGCAAGCGTGATGCCGATGCCGAAAGGCACGACGAAATAGCGCAGCAGCGCCAAGCCGACGATGATACCCGGCACGATGATCGGCGCGGAAACGATTGTGCGCACCGTCTCGGCAAAAGGTAGCTTGTAGCGCGACATGGCGTAAGAAGCGGGGATGCCGAGGATGAGCGCCGCAAACGTGCCGCCGATGGCGAGGAACATCGACATGGCAAAGCTTTCCCGGAAGCTCTCAACGGTAAAGACCTTGGCGATCCACTTCAGCGAAAAGCCCTGCGGCGGAAAGGCGAGCGTATCGCCGGCCGAAAACGAGGCCGCGACGATGATGAGGAACGGCCCGATCAGGAAACCGACGACAAGCAGAAGCGTGAGCGGAATGAAGAGCTGCCGGGTCATTTCTTGTTCCTTGCGGTGGCGATGCGCTTCAGCAGAATATTGGCGGCAAAGCTCATGACGATCAGGATGAAGGCGATGACGCTCGCGGAGACGAAATTGTTGGAAACCGTCACCTGCTGGTAAAGCAGGGTTTCCAGCATCAGCACCTTCGAGCCGCCGAGAATGGCGGGCGTGATATAGGCCGTGAGCGAACCGGTGAAGACCAGCGTGCCACCGACGACCAACCCTTCCTTGGTGAGCGGCAGGATGACCTTCCAGAACACCTGCAGCCAGCTTGCGCCGAGCACTCGGGCAGCCGCAATCGTATCCTTCGGCATATTCTCAAGCGCACTGATGAGCGAGATGATCATCAATGGCAGGAACAATTGCAGAAGGCCGATGAAGACGGCTGTTTCGGAAAACAGGATACGGATCGGCCCGTCACTCAGGCCGACAGCCTGCAGCGCCTGATTGACGATGCCGGTTCGACCCAGAATGACGATCCAGGCATAGGTGCGGGCGACAGGCGAAATCATCAGCGGCAGCACGACCAGATTGACGACGTGCCCCTTCGCGCCCTGCGACAGGTTGACGATGGCGAAGGCCGCCGCATAACCCACCACCGCCGAGACGATGGTGACAAGCGCGCCGAGCTTCAGGGTGCGCAGGAAAACCGTCTGGTTCAGCGGATCGGTGAAGAAATCGGCATAAGCCGACAACGTCCAGCCGTCGGCGGTGCGGAAGCCCTCCGACAGCAGGATGAAGACCGGCACAAGAAAGACCGCCGCCGCGAAAATTGCGGCAGGCAAGGCAAGCGCCAGCGCTTCGGCCCGGTTCTGAAACATGGGTTTATTCCCTGAACGGCCTGAGGGCCGGTTGTTACGGCAGCCAGACGCGCCGGCCTACGATCAAAAAGGGTGGAAAAGCGGTCAGGGGACGACCGAACCGCTTTTCCGGGAATGGAGCCGCCCTTGCGGACATTTAAATGCCCCATTCCAAACGGTGAATGGGCTTACTGGCCCACCTTCGCGTTCCACTCCGACAGCCACTTGTCGCGGTTATCAAGCGTCACGTCGGACGGAATGAGCTGGAGGCTTTTTGCGGTTTCGTCGCCATAGGTGATGTTATTCGCCACCTCATCGGAAACCTTGACTTCCCTGTTGGTCGGGCTGTCCACCAGCTTTTCGGCCAGCGCCTTCTGAACGTCGGTCGATAGCCAGAAATCCATGAACTGCAACGCCAGATCTTCGTTTTTCGTGCCCTTCGGCACCACGAGCACGTTCATGCCGCCGGTCTGGCCTTCCTTGGGCGTCGCCCAGGCAAGCGGCAGGTCGAGCTTGGTGAAAGGCGCCCAGGAGAAGCGGCCGATCGGGGCTGCCCAGATTTCTTCCTGCTGCATCAACTGCACCAACTGCGAGGATTTGACGTAGAAAGTGACGATGTCGTCCTTCTTTTCGCCCACGGCCTCGATGGCGCCGGAAAGATCGGGCGTGTCCTTGCCGATAGCTTTGCCGAGCATATAAAGCGCCGGCGGGCCCTGATTGGTGGTAACATTCGGGAAGGCGACGTGGTCGACGATATCGTCCTTCAAAAGATCGGCCCAGCTGTCGATCTTCATCTTGTCGGTGCGGTAAACAATTGAGGTGGCGTAGAAATTGACGCCGACGCTCATGCCGTCGCCATTCGGATCCTTGGCGATGTCATAGAGCTTTTCGATATTCGGAACCTTGGAAGCATCGATCTTCTGGATCAGATCCTTGCGGGTGGCCGAAAGCGCATCCGCCATGGAGACGATGGCGAGATCGACCACCGGATTGGCCTTGTTGGCCTCCATCTTGGCCAGACGCTCGACGCTGTTGCCGGTCTCGACGACCAGCTTGCAACCGCATTTCTGCTCAAACGGCGTATAGACCAGTTCCTTGAATTCGTCCTGCGCGAAGGCATAGACGGAAATCGTCAGCGTCTTGTCCTGCGCCTCAGCGGCCCCCATCGTCAGCATCAGGGCGCTGCCCGATGCGAGAATGATCTTTTTCATGGTGTGAGTTCTCCTGCTGTCGTTTTTTTGGCTTCAATCGCATCATGCTTTGCCTTGCCGGTGGAACCGCGCATGATCAGCGCCATCGGTACTTTCGAAATATCCGCGGTCACTTCGCCCGCGATGCCATTTTCAGTGGCGCCCTCTATCGCGCGCAGCAGCGCGGCCACGGCGAGATCGGCGATACGGCCCATATCCATGCGCATGGTCGTCAAGGGTGGGGTGACCACGGCGGAAAAGATGAGATCGTCGAAACCGGTGACGCTTGCTTCTTCCGGCACCTCGATGCCCTCGCGCTGCAACTCGGTCAGCGCCCGCAGCGCATGCAGGTCGGAAATGGCGGCAAAGCCGGTAAAACCATCCGCCACCAGATCGGCAAGCCCCAGCCGGCAACCCGCACCGTCAGCCTCTTCGATGCTGTCGATCCAGAGCGTCCGGGTCACGCAGGCCTTGCCAAGACCATCCCGAATGCCGCCGAGACGGTCATTCTGTACGTTGGAATCGCGGTTCTTGCCCACCAGCACCACCTTGCGGTGGCCAAGGCCTGCCAGATAGTCACCCACCTGCCGGCCACCATCCCAATGGTCGGCGGCGACGGTATTGCCCGGTGTTGACGGGCTGTCGATGACGGCGACCGGGCAATCGACATCGGAAATGCGCGTGCCACGGCGTGGAACGACCACCATACCATCGACCCCGCGCTCAATCAGCCGGTTGATCGCATCCGTCTGCATGGCGATATCGCCACGGGAGTCGGCGATCAGCACGCCGTAACCGGCAGTAACAGCAGCCTTTTCAATGGCCTGCGCGATCTGCGGGAAGAGCGGGTTAGCAATGTCAGGCAGAACCAGCCCCAGAACACCGCTTCTGCCGGTGCGCAACGCCCTGCCCGCCGAACTCGGCACATAACCCAGTTCACTTGCCGTCTTGCGGATACGCTCTACCAGATCAGGTGAAACACGGCCTTTACCCGACAGCGCATTGGACACGGTTGCAACCGACACGCCGAGTGCCGCTGCTATCGCGCTCAGATTGGTGGCAGGCCGTGACGACGCCATGGATGGTCCGGGAAGGCTGATTAAACGTTTAATCAGGATAAGCGAGGCGCGGCCCGCTGTCGAGTCCTGCGCCGGCGAAATACGGCGAAAAGCTGGGCACAAAGGTTAAATGCCCGAAAAAAGAGCGATTATTTTTTACAGGGCCTGAGTGCTGGCGGCGCGATAAGCCTCAACCTGGCGCACCAGCCAATCGCGAAACAGCACGACCGGCACGTGATTGGCACGCGAAAGCGGCGCCACCGCATAATAGGAACTGGGGCTTCTCGCCTGATGATCGAAGGCTTTGACCAGCTGCTTGGATTTCAGTTCGTTATCGATCAGGAACAGCGGCATCAGCGCCACGCCGAGCCCGGCGATGCAGGCCTGCGCCACGCTGGAGAACTGCTCGAAGCGCATGCCCTGCGGCAAGGCGAGCGACAGTCCCAGGCTTTCGAACCAGTGACCCCATGCTCCGGGCCGCGAGGCCATGTGCAGCAACGGCAGGGCGGCGATATCCTCGCCCCTTTCCACCGGGTGGGCGCTGAGGAATTGCGGGCTGCACACCGGCGCGACCATTTCATGCATGAGAAAGGTGCTCTCCGCCCCCGGCCAATCGGCCTGGCCGATATGGATCGCCATATCCAGCTGCTCACGCTCAAAGTCGAATTGGCCGATGCGGGTGGCGAAATTGATGGTGATTTCGGGGTGGTTCGCCACGAAATCCGGGATACGCGGCAGAAGCCAGCGGGTGCCGAAGGTGGGCAACATGGCAAGGTTCAAGGTATTGCCATGCGTTTTGGTCATGATCTGCAGCGACGCAGAGCGTATCTCGCCAAGGGCGGAGGCGATGGATTTTGCATAGGCACGGCCTTCCGCCGTCAGCGCCACGCCGCGCGCGCCGCGCTCGAACAGGCGCACGCCAAGCTGTTCTTCCAGTGACATAACCTGCCGGCTGATCGCCCCCTGCGTCAGGGCAAGCTCATCGGCGGCGGCGGAAAAGCTGCCGAGCCGGGCCACGGAATCGAAGGCGGCGAGCGCACTGGTGGAGGGCAGGAGTTTGCGGCTGAGAGATGTCATGAGCCATTACTATATGTAATGCAAAAATGAGTAAACATGGCTTGTGCCGACTGGCTCGAATACCAATAATCCGGCCAGCAAATCCGGAGGCATCACGTGAGCGAACACGCAGCATTCAATTGGCAGGACCCTTTTCTGCTCGAAGACCAACTGACCGATGACGAGCGGATGATCCGCGACGCCGCCGCCGCCTTCGGCAAATCCGAACTCTTGCCGCGTGTCTCCGAAGCCTATCTTTCCGAGACCACCGAGCCGGAACTGTTCCGCCTGATGGGCCGCACCGGCCTGCTCGGCGTCACCCTGCCGGAAGAATATGGCGCGGCCAATGCCAGCTATGTGGCTTACGGCCTCGTCGCCCGCGAGGTGGAGCGGATCGACAGCGGTTACCGCTCGATGATGAGCGTGCAGTCCTCGCTCGTCATCCATCCGATCTTCGCCTATGGCTCTGACGAGCAGAAGAAGAAATACCTGCCCGGCCTCGTCTCCGGCGAGTTGATCGGCTGTTTCGGCTTGACCGAGCCGGATGCCGGCTCCGATCCCGGCGGCATGAAGACCCGCGCCGAAAAAATTGCCGGCGGCTATCGCCTGCGCGGTTCGAAAATGTGGATTTCCAATGCGCCAATCGCCGATGTCTTCGTCGTCTGGGCGAAATCGGAAGCCCATGACAACCAGATCCGCGGCTTCGTGCTGGAAAAGGGCATGAAGGGCCTCTCCGCTCCCAAAATCGGCGGCAAGCTGTCGCTGCGCGCCTCCATCACCGGTGAGATCGTTCTGGACGGTGTGGAAGTGGGCGAAGACGCACTGCTGCCCAATGTTTCCGGCCTGAAAGGCCCGTTCGGCTGCCTCAACCGCGCCCGTTACGGCATTTCCTGGGGTGTCATGGGGGCTGCGGAAGATTGCTGGCTCCGCGCCCGGCAATATGGTCTCGACCGCAAGCAGTTCGGCAAGCCGCTCGCCGGCATGCAGCTTTACCAGAAGAAGCTCGCCGACATGCAGACCGAAATCGCGCTCGGCCTACAGGCATCGCTCCGCGTCGGCCAACTGATGGACGACCAGAAGATGGCGCCGGAAATGATCTCCATCATCAAGCGCAACAATTGCGGCAAGGCGCTGGATATCGCCCGCCAGGCCCGCGACATGCATGGCGGCAACGGCATCCAGATCGAATATCACGTCATGCGCCACGCCCAGAACCTTGAGACGGTCAACACCTATGAGGGCACGCACGACGTCCACGCGCTGATCCTCGGCCGGGCGCAGACGGGAATTCAGGCGTTTTTCTGAGGCTTTATCCACGTCGGGGATCTCGGCTTTAAAGAGGCCCAAAGCCTCTTCTTCGTCATGCTCGGGCCTGTCCCGAGCATCTGCAACCGATTGTTCTAACGAGACGTGGTTGGATCCTCGGGACAAGCCCGAGGATGACGGCGAGTGCGAGAGAGGGTCAACAGTTCGAGACCTCCGAAAATCATTTCGGAGGTCTCTTCGCTTTTCAACTCAGGTGACAGCTCAGAACGTGCCGCGAATACCGACGCCAAACATGCGCGGTTCAGTCATGCTCGCCTCGATGCCGCCGATGCCGCGGTTTTCCTTCATCAGCGTCGGTGCGCGCTCATCGAAGACGTTCTTGACATAAGCGTAGAATTCAAGCTCCTCCTGGAACTTGTAGCTCGCCCGCACATCTGCAATCGTATAAGGATCGATGGCATAAACGGCCTTGTTATCCGTGTCGGAATAATAGCCGTCGAGATGGCGCACCTGCCCCGAAACGGTAAATTTATCCGTCACGTCCCAGCTTGCTCCGACGGTGAAGCTGTAACCCGGCGACTTGGCGAATTCCTTGCCGACATAGGCGGCATTGCTGGAAATCTCGTCGATCTTCGTCTTCAGCAGACCGGCGCTGGCCTTCAGTGTCAGATTGTCGAGGACCTGATAATCCACGCCGATTTCCAGACCGTAAGCATGAGCTTCTTCGGCATTGACGGTGTAGGACTCGCTGATGCCCGTGGAGACGACGACCGGCACGTTAAACTGGGCGTCCTTCATGTCCATGTAGAACAGGTTACCGTTCACTGTCAGCGTATCGTCCAGCAGGCTGGCGCGGGTGAACAGCTCGTAGTTCCAGATGGTTTCCTTGTCGAAGGTGCGCCATTTGCTGGTCGTCAGGTCGAATGCGACGCCGCCGGGATTGTAACCGCGGCTGATCAGGCCGCCCACCGTCCAGTCGTCATTGATGGCGTAGGCCAGCGACGCCTTGGGCAGGATTTCCGAGAAGGTTTCGTCATAATTGACCGAGCTTCTGCTGGTGGCGGAGAGCGTCCGGTAGCCGGCGCGCTGAATCTGGTCCTGCTGGTAGCGCAGGCCGCCGGTCAGGGTCCATTGATCGGTCAGGCGATAGCTCAATTCGCTGAAGAGGCCGAGATTATCCTTGGTATCGTTGAAGCGCGAGGTTCCGCGCAGATAAAGCACCTCGTCGGCTTTCGTATGCGCGTAATAAATACCCGCGACACCGCTCAGCACGTCTTCCTGATCACCGAAGGTCACGCGTGTTTCGTGAGACGTGTTCTTCAGATCGATTTCGGCGTCACCATTATTCGCAATGCCAACCCGGCGCTCGGCGGAGGAAGAGGAGAACTGCGTCTGGTTGAACAGCTTCACACCGTTCTCGAAATCGTAATTGACGTCGAGGATGCCAGTATTGGTGTATTGGCCGAAACTTGGCATGGTTGTGGTGACGTGGTTCAGGTCCTCGAATGGGCGCGAAGCCGCTTCCTGGCTCGGCCGGTTAGAGGCATTGTAGGAATAGGTTAGCTTTGTCGAAAGACCAGGTATTTCCGAAGGCTCCCACAGAAGCTTGAAGCGACCGTTGAACTCCTTGAAATTCTGGTCCGTACCGGTATGGGCGAAGGCGGAATTGATGTAGTCGATGAAGGTGTCGCGGCCGGAATAATCGATTGCCACACGCGCCGCCAGTTCATCCTCGATCAGCGGACCGGAAAAGGCGAAGGAACCGCGCTTCTGGTGATAATTGCCGATTTCCGCCTGATAGCTGGCTTCCGGCGTAAAGGTCGGGTCCTTGGTGTTGACAAGGATCGCGCCGGCAATGGCGTTGGCGCCCTGCGAGGTGGTCTGCGGTCCGCGGAACACCTCGATGCTTTCGACATCCCAGATGGAGCTCGCGCCATAGATGAACTCGTTATAACCGAGATAATGGCCGTCGACATTGATCGTCGCGCGCGGCACCGTGCCGGTGAAGAAGGCGATGGAGCCGGTATTCGGTCCCTGCGTGTCCTGTCCGCGAATAATCGGGGCGCTGACATTGTCGGTGTAAACGACGTTCGGAATATCCTTGATCGCTTCCGATACGGTCGGGTCGCCGGTCTTTTCCTTCTTGATTTTATCCCCGGATATGACCGAAACGGACGACGCCGTGTTCTTCATGTCGCGCGCCACTTTTTCACCGGTCACGACGATCGGCTTCAGGACGGTGGTGCCCGCCGTCGTTGCCTGCTGATCCTGACCGAGAACCGGCGTCACAAACAATGTCGCCAGCGTCAGAGCGCTGACCCCGCTCATCAAACGACCGTTAGAGCTAAACCCCATCACACACCCCTAATAAACATGAGTATTAAAGTCATATTCAAGTAACGGAAGCGTTATCCGTTTCGCAATAGAGAATGCGTTCTGTATTGCGGACAAAAAGGCTTCCGTAACGGGATGTGCCATATTTACAACAAAGTTTACCGACCACCGTTTGCTCACCCGCAGCGTTTCGAAAGGAAACAGCATAGTTCCGTCCGCAGAAATCCATTCCGATTTCCGGTGCGATGCGTTAGGCATGCTCAACAAAACGGGGGAACGCGCTTGAACGCCATGGATGACGATTCGGACAATCTGCCGGAAAACGAGGGCGAAAAGCGCTCTGCCCTCATTCAGTCGGTATCGATCGCGGCGCGTTTCCTCAATCTTCTCGCCAGATCGGACAGGGCGCTGGCACTTGGCGAACTGGCCAAACGCGCCGGCACCGGCCGCTCCACGGCGCATCGCTACATGCAAAGCCTCGTGCGGGAGAGGCTGGTGATACAGGACCCCGCAAGCGGCAGTTACGACCTCGGACCTGCGGCGCTCGGAATAGGCATAAGCGCGCTCAGGCGAATCAATCCGGTCGAAACCGCGGGCCGCCAGATGAATGCGCTTGCCTCCGAGATCGGCGCCAGCTGCGGCGTGGCGATCTGGACCGAACGCGGCCCGACCGTGGTGCGGTGGGCGAGAAGCGCCAGCTTTTCCATCAGCACCGTAGCGCTCGGCGATGTTCTGCCGCTGGACAACAGCGCCTGCGGGCTGGTTTTTCAGGCCTACCTGCCACCGGACAGGATAGCCGCCGTGCGCAGGCTGCAACCGGCCGCCTTTCGTGGCTCCCGTCCCGATGCCGGCATTCTGGAAACCATTCGTGAGGTCGGCGGCGCGGAACTCAATGAACATCTGTTCTCCGCCCTGACGGGCAAGGCGGCGCCGGTTTTCGACGCCCAGGGCGAACTCTGTTGTGTCGTCACCACCGTATCCTTCGTGGCCACCGCCGAGACCGAACGGCATTTTTCACGGCTGATCGAAGCCGCCGAACAGGCGACCGCCGAATCCGGCGGAGCGTAAGCCTATTCGGCCAGATGTTCAGCAAAGGTGCGGCCGGAATAAGCCGTGCGGAAAAGCCCGGCATCGGCGAGCTTCGGCAACAGCCGCTCCAGCACCAGCCGCATGGATGCCACCGAACCGCCGGGCACCGCGACGAAACCGTCGATCGCACCGGCAGCCGCCCATTCGCGGATGGCCTCAAGGGCATCTTCAACAGTACCGATGATCTGCCAATGGCCCGACCCCATCACTTCCGGACGTCGCAATAATTCCGCAACACTCAGCGTCTCCCGCTCGATCAGCCGGCGCAGCAGGCCGGCATGGGTGCGGCTTCTCGGTGTCTCCGGCGGCGGCGGCAGGTCGGAGGCGGTAACGATCCGCGTGAGCGGCCAGTCCGTGAGATCAAGACCCGTCATATCGCGAATGGAGGCAAAAGCGCGGGCGCGGTTGGCGCGGGCATGGGTCTCCGCGAAGAGTTCCAGCGCCTCCCTGCCGGTCTCCGCGAGATAGAGGCTGAGGCCCGGCATCAGCTTCACGCCGTCGGGGTTGCGACCGTGGCCCTCGGCACGCCGCCGCAAATCCGCCCTGAGTTCGATGGCCGCCTGCATATCCGGCGTCGAGGCAAAGACAGCATCGGCCACCGACGAGGCGAAATCACGGCCCTCGGGAGAAGCGCCCGCCTGCACCAGCGGAATGCGGCTGACATGGGACGGCAGGTTGAGCGGGCCTTTGACGCTGAAATGCCTACCCTCATGCGCCACCGGCCGCACCAACGAGGAATCCGCGAACCGACCGCTTTCCCGGTCGAGTTTGAGAGCTTCGTTCGGAAAGCTCGCCCAGAGCTGCTGTACTACCTGCGTGAATTCGGCGGCGCGCTCGTAACGCTCCTGCGGCGAAGGCATCTCTTTCAGGCCGAAATTTTCGTGCCCCTCAAGCGCCGTCACGATATTCCACCCTGCCCTGCCATTGCTCAGCCAGTTCAGCGACTGGATCTGGCGGGCCACCACATAGGGCGGCAGAAATGTGGTCGAAACGGTGGACAACAGCCCGACATGGCTGGTTTCCCGCGCAATGGCCGCAAGAAGCATGGTCGGGTCCATGCTGGCAAATCCGCCGCCGGTCTCCAGCCCCTCGGTGCGCAGAAAAAGCGTATCCGGCCGAAACACGAAATCCACATGCGCAGCTTCCGCGCGCTGCGCCAGATCGACGAAATAATCGCTGGAAAACACCCCGCTTATATCGCTGTCCGCGCGCCGCCATGCCTCGCCGCTGAGCCAGGTTGGGGCCAGCGACATGCCGATATGAAGCTTGGCTGCGACTGACATGATGCACCTCGACTGAAATAACCGGCAGGAAATCTGCACGTTGAATCGGCAAATTTCGATTTGTGGAGAGTTTTACTATAGTTTAGTGTCGCTTCAAGACCACACCGTCGCGCCTGCCGGAAAGAAATGCTTTTTCCACGGGTTAGACGTTTAAATTCAAACACTTATAAAGACCGTGCGGCGTCTCGACGCATGGGCGCATGAATAACAGGAGTTGTATCCGGTGCTTGAAGCCACGGACCTTCACGCCAGCTATGGACATGTTCCCGTCCTGCGGGGGCTTTCCGCCCGTTTCAGATCAGGCCGCGTCACCGCGCTGGTCGGCCCCAATGGCTGCGGCAAGTCGACGCTGTTGAAGACCATTATGGGTTTCGTGCCTTTGTCATCGGGCGCGATAAGGCTCCGCGAGCGTTCGATCGGCGAGATCGGACGCCGCGAACTGGCGCGGCGCATCGCCTATCTGCCGCAGGAGTGCCATTGCCCCGACTATATGACGCTCGGTGAGCTGATCGAGCTTGCCGGTTATGCCCGCTACGGTCTTGCGGGCGGCCCGACCGAACGCGACCGCGCGCTTTTTGCCGAGGCGATGAAGACCGTCGGGCTGGAAGACAAGGCGAGAGCGCAGGTCAACACGCTTTCCGGCGGCCAGCGCCAGCGCGCCTTCATCGCCATGGTGCTGGCGCAGGATACGGACATGATCCTGATGGACGAGCCGGTCAATCATCTCGACATGAAATATCAATATGCCGTTCTCAGCCTCGTGCGCGAACTGACGGACAGGCATGGCAAGACTGTCATCGTCGTGCTGCACGATCTCAACCTTGCCTCCACCTTCGCCGATGATGTCATCATGCTGAAAGCCGGGCGGGTTCTGGCGTCCGGGCCGGTGAAAACAACGGTAACGCCCGAAAATGTCGCCGAGGTCTTCGATCTCGAAGCCGATATCTTCTCCCGGCAGGGGCGGCTCATCTGCGTGCCCCGGCTGGAGCGGCAGGAACAGGCCATCCCGGCATGACCCCGAAGATAACGCTGATTTTCGCCGCCGCGCTGCTGCTGGCTGCCATCCTCGCCATCAATCTGCTGGTAATGTCAGGCGACATGCCGCCTGCCGAAATCCTGTCGACGCTCTGGCGCAGCGAGGCCGACAGCTATGAGCAGTCGGTGCTTCTCTATCAGCAAATCCCACGCTCGCTGATTGCGATCTATGTGGGGGCGACGACGGCCGTCAGCGGTTGTGTGCTGCAGGGGCTTGTGCGCAATCCCCTCGCCTCGCCCTCCACCCTGGGGCTGAATGCCGGCGCGACGCTTTTTGTGATTGCCGGCGCGCTGGTGTTCGATTTCTCTCCGGAAATACAGGGCCTTGCCGCGCTCGCGGGCGCCGGCTTCGGTTTTACCGCCTGCTTCGTCGTCGCGCGTCTCGCCGGGCGGGCGAACGATCCGCGCGGTCTGTCGCTCATCCTTTCCGGCGCGCTGGTTTCCATGCTGCTGATCGGCGTGACCAACGCCCTGCTTCTCTCCAACCCCACACGCCGCGCCGAGTTCCTCAGCTGGGTGGGCGGCAATATCAACCACGTCTATGCCGAGCGCCTCACCGATTTCTGGTGGATCGGCGCAATTGCGCTCGTCATGTTGTGGGCGCTCGCCCGGCCGCTGACGCTGGTTCTGCTGGGCGCGGAAAAGGCCGCCTCCGCCGGTGTGAATGTCACACGCATTTCCCGGGTCGCGCTCTTCGCCACCATGCTGGCCTCGGGTTCGGCGGTGGCGATCTGCGGCCCCATCGGCTTCGTCGGCCTCATCGTGCCGCATATGATCCGGCCGCTGGTCGGGGTGAATTTCACGCTTGCCCTGCCGGCCTCCGCGCTTGTCGGCGCGGGTCTCTGCGTGCTGGCCGATCTTGGCGCGCAAACCCTGTTTGCGCCCTATGTGGTCAATACCGGGCTGTTCATGGACCTGCTTGGCGGTCTCGTCTTCATTGTCATCGTCAAGCGCTTCTATCTGTCGCCTTCGGCAAGGGGGCTGTCATGAAGGGGGCTTTCATGAAACGGCATTTCGCCACCGACGGCAAAGCCGTCCTCCGGCTTCCGAGCGGCCTGCAGATCGGCATCGGAAATCTGAAGGCCGGCCTTGCGCTGATGGTGCTGGCGCTGGCGCTCGCCGCCCTGTCCGTCAGCCTCGGCAATACCGAAACAGGCCTCGCCGATCTCCTGCGCGGATTGGTGGGCGGGCATCTCGGCGACGATCAGGCCTATGCACTGTGGACGGTGCGGCTGCCGCGTATCCTGCTCGGTTTCATGGCCGGCTGGAGCGTGGCGCTGGCGGGCGCCATGCTGCAATCCGTCGCCCGCAATCCGCTCGCCGATCCCGGCCTGTTCGGTCTAAGCCAGGGGTCGATGACCACCATCATGCTGCTTCTGGTGCTGGTGCCAGCCGCACCCAAGACGCTGGTGGCGCTTGCGGCCGTCGGCGGCGGTCTGGCCGTCGCCTTTCTTCTCATCGCCCTCGTCGGGCGGGAACGCTCGAGCGGCCTAGCCATACTGCTGATGGGCATCGCAATTGAATCGGCGCTTTCCTCCGTCTCCTCCGTGCTTCTGCTCTACACACCGGCCGAAACCTCGCTGTCGCTGGCCGACTGGATGGCGGGTTCGCTGTTTCAGGCCAGCTGGTCGACCATACTCGTTTTCGCCCCCCTCTTCGCCGCAAGCCTTGTGGGCATTTTTCTCATCGGCCGGGCGCTTGCGGTCTTCGATCTCGGCAATGAAATGGCCATGGCGCTCGGCGAAACTGTCAGACATTCGCGCCCGCTCGTCATTGTTTTTGCTGTCATCCTCAGCGCTTCCTCGGTTACGGCCGTCGGCCCGCTGACCTTTCTCGGCGTTATCGCCCCGCATCTCGCCACCTTCGTTTCGCCCGCCGTCGGGCGCGCCAGGCTTTTCCTGTCGGGGCTTACCGGCGGCATTCTGGTCGTCACCGCCGATGCCCTGTCCCGCGGACTGGTGGCCGATACGCCGATGCCGATCGGCCTTGCGCTGACGCTGATCGGCGTGCCGCTTTTCATCCTCACGCTGCGCCTTCAGGCGCTGCGCAGAACCAACAGCCACTGAAGACATCGAATAAAGGAAATGCCATGCGAATTGCCATGCTCATCGCCGCACTTCTGGCCGCCGGAACGAGCCTCGCCGCCGAGCGCAGCGTGACCGATGCCGCCGGCCGCAGCGTCTCCGTTCCTGAAAAGCCACAGCGCATCGTCGTCATGCACGAGCCGCTGCTCGGCGTGCCGCTGATGGATCTCGACGCCAATGTGGTCGGCGCCTATGGCCGCAACAGCGACGGCAAATTCGCCACCGCTGTCGATTTCGTCGACACCGTTCTCGGTGAAGGCCGCACGAAACCGAAGGGTTTCGGCGCGGTTGGCCAGATCGACCTCGAAAAACTGCGGGCGCTGCAACCAGACCTGATCGTCGCCACGGAAATGGATGGCGGCAAGGCCGAACAGCTCTCCACCGTCGCCCCCGTCTATCTGCAAAAAGTCAGCACCGGCCATGCCTATGGTTTCAGCGTCGAAGAAAACCTTGCCGCCCTGGTCGGGCGAAGCGATGTCTTTGCCGAGCGCCGGAAGACCTATGACACGAAGCTCGCCGCCGTCAAAAAGACGCTGGGCGACGATATCAAGGGCAAGACCTATCTCGCGATCCTGCTGACCGACCAGATCAATGCGGTGGGCGACATGTCCGGCGCGGTGCAGGCATTGGAGGATCTGGGTTATACCCGCCTGAAGATCGACAACGCCGCCTCTTCGGGCGGCATGGGCTCGACCCTGATGATGCCGCTGAGCGCCGATGCCTTCGGCAAGCTCAATCCCGATCTGCTGGTGGTGATGAACAGCTACACCAGCCCCGCCCGCGGCGAGGCCGGAACGCGCGCCGCCCTTGAAAAGATCATTCCCGGCTGGGAACGTTTCGTAAAACCGGCGCGCGAGAAAAGGATCGTTTTCCTCGATTCCACCAGGGTCACGACGCCTTCAATCCCGAGCGCCCTGCACACACTGGATGAGGTGGAAAGCTGGGCAGGCCGCCGCTGAACGGCTTTATCCAAAGCCAATCCCGGCACGATTTACGTGCCGGGTATAAACTTGAGTTTTTGGAGAAAGTTATATTGCCGGGGCCGAAACCGCCTGTTATGGTTCGCGCATCTTGACGCAACGACGCCGGAATATCGCGCCGGACGAGACTCCCCAATGCGCGATCCTCCGGCACGCCGACCCGGGACAGCGAAACCGCCGAACCCGTCGGCGATATCCCAGGAAAGACAACAGCATGAGCATGCCAGAAACCATAGATTCCCCCATTCCGGACCGCACTCCCAAACGCCATCGCCACCCCGTCGCGCTGCGCGCGCTCAATGTCGCGCGCGTCGAAAAGCTCAGCCGGTCCATGGTCCGCATCGTCCTGACCGGGCCGGAACTGGAGGGCTTTGCGAGCCTCGGTTTCGACGACCACGTCAAGATGTTCTTTGCCCAGTCCGGCGAAACGGAACCGAGCCTGCCGGTGATCGGCCCGAACGGCATTGAATTCCCGGAAGGCGCACCACGCCCGCTGGCGCGCGACTACACGCCGCGCAGCTTCGACGCCGAAAAGGGCGAACTCGCCATCGATTTCGCCACCCATCACGACGGCCCCGCCAGCAACTGGGCGAAAGCCGCCAAAGCGGGTGACAAAGCGTGGATCGCCGGTCCGCGCGGCTCTTTCACCGTCCCCTTCACCTACGACTGGCATCTGCTGATTGCCGACGATACCGGCCTTCCCGCGCTGGCGCGGCGGCTGCAGGAAATGCCTGAGGGCACCCGCGTCGTGGCGCTGATCGAGGTAGAGACGGATGCCGACCGGCTGGAACTCACGACGAAGGCGGATGCGTCTATTGTCTGGGTGACGCAGAAGACGGAAAACGGAACCGACCACGACGCGCTGGTGGGCGCCCTGCGCAAGCTCGAACTGCCGAAGGGCGATTTCTTCAGCTGGGTCGCCTGCGAATCGAAGGCTGCAAAGGAGGTTCGCGCCCTTCTGGTCGAAGAATTCGGCGCCAACCCCAAATGGACTCGCGCTTCCGGTTACTGGCGGCGCGGCGCCAGCGGCGTTCACGATCATTTCGATGAGTGAACCGGCAATCGCGGCGGACACCATGCCGGAGGCGGAAACGATGATGACGGAACTCAAGGCCCTTATCGCCAGGGTTCTCGACGATGAAGTGCGCGACATCGAACCGGGGGACAACCTGTTCGGTCGCGGGCTTCATTCGCTTGCCCTCATGCGGCTGATGCCACCGCTTTCCCAGCTTGCCGGGACGCGGCTCGATTATGAGGATCTGGCCCGGCAGCCCACGCTTGCCGCCTGGCAGGCGCTCATCGAACGGTCGCGCGCGGGACATTGATCCCGCGACGCAGCACTTTTCGCGCCGGAGCGCGATTCCCGAATATTTCCAAGGAGAGGACCATGGCAGCAGACAATACGCGTATGCTCGCACGTCGCGTCGAAGAAACTTTCGACAGGGGGGATGCAGCCCCGCCCAGCCAATACGAAGAACGGGTCTGGTTCGAGCAGTTTCAGGATCCCGATCAGGTCTTCCGCGCCCTTCTCGCCTATCGCATCGGTGAAGAGTGCGATCTGCTGCGCCTGACCTCGGCGCTGAAGACGCTTTGCGAAGTCTGGCCCGAACTTCGTGCACGCTTTGCCTTCGGCCAGGACGGCACGCTTGCCAAGAGCATCGAGGCCCCGTCCGCATCCATCGTGCAACTGCTGCATGTTCCATCGGCAGGCGAGGCCCTGACTTTGCTACACGACCTTCAGGCAAGGCCCTTCGATGCCGAGACCGACCCGCCGTTTCAGGCCGTCGTGCTTTTGAGCGAGGGAGAAATCCTGCTGGCATTTCTGGTCCACGGCCTGCTCGGCGAAGTCCTCTCGCCGCAAATCCTGCTGGAAGGCATTACGGCGGCCTATGCCGGTGAGACACCGAAACCGCTTTCGCCGCGCGCGGTCGAAAGTAACAGTGTCGACCCGCTTCCGCTCGGCTGGCTGCAACGTCCGGCCTCCGGCTCGACCGTCGTGGCGCTGCGGCAAAACGGGGTCGACAGGCCGGCGAGCCACAGCCACGGCATCGATCTTCCCGCCACCCTGCTCGGCCTTAACAGCTCCACGGCGACGAATGCGCTTCTGGCCCGCGCCGGATCGCGTTTTGCCCTTTTCCTCGCGAAAACCGGCGGTCCCGAGACAGTAACCCTGCGCTTGGAGCCCGGTGTCAGCGCTTCGATGCCGATGTCAGCGGAGGCTGCGGCACGGGTAGCGATCTCCCGCGACCAATCACCCGAACAGGCTGAAAAAGCCGTGCTGTCCGGTCTGGAGCAGCGAAACGACAATGAAGGCGGAACCGCAACCTTCACGCTGCAGGCGCTTGCGACACCCGTTCAGGCCATATCGGAGCATGGGCTCCAGTTTGAGCACCTGCCCCTGCCCTCCCTGCAATCCGGTCTCGGCCTGACGCTTGCCGCCGGCCCGACAGCCGCCGGCGATATCCGCCTCGAACTGACGGGCGGCAGGGAGACATCGCCGCATGCGACGGCCTTCCTGCTGGAGCGCTTCGTCAACCATCTCGAAGGCGGCACGGATTTTTCCGGCATCGTCCCCCAAAACGTCGCGACAGCACCGCAGCAGCCTGCTTCGGGTGAAAACGATGACAACACCGTCGCAACGATCCTTGCGGAATTCCGTGAAGCGCTCGTTTCGCCCGACATGGGGCCGGATGACGATTTCTTCGACTTCGGCGGCCATTCGCTGATTGCGACGCGCATCATCGGACGTCTTCTCAGCAACCACGGCATCGAGCTGCGCTTCAACGACCTGTTCAGCTACCCGACCGCCGCCTCGCTCGCAAAACAGGCGACCCGGCTCGAAACCGCAGCACCCGCGCAGGCCGAAGCGACGGCGAGCGGCTCGCTCACCGCGCCGCTTTCGCTGGCGCAGATGTCGCTCTGGAAGGCCTATGCCGCCTTCGGCTTCGGCGAAATCTTCAACATTCCCTTCGCGCTCGATTTCCTCGATCCGGTGGATGAGAATGCCTTCGAATGCGCCTTCCTCGATATCATCGAGCGCCATCCCGGCCTGCGGACCCATTTCTACGTCGAAGACAATACGGTTCTGCAGAAGATCGTGCCGATGCACGACCTGCCCGGTTACAAATGGTTCTGGACCAGCGAAGAAAGCGAAGGTGTGGACCGGCACGCGGAGGCCGGCTGGCGGTTCGATCTTGCGCGTGAACTGCCGATGCGGCTGCGCTTCCTTAAGGATGCGCAGACCGGCCGTCAGGTGCTTTCCTTCCTTTTCCATCACATCGTACTCGACGAATGGTCGGTGAACCTGATGATGGACGAGCTGACCGAGGCCTACCGGGCAAGGGCGGCGGGCAAGGCCCCGGTCTTTGCCACCAAGCCGGCGCCCTTCCATGAATTTGCGAGAAAACAGGTCGCGTCAGGCGTCAATGCCGGCCACCTCGCCTACTGGACCGATATGCTGCGGGATGCGCCGAAAGGCCTTACCCTCAACGGACAGGACAGCACGCCGCACGAGGCATCGCAGGACGAAGCACCGGCGGGCGGCTGGATCGAATTCAAGCTGGAAAAACATGTCAGCGACGGGCTTTACGCCATTGCCAAGCAGAACAGCGCCTCGCTGTTCAACGTGGTTTACGCCGCCATTGCCGCATCGCTGCGCCATCTCGGCGGGTTAAGCGATCTCGTGGTCGGCACCTCGGCTTCAGGCCGCACCGATAGCGGTTATTTCGATACGATCGGCTATTTCACCACGGTTGTCGCCCATCGCGTGCGTTTCGGCGAGACAATGACCGTCGGCGACCTGATTTCTTCGGTGAAGAACACCATCAACGGCTCGCTGGAACATAGCGAAATCCCGATCGATCTCGTCGAGGAAGCGCTGGGCATGACGCCCGGCCGCGACCATCTGTTCGAGGTCTTTATCCAGATCCACGCCAAGAACAAGCTGAACGGCACTCTTGCCGGGCCGGATGGCAAACCGGTGGAGTTCCGCCAGATCGACCCCGACAAGCATGAATCCATGCTGGGACTGCAATTCGAGGTGATGGAAGAGATGATCGGCGGCGAGCGCTCCATTCGCGTGCTGATGAGCTACCGTTCGGACCGCTACGGCCCGCAGGATGTCGAACGGCTGCGCAACACCACCAGCGGCGTCTTCAGCCGCTTTGCCGAAGCCGGCGCTTCGAGCCGCGCGCTGACGACACTCGCCTGAGCTGGAATTGGGCAAGAAAAACCCGGCTTCGCCTTAGCGGAGCCGGGTTCAATTTGTTGGCAAAATCCCGAAAGCCCACCTCCGTCATGCTCGGGTCTGTCCCACTGCTGTCCGGTTTAAATTTGGTGGACATGGCGCACGGTGTTGATTCTACTGGTATTCGAGCGTTTGGCGACGATCTCGGACACGAAAGAGGAGCAACACCGTGCGGCACAAGAATAGGGTCTTTCATGATCTTTTGAAGCGTATTCCCTGGGCGGCGTTTGAGCGGCTTGTGGATGAACACGGGGCTGACAAGCATGTCCGCCGGCTGTCGACCAAAAGCCAGTTCGTC